>DASWRT010000537.1:0-21521 GCA_036403035.1 Allostellaceae bacterium | reverse complement strand
GCAGTACACGCCGCACATCGACTACGCCTTCAATTCCGTCGAGCGCATCATGCGCGACGTGAATTACGGGTGGCTGCTCCGGTACGTCCACCAGAACGGCGCGTCGATGTTCTTCATCGTCACGTACATCCACATCTTCCGAGGCCTCTATTACGGCTCGTACAAGGAGCCGCGCGAGCTGCTGTGGATGATCGGCGTCGTGATCCTGCTGCTGATGATGGCGACCGCGTTCATGGGCTACGTGCTCCCGTGGGGGCAGATGAGCTTCTGGGGCGCGACCGTCATCACCAACCTGTTCTCGGCGATCCCGGTCGTCGGCAACACGATCGTGACGTGGCTGTGGGGTGGGTTCTCGATCGATAATCCGACGCTGAACCGGTTCTTCTCGCTGCATTACCTGCTGCCGTTCGTAATCGTCGGCGCGGTGATGCTCCACCTCGTCGCGCTGCACCAGCACGGCTCGAACAACCCGCTCGGCATCGATCGCAAGGGGCCGCAGGACAGCATCCCCTTCCATCCGTACTACACGGTCAAGGACATCTTCGGCCTGTTCGTCTTCCTGCTGTTCTACGGGCTCTTCGTCTTCTACCTGCCGGGCGCGCTCGGCGATCCGGCGAACTACATCCCGGCGAACCCGCTGGTGACGCCGCCGGAGATCGTGCCGGAATGGTACTTCCTGCCGTTCTACGCGATCCTGCGTTCGATCCCGAACAAGCTGATGGGCGTCATCTGCATGTTCGGCTCGATCGCCGTGCTGTTCGTCCTGCCGTGGCTCGACACGTCGCGGGTCCGCAGCGCGGTGTTCCGCCCGGTCTACAAGCAGCTCTACTGGCTGCTCGTCGTCGACGCGCTGGTGCTCGGCTATGTCGGCGCGCACCGTCCCGAGGGCTTCTACGTGATCCTCGGGCAGGTCGCGACGGCATACTACTTCATCCACTTCCTGGTCATCATGCCGCTGCTCGGCAAGTTCGAGCGTACGCGGCCGCTGCCGACCAGCATCAGCGCCGCGGTGATGAAGGGCGGCCCCCGTCTCGCCGGCGCCACGACGCCCATGGAGAAGCCGTAATGCGCCGCTCGTTGCTGACCGCTGCCGCTGCCGCCATCCTCGCCTTCACCGCGGGGCAGGGGATCGCGGCGGACGAAACCGTCCATGTGATGAAGCAGCATTGGTCCTTCGACGGGCCGTTCGGCACCTATGACCGTGCGGCGGCGCAGCGCGGCTTCCAGATCTACAAGGAAGTCTGCTCGAACTGCCACGCGATCAACATGATCCATTACCGCGACCTCACGGGCATCGGGTTCAACGAGGACGAGGTAAAGGCGATCGCCGCCGGCTACCAGACTACCGACGGGCCGAACGATGAGGGCGAGATGTTCCAACGCCCCGGTCGTCCCGCGGATCTCTTCGCGCGGCCGTTCGCCAACGAGAAGGCGGCGCGGGCGGCGAACAACGGCGCGCTGCCGCCCGACCTCTCGCTCATCGTCAAGGCACGCGAGGGCGGCCCCGACTACGTCTACTCGATCCTGAATGGTTACGAGGACCCGCCGCAGGACTTTAAGCTCGGCAACGGGATGAACTACAACAAGTACTTCCCGGGCCACCAGATCGCGATGCCGAAGCCGCTCAACGACGGCGCGGTGACCTATGCCGACGGCACCCAGACGACGGTGCCGCAGATGGCCCACGATGTCGTGACCTTCCTGACCTGGGCCGCCGAGCCGCGCCTTGAGGAGCGGCACCAGACCGGGTTCAAGGTCATGCTGTTCCTGGCCATCGCGGCGGTCCTGTTCTACGCGGTGAAGCGGAAGATCTGGGCGGACGTTCACTGACACCGGCCGGCGCGCGTGCGGCGTGATGGCCGCACTCCGCTTGAGGCCCGAAGAGCGCCGCCCCGGTTCGCCGCGGGCGGCGTTTCGTTCACGGCCGGTATAATC
Source organism: Allostellaceae bacterium (assembly GCA_036403035.1). Classification (GTDB taxonomy): domain Bacteria; phylum Pseudomonadota; class Alphaproteobacteria; order ATCC43930; family CGMCC-115725; genus DASWRT01. Next base: position 19,586 of record DASWRT010000537.1, on the reverse strand, counting down.
TTCGGCGCCGCCCGTCAAAGGAGTGCATGCGATGCCGGCCGATCCCGCTCAGCTCCTCGTCTGGACCGACATCGATCCGGCGCACGAGGCCGAGTTCAACCGGTGGTACGACCGCGAGCACATGCAGGAGCGGGTCCGCATCCCCGGCTTCGGGCGTGCCGGCCGCTATCGCGCGGTGGGAGCGCAGCGGCGCTATCTCGCGCTCTACCGCACGGCCGACATCGGCGTCTTCCGCAGCGACGCCTACCGGCATGCCTTCGCCAACCAGACGCCGTGGTCGGTGCAAAACTTCGCCCGGATGCGAGACTCGCTGCGCCGCGTCGGTCCGGTGACGCTGCGCGGCGGCGCCGGCATCGGCGGCTGTCTGGCGCTGCTGCCGTTCATGCCGCCCGGCGATCCGGAAGCTGCCGGCGCGCGGCGGGATGCGATCCGCGGGACGCTGCTGCCCTCGCTGCTCGCTGCCGACGGCATGGTCGCCGCGCATCTGATGGAAACCGATCCCGCCCTTTCGATGCCGGTCGCGCCCGATGCGGCGGCAACGCTGGCGCCTCCCGCGGAATGGTTTCTCGTCGTCGAGGCGACGGACCTGGACGCGCTGCACGAGGCCGGCCGCCTCGCCGTGACAGCGCTCGGTCTGCAGGCCGGTGATCTCGCGACGTTTCGGCTGCTCTGGTCGCTCGACGGCGGCGATCTCGGGGGTGCCTAGTTTGCGGTCGACACAATACCCTTTTTCATTGTATATGATGTGCCCTGTTTGAGGTGCTTATCTGCCTATAATTGCACTGAAAGGCGTGCTCTTCCATGACGCAACCAAAAGCATCCGTCCTCGGCATCCTCGGCGGCAGCGGGCTTTACCAGATCGACGGGCTGACCGACATCGAGTGGCGCAAGGTCGAGTCGCCGTTCGGCCAGCCGTCGGACGAGATCTGCTTCGGGACGCTGCATGGGCAGCGGATCGCCTTCCTGCCGCGGCACGGGCGCGGCCACAGGCTCTCCCCCTCCGAGATCAACTACCGCGCCAACATCGACGCGCTGAAGCGGAGCGGCGTGACGCAGATCCTCTCGCTGTCCGCGGTCGGCAGCCTGCGCGAGGGGCTGGCGCCGGGCGACTTCGTCGTCGTCGACCAGTTCATCGACCGGACCTTCGCGCGGCCCAAGAGCTTCTTCACCACGGGCTGCGTCGCGCATGTCTCGGTCGCGCACCCGGTCTGCGCGCGCCTCGGCGACGCGGTCGTCGAGGCGGCGTCGGAGATCGGGCTGCGCATGACGCGCGGCGGCACCTACCTCGTGATGGAGGGGCCGCAATTCTCGACGGTCGCCGAGAGCAACCTGTACCGGAGCTGGGGCTGCGACGTGATCGGCATGACCAACATGCCGGAGGCGAAGCTCGCCCGCGAGGCCGAGATCTGCTACGCGACCGTCGCGATGATCACGGATTACGACTGCTGGCACCCCGGCCATGACGCGGTCACCGTCGACATGGTCATCAAGGTGCTGTTCGGGAACGCCGACAAGGCCCGCGCGCTGGTGAAGAACGTGGCGCCGCTCCTCGCCGACCCGCCCACCCCATGCCCGCACGGCTGCCAGACGGCGCTCGAACACGCGATCATCACCGCACCGGAGGTGCGCGACCCCGCGCTCTTGGCGAAGCTCGACGCCGTCGCCGGCCGCGAGCTGAACCGGTAGGCGCGCGGGCGGTCGGCCGATGCCGGAACGGCTGCGCGTCGCCACCTTCAACCTTGAGAACCTCGGCGGCGACGACGCTGCCGAGGCCGCGGGGCTGCCGCCGCTCGCGGCACGCATCGCCGCCCTCCGCCCGGTGCTGCTGCGGCTCGACGCCGACGTGCTCTGTCTCCAGGAAGTCAACGGGCAGAAGCCCGACCGGCATGCGCCGCGGCGGCTCGATGCGCTCGACGCCCTTGTCGCTGGGACGCCCTATGCCGGCTTCGCGCGCGCCTTCACCACCGGCCCCGACGGCGTCGGCCCGCAGGACGTGCACAACCTCGTCGTGCTGAGCCGGTTCCCGATCCGCGAGCGCCGGCAGATCCGCCACGACCTTGTCGCGCCGCCGCTCTACCGCGCCGCGACGGCAATACCGCCGCCCGCCGCGCCGGAGCCGGTGCGCTGGGACCGGCCGATCCTCGCCGTCGCGATCGAGCTTCCCGGCGGGCGCACGCTGCATGTCGTCGACCTGCATCTGCGCGCCCCGCTCGCGGCCCCGATCCCGGGGCAGAAGGAGGGCAGGGCATGGCGCAGCACCGCCGGCTGGGCCGAGGGCTTCCTGATCGCGGCGATGCGCCGCGCCGGTCAGGCGGTCGAAGCGCGACTCGCGGTCGAGCGGATCTTCGACGCCGAGCCCGACGCGCTCGTCGTCGTTGCCGGCGATTGCAACGCCGGGCTGACGGAGATGCCGCTGCGCCTGCTGATCGGCGACGCCGACGACGTCGGCAGCCCGGCGCTCGCCGCCGCCCGCATGCTGACGCCGGTCGAGCGCGCCGTGCCGGCCGAGCGGCGCTTTTCGATGCGCCACCGCGGCGCCGCGCTGCTCGTCGACCATATCCTGGTCTCGCCGGCCCTGGCGCGGTGCGTCGGCGAGGTCGCGATCCTCAACGAGGGTCTCGGCGACGACAGCGACGAGAGCGCGCCGCCGCCCGCCGGCTCGTTCCACGCGCCGCTCGTCGCCGGGTTCGCGCTGCCGTGACCGCGGCGCGGATCACGGCAGAGCGGCGGCTGCCGCGGTGGTCGCCGGGCCTATTTCGGCCAGCCGCCGCTTTCCAGCCACGCCTCGACCTGGACGAGGCGGTCGGAACCCCAGAACGGCTCGCCGTCGATGACGATGTAGGGCGAGCCGAAGACGCCGCGCGCGATCGCGTCGTCGGTCTCGCGGCGCAGCCGGTCCTTGACCGCCTGATCGCCGAGCGCGGCGAGGAGTTCGTCCCTGTCGACGCCGAGGCCGGCGGCGATGTCGGCCGTGACGCCGGGTTCGCCGATGCGGCGCCCTTCGGCCCAGTAGGCGTGGTAGGCGGCTCTGGCGAAGGCTCCTGCCACTGCCGGATCGCGGTCGTTGAGCCACCAGACGGCGCGGGCCGGCGCGAGCAGCGCCTCGGGGAAGGTCGGCGCGAAGCTGAAGGGCACGCCGTAATAGGCGGCGCTGCGCGGCAGGTCGCGGCGGATGTAGTCGAACTTCGCGGGCTGTTCGGGGATCGACGGGCCGCCGATCGCTTTGTAGACCGCGCCGATCAGGAACGGGCGCCAGCGCACGGTGCGGCCGAACTTCGAGGCGAGGTGGTCGATCCTCACGCTCGCGATGTAACCGTAAGGCGAGCTGAAGTCGAAGTAGAAGTCGATCTCGCGCGTCAATTTATTTCCTCCAGCTTTCGCGGCGCCCTTGGCGGCACCGGCGGCGGCGACCAGTTAACCCGGATTTCTCACAAGGAACAGCACTGCGGTGCCGCTCTTTGCCGTCGGAGTAGGAGCGTGCAAGGCAGCGCTGCTCCTTGTGAGAAATCCGGGTTAAGATCCAGCGAGAGACCTTTTACCACACCTTTTAAGTGCGGAGAGTGCGGATGAAAGTGCAAGGAAAGCCGATGCGGACGATCTGGGTCGAGCCGGACGGCTGGTCCGTCGGCATCATCGACCAGACCCGGCTGCCGCATGAATTCGTCACGACGACGCTGTCGACGCTGGACGACGCGGCGCACGCGATCCGCGCCATGCTGGTGCGCGGCGCGCCGCTGATCGGCGCCACCGCGGCCTATGGCCTCTGCCTCGCGCTGCGCGTCGACGCGGGCGATGCCGCGCTCGACGCCGCCTATGACGTGCTCGCCGCGACGCGGCCGACCGCGATCAACCTGCGCTGGGCGCTCGACGACATGCGCCGCGCGGTCGCCCCGGTCCCCGCCGGGCCGGAGCGCGTCGCCGCCGCCTATCGCCGCGCCGCCGAGATCGCCGACGAGGATTCCGAGATGAACCGGACGATCGGCGAGCACGGCAAGGCGCTGATCGAGAAGGCATGGGAGGCGAAGGGGCGCAAGGGAAGGGTCAACATCCTGACGCACTGCAACGCCGGCTGGATCGCGACCGTCGACTGGGGCACCGCGCTGGCCCCGATCTACCTCGCGCACGATTCCGGCATCCCCGTTCACGTCTGGGTCGACGAGACCCGGCCGCGCAACCAGGGCGCGAGCCTCACCGCATGGGAGCTGGGGCAGCACGGCGTGCCGCACACCGTGGTCGTCGACAATGTCGGCGGACACCTGATGCAGCACGGCATGGTCGATCTCTGCATCGTCGGCACCGACCGCACGACGGCGCAGGGCGACGTCGCCAACAAGATCGGCACCTATCTGAAGGCGCTCGCGGCCCGCGACAACGGCGTCCCGTTCTACGTGGCGCTGCCCTCGCCGACGATCGACTGGACGATCGGCGACGGCGTCCGCGAGATCCCGATCGAGGAGCGCGACCCGCGCGAGGTCACCGACATCGCCGGCCGACTCCCGGACGGGACGGTCGGGACCGTGCGGGTGACGCCGGAAGGCAGCCCGGCCGCGAACTTCGCCTTCGACGTGACGCCGGCGCGACTCGTGACGGCGCTGGTCACCGAGCGCGGCGCCTGTCCCGCCTCGGCGGAGGGGCTGCTCTCGCTGTTCCCGGAACGCCGGGCGCGGCTGGCCGGGGAATGACCGCGGGTCGGATCACCGGCATCGATCACACGCTGGTCGGCGTGCGCGACCTCGAAGACGCGCGCATGGCCTGGACGCGGCTCGGCTTCGCGCTGAGCCCGCGCGGGCGCCATATCGGCTGGGGCACGGCCAATTACTGCGTGATGTTCCCGCACGATTACATCGAGCTGCTCGGCATCGTCGACCCGGCGCAGTTCACCAACAACCTCGACCGCTTCCTCGCGGAGCGGGAAGGGCTGATCGGCGTCGCCTTCGCAAGCGAGGATGCCGCGGCGGCGGCTGCCGCGCTCGCGGCGCGCGGCCTGCATCCGGGCGAGCCGCGCGACCTCGCCCGCCAGCTCGAACTGCCCGAGGGCACCGTCCTCCCGCGTTTCAAGCTCACCCACCTGCCGCCCGAGGAGACGCCGGGGCTGTCGGCCTTCGTCGTCCAGCACCTGACGCCGGAGCTGCTGCGCCGGCGGCCCTGGCTGGACCATGCGAACGGCGCCGTCGGCCTCGTCTCGATGACCGTGGTCGTCGAGAACACCCGACTGCTCGCCGACGCCTACGAGCGGCTGTTCGGCGCCGCGTCCATCGTGCCGACCGACGACGTGCTGACCGTCCATATCGGCCGCCGGCACCGGCTGGTCTTCGCCGACGCCGACGATTTCAGCGCGCTCTACCACGATTTCGGCGTCGACCTCGACGGGGTGAAGCTGCCGTATCCGGCGTCGATGACGATCGCGGTCTCCGACCTCGACAAGACCGCCGACCATCTCGCCTCTTGGCAGGTCGACCACGAATCCTTCGGCGGCGTCGCGATCCTCGTGCCGCCGGAGGAGGCGAACGGCGTGCTGCTGCAGTTCGTCGCCGATGCGGCGGCAGGGCGGGGGATCCGCTGAGCGGCGCAGCGGCGGCGGCGGCGATTCGTCCGCCGCCCGCCTTCGCCTTAGGCTCCGCCGCCGCCGAGCTTGGCGTCGAAGAACATCAGCGTGCGCTCCAGCGCCAGCGCCGCGCTCGCCGCGTCGTAGGAGCCGCGCTCGTCGCAGTTGAAGCCGTGACCGGCCGGGTAGAGGAAGATCGACATGTCCGGATGCGCGGCGCGGATCCGGTCGACGTCGCTCATCGGGATGCCGTGGTCCTTCTCGCCAAAATGCAGAATCACCGGCACGCGGGTCCGCTCCTCGGCATACTGTGCGATCTGGCCGCCGTAATAGCCGACCGCGCAGGCGAGGCCGGTGAGCCGGGTCGCCGCGAGGAAGGCGAGGGACCCGCCCCAGCAATAGCCGACGACCCCGACCTTGCCGTACGCGGCAGCCGCGTCGATCGCCGCCTGGACGTCGGCGAGCGGTCCGTCCCATCCGACCTCGCCCCGCAGCTCGCGGCCTTCGGCGACGCCGCCGTCGTCGTAACCCAGCTCGATCCCGGGGCGGAGCCGGTCGAACAGCGCCGGGGCGATCGCGGCGTAGCCCTGGGCGGCGAAGCCGTCGGTGACGCGGCGCATATGGCCGTTCACGCCGAATATCTCCTGGATCACGACGATACCGCCCTTCGGCGTGCCGCCGCCGGCCGGTAGCGCCCGGTAGGCGGAGAAGCGGTGGCCGTCCTTGGCGGCGAGTTCGATGGTGCTTCCCATGGCTGGATCTCCTTTCTGGTGAGTATGCGGGCCGTCCGGCTACCGTCGCGGTCGGCAATCACAAAGAGACGGATCGCGGACGCTAAGCCCTTTAACGCTTAACACGATCTTAAGGATAAGGAGTCAGGGTGGAAGGGCCCGCAGCGGGAGGGTAGCGGGTTCCGATAGGGCGGCGATGACGGTGCTCGGAACGGCTAGGCACGATAGGTTGAACGTGCGGCGGCAGTGCAGCCGCAGCGCGGCTGTGCCCGGCTCCGTTGCCGCACCGTCGCGGACGGCGTGGGACGTTCTCCGTTCCCGGCCGGACGGCTTGGCGGATGCGGCGTGTCCCTGCGCAATCTCGGACTTGCAAATCCACCTTATCGTTGCTCAACTTAATGACGGATTACGCGCCGATAAGCAGCGCATACGATCAGCGGGACAGTGCCGCCGCGGCAGCGGCGACCCCGGCCGCGATCGTCGGCGGCGCCGTTTGGTCGGGTCCGTCCGACGCCCAACACAGGATCAACCCCGAACGGGCGGCAGCGACCTTCCCGGCACTCGGCGGCGGCTGACGCTCCGCCGGGCGCGACGCCGGACCGGCCGGTGGGCCGTGCTCGCCACTCGCACTCGCTAACCTCGGATTTCGCACGCAGATGTTTGGAAGAATGCTGGGCATGCTGTCCGCCGATATGGCGATCGACCTCGGGACGGCGAACACGCTCGTTTACGTCAAGGGTCGCGGCATCGTGCTGAACGAGCCGTCGGTCGTCGCGATCGCCAGCGTCAAGGGCCGGAAGCAGGTGCTCGCCGTCGGCGACGAGGCGAAGATGATGCTCGGCCGCACGCCCGGCAACATCCAGGCGATCCGGCCGCTGCGCGACGGCGTCATCGCCGATTTCGAGGTCGCAGAGGAGATGATCAAGCATTTCATCCGCAAGGTGCACAACCGCCGCAGCTTCGCGAGCCCGCAGGTCATCGTCTGCGTGCCAACCGGCTCGACGGCCGTCGAGCGCCGCGCGATCCAGGAATCGGCCGAGAGCGCCGGCGCCCGCCGCGTCTTCCTGATCGAGGAGCCGATGGCGGCGGCGATCGGCGCCGGCCTGCCGGTGACGGAGCCGACCGGGTCGATGGTCGTCGACATCGGCGGCGGCACCACCGAGGTGGCCGTGCTGTCGCTCGGCGGCATCGTCTACTCGCGCTCGGTGCGCGTCGGCGGCGACAAGATGGACGAGGCGATCATCGCCTATATCCGCCGCAACCATAACCTGCTCGTCGGCGAGTCGAGCGCCGAGCGGATCAAGAAGGAGATTGGCTCCGCCTGCATGCCGGACGACGGCGAGGGGCGGATCATGGAGATCAAGGGCCGCGACCTGATGAACGGCGTGCCGAAGGAGGTCGTGATCACCGAGCGGCAGATCGCCGAGAGCCTCGCCGAGCCGGTCGGCGCGATCATCGAGGCGGTCAAGGTCGCGCTGGAGCACACCGCGCCCGAGCTTGCCGCCGACATCGTCGACAAGGGCATCGTCCTGACCGGCGGCGGCGCGCTGCTCGCCAACCTCGACATCGTGCTGCGCCATGCCACCGGCCTGCCGGTCTCGATCGCCGACGACCCGCTCTCCTGCGTCGCGCTCGGCACCGGCCGCGCGCTGGAAGAGATGAAGACGCTGAAGAACGTCCTCATCAACATGTACTGACCCCCGAGGTGAAGGCCGTAGCGTGACGGGAGACTCCGACACCGGTTGTCGCAGCGCGGAACGGAGCCCGCGATGCGTCTGGTGACGCCGGTCCGGGTTCTGGCGCAGCGTTTCGCGGTGCCGCTGCTCGTCGTCGCCTCGGCCTTGATGATCGTGCTCGGCAAGGCGGATGCCTTGCTGTTCGACCGCGTCCGCATGGTCGCGGCCGATTTCGCAGCGCCGATCCTCGACCTCGTCTCGCGGCCGGTCGCCGGGTTCGACGCGCTGAGCCTGCGCCTGCACTCGATAGCCGCGCTCTACAGCGAGAACGAGCGGCTCCGCCAGGAGAATTCGCGCCTTCTGCAATGGCAGCAGGTCGCGCTCAACCTCAATGCCGAGAACCAGCGGCTGCACGGGCTCCTGAACCTCGTCCCCGAGCCGACCGCGTCCTTCGTCTCCGCCAAGGTGATCGCCAATTCCGGCGGGACCTTCGTGCGCAGCGTGCTCGTCAATGCCGGCAGCCGCGACGGCGTCGTCCGCGGGCAGGCGGTGATCGCCGGCGAGGGACTGGTCGGCCGCGTCGCCGAAGTCGGCGAGCGCACCGCCCGCGTCCTGCTCCTGACCGACCTCAACTCGCACATCCCGGTCATCGTCGAAAGCTCGCGCGAGCGCGCGGTATTGACCGGCGACAACTCCGACCAGCCGCGTCTCGCCTACCTCCCGGTGCGCTCCCCGGTTCATCCCGGCGACCGCATCGTGACATCCGGACACGGTGGCGTGTTCCCGCCCGGCCTCCCGGTCGGCAGCGTCGCCTCGACCGACAACGGAGTTTCCCGCGTCGAGCCCTTCGTCGAGCTGTCGCGTATCGATTTCGTCCGCATCGTCGATTACGGGCTCGCCGGCGTGCTGCCTCAGCCGGTGCCTCCGGCGCCGAAGAAGGGCAGGCGCGGCGGCGCCGCCGTTTCGGAAGAGGCAGACGCGCCGTGATCGCCGACGCCAATGCCCCTGGAGGCGGACGCCGCGTCCAGGGACCGCCGCAGGACGAGGGGCTGGCGACGAAGCTGGTCCCGGCGAGCATTACGCTGCTGCTCGCCGTGGCCTCGGTGCTGCCCGTCCGCGTGCCCGGCTACGCATCCGTGACGCCGCTCTTTCCGCTGATGAGCGTCTATCACTGGATCATCTACCGGCCAGAATTGATGCCGCCGCTCGCGCTATTCCTGCTCGGGCTCGTGCTCGACCTGCTGAGCGGCGCTCCGCTCGGCGTGTCCTCGCTGCTGTTCCTGATCGCGCGCAGCGTCGTGATCCGGCAGCGCCGCTTCTTCGCGAACCGGCCGTTCCCGTTCGTCTGGATGGGCCTGATGCTGCTGGCGGTCGTGGCCGTCGCCTTCCTGTGGGCGGTCGGCAGCGCGGTCGACGGCGTGCTGCTCGACCCGCGCCCCGCCGCCTTGCAGGCGGTGCTTACCGTCGCCACTTTTCCGGCAGTAAGCTACCTCCTCGTGCGCGTGCAGCGTGCCGCGCTCGCGAGCGTGTGATCATGCGGAAGCAGGAAAACCTCCGGTACAAGCTTCTGACCCGGCGAGCCTTGCTGGCGGCGGGCGGGAAGGCGGCGCTGCTCTCGGCGCTCGGCGGCCGCATGTACTACCTGCAGGTCATGCAGGCCGACAAATACAAGATGCTGGCGGACGAGAACCGCATCAACATCCGCCTGCTGGCGCCGCCGCGCGGCCGGATCGTCGACCGGTTCGGCGTGCCGATGGCGGCGAACCGCCAGAACTACCGCGTCGTGCTCGTCGCCGAACAGGCCGGCGACATCGACGAGACGCTCAACGCGATCGGTTCGATCATCCCCGTCACCGAGGCGGATCGCCGCCGCGTCCTGCGAGACATCAAGCGCAAGCATTCCTTCGTGCCGGTGGTGGTGCGGGCGAACCTGAACTGGGACGAGGTGGCGCGCGTCGAGGTCAACGTGCCGGAGTTGCCGGGCGTCTCGATCGAGGAGGGGCTGACGCGTTATTACCCCTTCGGCGAGATGGCGAGCCACATCGTCGGGTACGTCGCCGCGGTTTCGGAGAAGGAGCTGACCGGCGACCCGCTGCTGGAGCTGCCGGATTTCCGCGTCGGCAAGAACGGCGTCGAGCTGTACCACGACCTGAAGCTGCGCGGCGCCGCCGGCACCAGCCAGGTCGAGGTCAACGCCCACGGCCGCGTCGTGCGCGAGCTGGCGCGGAAGGAGGGCGCGCCGGGACAGGAGATGGTCCTGACGCTCGACATGGCGCTTCAGGATTTCGCCTATCGGCGCTGCTCGGCCGAGCTGAGCGCGTCCTGCGTGCTGATCGACGCGCCGACCGGCGAAGTGCTGTCGCTCGTGTCGAGTCCCGGCTACGACCCGGCGGCGTTCTCCGCCGGCTTGACGGCCTCGCTGTGGCGCGAATACGTTTCGAACCCGCGCGGGCCGTTGAGCAACAAGGCGATCAGCGGCGCCTACGCGCCCGGCTCGACCTTCAAGCCGATGGTCGCGCTGGCGGCGATCGAGGCCGGCGTCATGACGCCGGATACGCGGGTGAGCTGTCCCGGCTATTACGAACTCGGCAACGCGAAGTTCCATTGCTGGAAGAAGGGCGGGCACGGCAGCGTCAATCTGCATCTCGGCATCAAGTATTCCTGTGACTGCTACTTCTACGAGGCCGGGCGCCGTCTGGGAATTGACCGGATCGCGGCGATGGCGAAGCGGTTCGGTCTCGGCAACAAGCTGGAGTTCGACGTGCCCGGCGAGCGCAAGGGCCTGATCCCGACGCGCGAGTGGAAGCTCGCCGCGACCGGCGTCCCCTGGCAGCATGGCGAGACGATCAGCGCCAGCATCGGCCAGAGCTTCGTCCTCGCGACGCCGCTCCAGCTCGCGACGATGACGGCGCGCCTCGTCACCGGCCGCGCGATCGTGCCGCGCATCACGCGCGAGAAGGGGTTGATGATGGCCGCCGACGGCGGGGTGCCCGCGACCGACTTCCCGTCGCTCAACATCCCGCCGAACAACCTCAAGATGGTGCTCGACGGCATGTTCGCCGTCGTCAACGAGCCGGGCGGAACGGCCTACAGCGCGCGGATCCCCGATCCGGCGATGGCGATGGGCGGCAAGTCGGGCACCGCGCAGGTCCGCCGCATCAGTCAGGCCGAGCGCGACCATGGGCTGCGCAAGATCAAGGACGTGCCGTGGAAGGAGCGTGACCACGCGCTCTTCATCTCCTTCGCGCCGGCATCGGCGCCGCGTTACGTCTGCGCCTGCGTCGTCGAGCACGGCGGCGAGAGCGCCGGCGGCGGCTCGGCGGTCGCCGCGCCGATCTGCCGCGACGTCCTGCGCGAGGCGCAGCGCCGCGATCCCGCGCGCCACGTCCCCGTCGAGGAATTCGTCGCCGAGGCCGCTCCTCCGCCCCCCGGCCCGGAGACGCGGGGATGACCGCGTTCGGCGGCAACTTCGACCTTGCGCGCCAGCGGGTCTCCTTCGCCGAGAAGGTGTGGAGCATCAACTGGGGCCTGCTGATCCTGCTGACGGTGATCGCGGGCGTCGGCTTCGCGACGCTCTACTCCGCGGCCGGCGGCAGTCTTCAGCCGTGGGCGGCGAAGCAGATGATGCGCTACGGCGTCTCCGTCGCGCTGATGATCGGCGCGGCGCTCGTCGATATCAGGTTCTGGTATCGCAGCGCCTACGCGATCTACGGGATCGTCCTGGTGCTGCTGGTCGCGGTCGAGATCCGCGGCGCGACCGGCATGGGAGCCACCCGCTGGATCGATCTCGGAGTCATTCAGCTTCAGCCGTCCGAGTTGATGAAGGTGGCGGCGGTGATGGTGCTGGCGCGCTATTTCCATTCGCTCAGCGTCGAGGAGATCGGGCGGCCGCTGCGCCTCGTCTTTCCGGCGCTCCTCGTCTTCGCGCCTGCTGCGCTGGTGCTGAAACAGCCGGACCTCGGCACCGCGATGATGCTGGTGATGAGCGGCGGCGCGATGTTCTTCCTCGCCGGCGTCCGGATCTGGAAGTTCGCCGTGCTGGTCGCGGCGGCGGGCGCGGTGCTGCCGGTGGTCTGGGGCCACATGCGGGACTATCAGAAGAACCGCATCTATACCTTCCTGAACCCCGAGAACGACCCGCTCGGCACCGGGTACCACATCCTGCAGTCGAAGATCGCGCTCGGCTCGGGCGGCGTGTTCGGCAAGGGCTATCTGGACGGCACTCAGAGCCACCTGTCGTTCCTGCCGGAGAAGCACACGGACTTCATCTTCACGATGTTCGCCGAGGAGTGGGGCCTCGTCGGCGGCGTGGTGCTGCTCGGGCTCTACACGCTGGTCTTCGTCTACGGCTATGCGATCGCGCTGCGCAGCCGTAACCATTTCGGGCGGCTGCTCGCGTTCGGCATCACGATCAATTTCTTCCTCTATGTCTTCGTCAACACCGGGATGGTGATGGGCCTGCTTCCGGTGGTCGGCGTGCCGCTGCCGCTGATCTCCTACGGCGGGACGTCGATGCTGAGCGTGATGTTCGGCTTCGGCCTGATGACGAGCGTCTATATCCACCGCGATACGACGATCGGCCGCCGCGGCGAGACCGTCGACGAGTAGCGGCTACCCGCCTTTCCCCGCCGTTCAAGGCACCATCGTGGCGTTCATGTACATGGTGCCGAAGTCCGCGGGATGCCCTGCGACGCTCTTGAAGAATGCGGCGACGGACTTCTCGACCCGGCTCCAGCGCAGGTCGGTTCTGCCATGCGCCAATGCCGGCTGCATGATCTGTGTGAAGCAGACGATCAGCGCAATGCCGAACCAGGCCGTTATGAGTCGGTCTCGTCTCATCTCTCCCTCGTCGCATGAAGCTCGACAAGAGAACGTCCACGGTAGGGCTTCATCGCATGCGGCGGCGGCGCGGATGAAAGCCTGCTGAGACAGGCTCTTATACCGTCGGCCTCGGTCGTTGACCGATGCCGAGCGGGTTTTGCTCAAACGCCGCACGGGATCAACCAACGGCCGATGAGTCAAGCTCAACGGCCGTTGGTATTACCCCTGCGGTGGGCGTTGCCGCCCGCTACCGGCGCGCGGGCGGCGGTTCACAGCGCCGAGCAGGCCGGAGAGTTGCCGGTGCACGTCGCGGACGAACTGGCGCGTGAGCTGCGCTTCGGAGGCGGCTTGGTCGGCGAGGCGGCGTCGGACGGAGGACGGCAGCCTGTCGAAGACCGCAACCGCCTCGCCGAAGGCTTCGGGGACCGGCTGCCGCAACAGCGCGCGCAGCGCGCGCGCCGGCGTCGCCTCAGCCCCGAGTTCGCGGTCGCACACGGTTGCGAGGATCTCGATGGCTTGGCGTTGCGCTGAATCGAAGGCAAAAGGCGGCATCGGCTTTCGGTCCCAGGGTACGTCGTCTCTGTCTCTGCGCCACTTGAGCATCTTCATGTGGAGCAATTCTTAACGGAATCCACTGCCGAGGCGGAGCGCGGCCCGACGGGGCGGCTTTCCGGTCGCCGGTCAGTCCGACAACAGCACTTCGCGCTCGAACGCGACGAAGAGTGGCTTGTGCATGCCGACGAGCCAGGAGCGGGGCAGCTCGCATGCCATCACCTCGCAAAGATAGGGTTCGCCGGACTTGCGGTAATTCACGACCCGCATCGTCGCGGAGCGCCCGCTCCGCAGCGCCGATGCGAACCGGCGGGTGGCGCGCCGGTCGGTGGCCGAGCCTTGCAGCAGCCGCGGCGAGCGGCCGAGCACTTCGGTAAGGCTGTAGCCGGTCATTCCGGTGAAGGCGGAGTTGGCGAACAGGATCTTCGGGCCGGGCGCGGCGAGATCGCCGTCGGTGATGACGATGGCGATCCCGAGATCGTCGACGAACTCGAACAGCAGGCTGCCGTCGATCTGCTTGCCGACGATGCGGTCCAGGAGGTCGCGCGCGAGATTTCGCATCGGCGTGTCGCGGTTATGCCTGCCCATCAATCTCTGCCCTGGTGTGCGCCCGCCATGCCCGCAACGGAGGGTCGCGTACACCGGGTCTCACCCGGCGCTGCTGAAAGAAATACGGGCGCGCCTCGATTCCGCAATCTCGCAGCGAAGGATTTGCCTCTGCGACAGGCGTGTGATGATCCGCTGAGCTATGGCTGGTTCTCGTTGATGTGCGGGCTTGGCGGCATTGCCGGTCTCCGCGGCGCCGGATGGCGGACCGGTGCGGCGGGCTGCCGGCTCGGCGCCGACGATCCCAATGCGGCGGCGGCTCGCGCGGCATGCGGCCGAGGCGCCGGTTCGGCCGGAGCGGCGGAACCTGCGGCCGGCGCACGTTGCCGCGGTGGCGCCTCGTCGATGGCTGCGCCGCCGGGCCGGGAGTCCGGTGCGGGCGCCTGTGGCGCAGCGGTGACGGCGGTAGTGGTCGTTGCCGCTGGCGCAGCCGCAGGCGTGGCGGTCACTGCCGGCGCGGCCGTTTCGGCGGCAGGAGCGATCGTATCGGCGGCGATGTCGGACAGGCGGTGGAGCCGGGTGCCGACGACGGCGACGAGAAGGCTCGTACTGGCGATGCCGGTCAGCATCAGCGCCGCGAAAATCCGGTTGCGCGGCTGCCGGCGATGCCGCGCGAGGTTGGCAGCGCCTCGATCGCGGGACGCCCACCACCGCCGCGGCGCGGGCTTCAGGCGGCCGAGCGATGCCGCCGCCCAATCGACCCAGCGCGGATCGCGAATGCTGATCGTCGGCACCGCGGCGAAGGCGCGGGCGATCCGGTCCGGCAGGTGCTCCGGGCACGCGTCGCCGGGATCGAGCGCGATGCCGACGACCGGCAGGAATCCGCCGAAGCGCGCGGCGATCCCATCGGCTGCGAGCGCGCAGCGGATCTCGCGGACGGCCGGATGCAATGCCGCGCCGTCCCGCGGGAGGGCGATCAGGCCGATGCCGAACTCCGGATGCAGGACGATCGCGTCTGCGGCCGTGCCGCCGTTTCCGATTGCGGCGAGGCGCCCGCCGCTCAGGATCCACCATCGCGCGTCGAGCGCCTGGCGGAGCGCGGCCAGGACGCTGCCGCCGGTCCTTTTACCGCCGCTCCTTCCGCCGTCGCTGCTTGCAAAGGTGCCCGGCTGCCGCTCCCGCTGCATCGTTCCGGTGTCCGGACTCGCCCCCGGCGCCGTCAGGGTCATCGAAGAAATCATCGGTCCTCGCCGTCGATACGTCGGCGGCGACGGTGACGGGGTATGGTTAATCCTTCCTGAATGCCTGCGACATCAAGCGGGTCCGCCGGGACCGCTCAGCCCGCATCCGCGCCGGGCGAGGGGAGGAGCAGCGTCTCGGCCCGTTCCGTGGCGTGGAGGCGGCGCTGCATCTCCGTCGCCTCGTCGAGCGGCATGGCGCGTCGCGACCGGCAATAGAACCAGCCGCCGCCGCCGGTGCGTCCGGGGAGGGATGCGGCCGTTCCGCCGACGGTTTCAAGGTCTAAGCCGCCGCGTTGCGCGATCGCATCGCAGACGCGGCGGGCGGTCTTCTCCGTCCGGTAAGCCGCGATCTGGACGATGTACAGTTCCCCGCCGGGCGGCGTGACGGCGGCTGCGGCAGGCTCCGTGCCGATAGCCGCCGCCACCGCCGCCGTTTCCTGCCGCGCGGACGGTGTTTCCGCCGCTGGTGAGGAATCTATGGCTTCCGCGTGGACCGGCGTGTCGGGCGCCGCAGGTTCCGCCGTGGCCTCCGCTGTGGAGGGCGTGGCGGCTGCCGGCGGGATGTCACCGGCTGCCGGTTCGGCCGGCGCCGCATCCTGTATGGGCGTTGCCGCCGCCGCAGCGGGTTCCGGTTCCGCCGGCGACGGCATGGCGAGCGGGAGCGAAACCGGCGCCGCCGCCGGCTCCGGTGTGGCTTGCGTCGTCGCAGGCCGCAGAGGGTGAAGCGCCGTGGCGGCTGCGAGTCCGCCAGCGATGCAGACGATCGTCAGGACGACGAGCTTCGTCCCCCGGCGTGCGGCGGTGGGCCGGTGGGCCGGCACCGGCAGGGCTGCGGGTTCCGGTTGCGCAGGTGCGGCGGCTTCCGTTTCCGCCGCAATCCGCGCGAGGAGGGCGTGCGCGTCGGCGACGGCGACGGGCGTGCCGGTGTCCGCGGCTGCGTCCGTCGTGGTTGCCGGCGACGGGACAGGCTCCGCTCCCGGCCCACTGTCATCCGGCCGCATCGCGTAGCGGAGCGCGGTTTCGACCCCGTCCGGGGTGGCGTCCGAGACGACTTTCACCGCGCCGCGCCGCGCCGCGGCGGCTGCGCTGCCGGCGCCGGAACCGTTCGCTGCGGTGCCTGCTGCTGCGCGCCCGGAGCGCTGCCGTCGCGGAGACGGATACGATAGGTCCCCGCGGCGAAGTAGCCGCCGGCCGGGTACGTTCCTCCGCCGTCCTTGGCGGTACGGGATTGCGTCGCGGGATCCGCCGGAGGGGTGTTTCGGGCGGTTGCCATGTCCAGGACTCGTTCAACCAAAAGGCGGCAGATGGTGAACGCCGCATCATTAAGGAACGGCTTACGCGACGGTGGCGGCTCGGTGCCGCTTTGGGCGGAACTTCGCGCTCCGCTCGTTCGTATCCCATTCGGATCAACCATCGGAGGAACGAGAAATGCGCACCGCTCTTTGGCTCGCCGCGCCGGCCGTCCTGGTCGGCGGCCTCGCCGCCTGCGCTACCGGCCCGAGCGTCGTCGACTCGACGCCGCCCGCGATCTCCTATCGGGTCAACGGCAACGACATGCAGGAAGCGGGCATCAAGGCAGACCGCTACTGCCATCAGTACGGCCGGCGCGCCGAACTCGACTCGGTCAATCGCGCCGCTGCCGACGGCGTCGCGGTCTATCGCTGCTACTGACGGCCGACGGCTCAGGGGGGATGGCGGGGTGATGTCGACAGCGCTCCGCCTGCCCCGTTGGAGTGACGACCTCACTCGAAAGAGCGGGAAGTGGCAAAATCATGTCTGTGGAATGATTATCAAATAACAGATTCAGTATTGAAATGAAACTTGTCTAAACAATTTTGTGTCTTTTTAAATGCACGCCTAAATTTCATTCCCTCAATATCAATTTTACATTGTCGAGAAATTGTGTTCGGAAGCACAATTGCACTCGGGGGATCAACCTCGAGTGCGCATGATGACGAATCTTTCTCACCGCTTCCTTGTCGCTGCTCTTGCGTTCGCTGCCGCCGGAGCCGGTCCGGCAGCATTTCCATCCGGCGTGGCGCACGCGACTCCGCTCTACACCGTTACCTTCGATGATCCGGATGCCGCGCACAGCGCCTATTACTCCGCGATCAGCACCGACCTGACCGCAGCCGGCGCGGATTGGGCGCGGCACCTCGCCGGCAGCGGCACGATCGGCGTGCAGGTCCGCTTCGCCGCGATCCCGACCGCGAACGGCACGAGCGCGGCGAGCGCCTATGTCGGGCAGGACGGGGCGACGGCCGTCTACGATCAGGGCGCGGCGGCGAAGCTGCGCACCGGCGTCGATCCGAATGGCGCGGCGCCCGACGCGATCATCACGATCGGCGACTCCTACCTCCGAAACCAACTCTGGTTCGACTCCCAACCGACCGCCGGCGGGCCGGTGCCGTCGGGCAAGATCGACGCGTTCAGCGTCTTCCTGCACGAACTCGGGCACGTCTTCGGCTTCAACGGCTTCCGCGATCCGACGACGGGACAGCTTCCGGGCGCCTATGAATCGACCTTCGACCGCTTCGTCACGGTCCGCCCCGACGGGATCTACTTCACCGGCGAGCATGCGCTCGCCGCTTATGGCGGCCCGGTGCCGCTGACCGCCGGCAATTACACGCATTTCGGCAACGCGTCGCCGGGCGCCGGAAGCGATCTGATCGGCGACCTGATGAACGGCGTCAGCTTCTGGTACGGATACCGCTACGAGATCTCCCCGCTCGACCTCGCGGTGATGTCGGACATCGGCGTGCCGCTGATTCCCGACGAGAACGGCCTCTCCGGGCCGGTGCTCGCCGATGCGGCGGCGCCGGGCCCAGCCGTCGCCGCGATCCCCGAGCCGCCGACTATAACGCTGCTGCTTGCCGCGATCGCCGCCCTCGCGATGATCGCACGCGGCGGCGGCGGTAGTGGTCTTAGGCCGCTGGCGCGCGGCGCGCGGATCGGATAGCTCTGGTTCGCGGGATTGCGGTGAGTAGAGGCGACGTATGGAAATGCCGGTCGAGCCTGCCGCCACCGCCGGCAGTCGCGGCCGGCTTGTGCTTGCCACCTGCCGCCTGCTGCTCGCCGCCGTGCTGCTGGTGACCGCCACGGGCAAGCTGCTCGACATCGGCGGGTTCGTGGCGGTGGTGGCGACGTATCGGGCTCTGCCCGAACCGCTGCTGCTGCCTGCCGCCCTCGCGCTGACGCTCGGCGAACTGGCGCTCGGCCTCTGGCTGCTGTCCGGTATCCGTCTCGCGACGGCGGCGCTCGCGGCGGTCCTGCTGCACGTGGCCTATCTCGTCTGGTCGACGGCGGCGCTGGCGCGCGGGCTCGACATCCCGAACTGCGGCTGCTTCGGCGTGTTCTGGGCGCGCCCGCTCACCTGGGTCACGCTTGTCGAGGACGGCGTGCTGCTCTTCGTCTCGCTGGCGATCTACCGCGGTGCGCGACTCCGCGTTGCCGGCGGCGGGCGATCGTCCGGAACGGTCCAGGCGGCTGCTTCCTGACCGTCGTCGACGCAGGCGACGACCTGCGCCTTCATCGCGTCGATCGCATCGGAGAAGAGTATCCAGTTCTCGCCATAGTTGCGGGCGAAGCGGGCCATCTCGATGAAGGCGCGGATCTCCGCCTCGCATTGCGGGAAGAGTTGCAGCGCCGCCGGCAGCATCGGCGCGGACATCAGCGTCGCGTCCGATGCGGCAGGCCGCGACGCGCCCGATGCCGCGCAGCCGGCGAGCATCGCAAGGAGGAGGCCGGCCGTCGCCGTGCGGCGGATGGCGGGACGTCGGAGTGGCGCCGCTGGCGGCGTGATGTCCATCGGGCGGACCTCCCGCGATTGCAACTACATTGAACCAGCAATGAACGCGGAACGGCCTTGCAGGTTTCATTCCGCCGCGCCGCCCGCATGCATCAGCTTCCGACCCGCTCCATTTCACCGGTGATCAGGCGGAGTTGCTGACCGTCCCGTATGCGCGAGAAGCGCAGCGCCATCCCCGATGGCGTCAGCGTCCGATCGTAGACCTGGATCTCGTACCCGCCCTCGTCGGTGATCAGCAGCGCGTACACGGACAGCGTGTCGCCGAGGATGCGCGCCCAGACATAGGGCTCGCCCTTCAGCGGATCGAGCGGCACGGCGTTGTTGAACTGATCGCGGCGCATCGCCGAGCCGTAGATCGACGGCCGTTTCGACGGCCGGAAGTTGATCGTATAGGACTGATGCTTCGGACCATCCGAGCGCTGGATCACGGTGGTCCAGTGCAACGAGAACCCGCCGTTCTCCTCGGCCTTGATGCGCACGTCGAGGTCGCGCGGCGACAGCTCGTCGCCGGCTTCGGAAATCGTTTTGCCGCGGTACTGGCCGAAGAAGTCCGCGATCGGACGGTCGCCGGCCGCTGCCGCAGGCCATGCGCCGACGGCTGCGGCTGTCATGATCACGGCGATGAGAAGGTGCCTGGCGGTTCGCGGCATCTTGGTCGTCCTCCGG
>DASWRT010000536.1:0-2856 GCA_036403035.1 Allostellaceae bacterium | reverse complement strand
CCTTGCTCGGTCGGTAGCCGAAGCGGCTGACATAATAGAGATGGAAGTCCTGGAGCGCGTAGGGGCCGACGGTGTCTTCGGACAGCTGTCCCGGGCCGCCGGTCGCCTCCGTCGTCGGCACCAGCTCCGGCGAGATCCCGGTGTCGGCGATCGATTGCAGCACCGCGCTCGCCTCCTCGCCGAACTGCCGTGTCGCGACCGCCCAGCGCAGCAGGTGCTGCACCAGCGTCTTCGGCACCGACGAATTGACGTTGTAGTGCGCCATCTGGTCGCCGACGCCGTAGGTCGTGTAGCCCAGCGCCAGCTCCGACAGGTCGCCGGTGCCGACGACGATCGCATCGTTGAGGTTCGCCAACCGGAAAAGGTGCGAGGTCCGCTCGCCGGCCTGCACGTTCTCGAAGGTGAGGTCGTACACCGCCTCGCCGCGCGCATAGGGGTGGCCGATGTCGCGCAGCATCTGCGTCGCCGAGGGGCGGATGTCGATCTCCGCCGCGGAGATGCCGAGCGCCCGCATCAGCGCCCAGGCATTGCCCCGTGTGTGCTCGCCGGTCGCGAAGCCCGGCATCGTGTAGCCCAGGATGTTCTGCCGCGGCAGGCCGAGCCGGTCGAAGGTCTTCGCGACGACGATCAGCGCCTGCGCGGAATCGAGCCCGCCGGAAACGCCGATCACCACCTTGCGCAGCCCGGTCGCCTGGAGCCGCTTCGCCAGCCCCTGCACTTGGATCGCGTAGGTTTCGGCGCAGCGCGCGTCGCGCGTCGCCGGGTCGGCCGGCACGAAGGGGAAGCGGTCGACCCGGCGGACGAGCGGCACGGCCTCGTCCCGCGGCGGCTGCACCGCGAAGGCGACGCGCCGGAAGCCGGCGATGCGCTCGCGATGCGCCGCGACGCAGTCGCCGAAGCTGTTCGTCCGCGCCCGGTCCTGGCGCAGCCGGTCGAGGTCGATGTCCGCCGTGATCAGCGACGGACCGGTGGGGAAGCGCTCGCTCTCGGCGTGCAACTCGCCGTTCTCGTAGATCAGCGCATGCCCGTCCCAGGCGAGATCCGTCGTCGACTCGCCCGGGCCGGCGCCGGTGTAGAGATAGGCGGCGATGCATCGGCCGGACTGCGACGCGCAGATCAGCCTCCGGTAATCCGCCTTGCCGACGGTGACGTTGCTCGCCGAAAGGTTCGCCAGCACCGTCGCCCCGGCGAGCGCGCCGTAGGTGCTGGGCGGGAGCGGGACCCAAAGATCCTCGCAGACCTCGACATGCACCGCGAGGCCGGGCACGTCCGACGCTTCCAGGATGATATCGGTCCCGAACGGCACGTCTCGGCCGAGCAGGCGTGTCGTCGGATGGCGGACCTCGGCGGCGGAGGCGAAGTACCGCTCCTCGTAGAACTCGCGATAGTTCGGCAGGAAAGCCTTCGGGACGACGGCGAGGATCTCGCCGCGATGAAGCGCGACGGCGCAGTTGAAGAGCCGCCCCTCGGCCCTCAGCGGCGCGCCGACCAGCAGCAGCGGCATGAGATCGCGGCTCGCCTCGCGCAGCGTCTCGATTGCGGCCTCGACGCCGTCGAGCAGCGCATCCTGGAAGAACAGGTCGTCGTTGGTGTAGGCGGCGAGCCCCAACTCGGGAAAGACCGCGACCGCGGCATGGCGCTCCGACGCCGTGCGGGCGAGGTCGAGCGTCGCCGCGGCGTTCGCCGCTGGGTCGGCGACCGCGAGCGTCGGCGTGCAGGCGGCGAGCCGGACGAACCCGTGGCGATACAGCGACCGGAAAGGCAGCGCCGCGGGCGGGCGGCGGTTGTTGTTGCTGGTGCTCATCGTGACCGTTCCATGCTGCCTGACCAACGGTCCTGAACTAACGACAGTCCCATGCTCCCGTCCAGACCGGTAATCGCCCGGACCGGCACCGCGCGGATCGGCCATGCCGGCATCGCGGTGGACAGCGTGAGCGGTCGAGTCGACAGAGATCGCACCTCCCGGCGAAGCCGGCTACCGCATTCCGCCCGAAATCATCAGCGCTGACGCACAGCCACTTGATGCATGGGAAAACTCAATGAACGTTAACTATAATTGTCAATTCATTATCTGGGCGAAATATGCAACTAATAGTTAGGTTTGCCGCTTTCGAATCGGTCACTCCGCACCTTCTGACATGGACGGCACACACCAGACTGATACTGCGCCCGACGGCGGGCTAAGCTGCCTCGCGCTGGTTGCCGGCTATCACGGGATCGCGGTATCCCAGTTCAGTCGCGGCGATGGGCAGGACACGGTCGTGAACGGTGTTGCCAACAATGCGGGGCCGAGCGGCGAGATCGATTTTGGCGCCGGTATCGCGACAAACCAGCTCTGGTTGCGGCAGTCCGGCAACGATCTCCTCGTCAATGTCATGGGCACGCAGGACCGGATTACGCTTTCCGGGTGGTACGGGTCTGTGACGTCGCGATTACAGGAGGTCGTAACGGCCGACGGTTCCAAGCTCGACACGCAACTCGACCAGCTTGTCCAAGTGATGGCGAGCTACGCTGCTGCAAACCCGGGCTTCGATCCGACTTTGGTTGCGCAGCTGCCAAGCGATTCGAACCTCCAGAACGCGCTGGCTTCTGCCTGGCACGCCTGATTGGAACAGCGCGCGCCGCAGGCGCTTCGCCGTGACGCCGGTTGCTTCCCAAGCCCGAAAACCCCGTTGACGCCGGATCCGGGTTCGCGCCAGAGTGCTCATGCGCCGATTTAAGCACCAGCTTGCGGGCGCATGACAAATGCAGCTAAGCGGGGCCGGTCGCCCAGCATCGTGCTGCGGCGGCTTTTTTTGCGCCCGCGGCACCCATGCCGGAAGCCGGTCCCGGGAGACGAGACATGAACCGTTTCTC
>DASWRT010000535.1:0-10489 GCA_036403035.1 Allostellaceae bacterium | reverse complement strand
GCCGCCGCTGCCGCCGTTCTGCCTCACGCCAGTTGGGCGTCGATCAGGTACGGCCCCGGCGAGCGCAGCCCGGCGGCGAGCTGGCGGCGCAGCTCGTCGAGGGTTTCCGCCCGGCCGGCTTCGACGCCCATGCCGCGCGCGATCGAGATCCAGTCGAGCGTCGGCCGGTCGAGGTCGATCATGTCGAGCGCCTTCCGCCCGGCATTCTTCGCGCCGACGTTCGCCAACTCGCCGCGCAACGTCTCGTAGGCGCGGTTGTTGAGGATCACGGTGGTGACGTCGAGTCCTTCGCGCGCCTGCGTCCACAGCGCCTGCACCGTGTACATCGCGCTGCCGTCGGCCTGGAGGACGACTACCTTGCGGTCGGGGCAGGCGATCGCCGCGCCGGCCGCCAGCGGCAGGCCGATGCCGATCGCGCCGCCGGTGATGTGCAGCCAATCGTGCGGACGGGCGCCCCGCGTCGGCGGGAAGAAGGCGCGCCCGATGGTGATCGACTCGTCGACGACGACCGCATGCTCCGGCAGCAGGGCGGCGACGGTCGCGGCGAGCGCGTCCGGCGTGATCGCTCCCTCGCCGGGCGGCAGGGGCGGCGGCTCGTACGGTTGGAGCAGCGGCGGCGTGCCGGTGCGCGCGCCGAGCGCGTCGGCCAGCGCCTCCAGCGCGCCGATCACGTCCTCCTCGGGCAGCGCCAGCGTCCGCACGGCGCAGTCCGGCGGGGCGATCAGGCTGGGCTTGCCCGGATAGGCGAAGAACGCGACCGGCGCGGGCGCTCCGGCGAGGATCAGGTGCCGCGTGCCGGCAAGCGTCGCGACCGCCCTGTCGACGGCGTAGGGCAGGCGGTCGACGGCGACGCGCCCGGCGCCGCGCTCGATGCGCCCGTTCGAGGTCGGCGCCAGCAGCCGCACGCCGGTCTTCGCGGCGATCCGTCCGGCAAGGTCCAGTCCGCGCTCGCGCAGCGCGACGCCGCCGATGAAGAGCACCGCCGGCTCGCCGCTGCGGATCGCCCGCGCCGCCGCGTCGACCGCTTCCGCCGAAGCCGCGGCGCGTGACGGGACCGGCGGCACTGCGGCCGGGCCGTCCGGCGCGTCGTTCCAGGCGGTGTCGGCGGGCAGGATCAGCGTCGCGATCTGGCCCGGCGGGGTCAGCGCGGCGGCGATGGCGGCGGCGCCATCGCGCGCCACCGAGCGGCTGTCAGGCGAGGTGAGGACCCAGTGCGAGAACGGCCGCGCGACGCCCTCGACGTCGGAAGTCAGCGGCGCGTCGTGCTGCCGGTGGTAGGTCGCATGGTCGCCGACGATGTTGACGATCGGCGTGCGGGCGCGGCGTGCGTTGTGCAGGTTGGCGAGCCCGTTGGCGAGGCCGGGGCCGAGATGCAGCAGCGTCGAGGCCGGCTTGTCCGCCATCCGCGCATAGCCGTCGGCGGCGGCGGTGACGACGCCCTCGAACAGCCCGAGCACGCAGCGCATGCCGTCGACGCTGTCGAGCGCGGCGACGAAATGCATCTCCGACGTCCCGGGATTGGTGAAGCAGACGTCGATGCCGCCCGCCACCAAGGTTCTGACCAGACTCTCCGCCCCGTTCATGTCCGTATGATCCTCGCTGCTGCTCCGCCGCCGGGTCATCCAGAGTTAGCAAGCGCGGCCGCCGGGTGCACGAGGGAAGGTGCGCGGCGTTCGACATCGCGCCGTGTTGATGGGTGTGGGCGGCGATCCGGGCTATTATCGTGTTGGTGCAACTTCCGGATGCAGCGGAACGCCGTCATGTCCCTTTCGCCCGTCGCGCCGTCCCCGTCGCCGCCCGGCATCGCCGCCGCGACCGGGCGGTTGCGGCGCGTCCTGCATTTCCTCGCGGGCGGCGCGGCGCCGGAGCGGCTGCCGCAGCGCATCCGGCAGGCGATCGAGGCGCGCGAGGCGGCGGGCGAGATCATCGTCGGCTGGGTGCAGGCCGGGGCGATCCTGCTGTTCGGCACGCTCTATGCGCTGGGGCCGAAGGCGTTTCCGCCCAGCGTGCCGTTCGCGCCGGTGCCGTGGACGCTCGGCGTCTACGCCGCGGTCACCGCGGTGCGTCTGCTCCTCGCGCATCGCGGGCGGCTGTCGCGCGGCTTCGTCGCGCTGTCCGTCGTCGTCGACATGACCGTGCTGATGGTCATGATCTGGAGCTTCCACCTTCAGTACGGGGCGCCGCCGGCGCTCTACCTGAAGGCGCCGACCCTGATGTACGTCTTCATCCTGATCGCGCTGCGCGCGCTCCGCTTCGAGGCGCGCTACGTGGTGCTGGCCGGCCTCTCGGCGGCGCTCGGCTGGACCGTGCTGGTCCTCTACGCCGCGTTCTCGAAGGAGGACGGCGAGCCGATGTTCACGCACAATTTCGCCGACTACATGATGTCCTACGATATCCTGCCCGGCGCCGAGGTCGACAAGATCATCTCGATCCTGGTGGTGACGGCGATCCTGGCGCTGGCGATCGTGCGCGCCCGCGCGCTGCTCGTGCAGTCCGTCGCCGAGGCGGCGGTGGCCCGCGACCTGTCGCGCTTCGTGGCGCCCGAGGTCGCGACCCGGATCGCGGCGGCGGAGCACCGCGTCCGGCCGGGCCAGGGAGAACGGTGCGAGGCGGCGATCCTGTTCGTCGACCTGCGCGGCTTCACGGCGCTGTCCCGGACCCTGCCGCCCGACGACGTCGTGGCGCTCCTCGCCGAGTACCAGTCGCTCGCCGTGCCGGTCATCCGCGAGCATGGCGGCAGCATCGACAAGTTCCTCGGCGACGGCATCCTGGCGAGCTTCGGCGCCGCCCGGCCGAGCGCGCATTATGCCGCCGATGCGCTCCGGGCGGTCGACGGCATCGTCGCCGCGGCCGGGGCATGGCGGGCGGGACGCGAGGCGGGCGGCCGGCCCGCGCCGCGACTCGGCGCGGCCGTCGCCGCCGGCCCGGTCGTGTTCGGCGCGGTCGGCGACGAGGCGCGGCTCGAATACACGGTGATCGGCGACGCCGTGAACCTCGCCGCGAAGCTGGAGAAGCACACGAAGCGCGAGCGCGTCGCGGCGCTCACGACCTGCGAGACCTATGAAGCGGCCTGCCGGCAGGGCTACCAGCCGGGCGCCGCCGGCGGACCCTGCGAGATCCGCCGCGCCCGCCGCATCGACGGGGTCGAGGAGCCGCTCGACATCGCCGTGTTAGCGCTAACATAAGGTCCGCATTCTCCAGACCGCGCCGACCCGTCGGCGGAGGCGGCGGTCCGACGCAAAAGACTGTCGTTTTCAACTAATTGCGCTGTTCGGCTCGCGTTACACGAGAGGAGCGCTGGCCGGCCTCGCCTGTTATTTACAGGCGCGGCGGCGGTGCAAGTCATTGAGTTGAAACGAAATGCACTCGGGAAAAACAGGAATCCGCTCCTGTTATCGTCCTGTTCTTCTCCTGTTATTTTCCTGTTTTCCGTGCATGTCCGGCCCGGTGCGACCCGAACGGGCGCGCATTCTATTCACGATGTCAAAGAGCGGGCGGCAATCAGCCGGCGGCGATTATCCGGCACTTCCATAAGAAGGTCCAGATCGGACAAAAATGGGTCGTGTCTCACTTTGAATTGCAACAGCCGCTCTAGGCGTCCCGCTGCCCGAACTCGCCGCTGGCGACCGCCTGATCGAGTGCGGCGAGCAGTTCCCCTACCCGAAAGGGCTTCTATAGGAGTTGGAGCCCATCTGTATCGGCAGCCTCGATAACGGCAGGACGGCCGGAGATCATCACCAGCGGGAGGCGGAGTTCTTGAGCATGACGCGCGAGCGAGGCGGCGGTTTCGCCTTGTAGCGTCGCATCCAGCACAACCGCATCGATTGCATCGGGTTCGTCGAGCAATCGGCGCATCGCTTCACCACCGTCTGCGGTAGTCACGCGGTATCCGTGAGAGTCCAGCATCGCGAAGAGAATTTCGCAGACACCCTCAGTGGGTTCGACAACGAGGACGTGTTTGGCCTTGGCCATGGTGCCTCCGAAATGGACATACGGCAGGATAGAATTATCAGCGTGCAAGCACCACCCGCCCCGTGACTGCACCGCATCAACGGGCCCATGCTGGCAGCGGGTGTGAAAGCCCGGACCGATGATAGGCGGCGCTCCCATTCCAGCGGGGTCGTCGCTGAATGACCGCTGCCGCGCGCATGCGCTGCCGCGGAACGGACGCGACTTGGCGGTTGCGTGCCGAACGGCTCAGCGGGTGAGGATCGCGCGGGGTACGAAAGCGTTGCCGGGCATACAGAACGGTTCCGCAGCGTCCGGCAACGAACATGTCTTTGACAGGGTCATGCAACCATTTGTTTCGGCTTTCGTAACGGTGCGTAACAGCCTATAATCCCCCAAACAGGCGGCGATCCCGCCTGGGTTATCCCGCCTGCCTCTGTCTGGTTGGGTATATTCATGTCGCCGAGCTGCTTGACCTCTTACGGGCTGGTGGTGCCCCGTCCTGCGAGGGCTGCCCGCACGGTTCTCGTCATCGACGACGACGAAGCCTGCTGCTACGCGATGGCGAACCTGATCCGCCATGCCGGGTACGATGTTGTCGACGCGTGCGCCTTCACCCCAGCCCTCGCGGCGCTGGAGAACGCAGAGCGGCCGGTCGAGTTGCTGTTGACCGACGTGAAGATGACGCCCCACGGCTTCGCCCTCGCGCGGATGGCTCAGCGCCGCCGGCCGGGCATCAAGGTCCTGTATCTCACCGGGTTCCCCGAACTCGCCGACGTGGAAACGCCGTTGCCGGGCAGCAGGATTCTCACCAAGCCAATCGACCCTGACGCCCTGATCGCCACTATCGACGCCTGTTTTTGCGACGCTGAATAGGGCTGAGAAAGGCCGCCGGCCGCATCGGCCGGATCTGTAGGGCCGAAGGGCGGCGCGCCCGCTGGGAAGAATCGTTGCGCTGGCCCCGGAGGGAATCCAGGCCGTCTTGCCGTCTGATCCAACGCGCAGCAAAAAGTCCCGCCGAATGCCGAAGCGGGGCTGCGCCATCGTTTTTCATCACACTTTTCGGGATCTCGATTTTTGACGCAACGTAGTGAGCGCTGCGTTTTTCAGGTTTGACAAAAATTTGCGCTGAGAAGGACGATTTGATGCTCGGTAAACCAAGCGGCGGACCTTGAAGGAAATTCGGGAGGCCCATGATGTAACCGAATCGGATTATCCGGACATGACGTGCGTCGAGTCGCCCAAATGGATTCGCTTCTGCGACGTTCGATTACGGATTACGATCTACAAAGCCTGGAACGCTGGCGATCATGCATGCTGTAGTGCGGAACCGGAACGTCATGCCGTAAGCCGACGCATCTTCCCTGCCTCAGTCGAGGCGACGGCGAACCGTGCTCGTGGTCGATAACGACGAGACGGAGTGCTACGCCATGGCGCGGCTGATCGCACATGCCGGCTATGACGTCGTTGACGCCTGCGCCTTCACGCCAGCCTTGGCGGCCCTGGAGAATCCGGAACGCCCTATCGACCTGTTGCTCACGGACGTCAAGATGATGGTGCACGGCTTCGCGCTGGCCCGAATGGCCCGCGCCCGCCGCCCCAACATCAATGTCATTTATGTCACCGGGTTTCCCGAACTCGCGGGGGCGGAAACGCCGCTTGCCGGCAGCAAGCTGCTCGTCAAGCCGATCGACCCGGACGCGCTGATCGCCGCCGTCGACGCTTATTTCTCCGACGCCGGCGCATAGCGCAGCGAAAAGCCCCGCCGAAGCGGGGCTCTTACTGAAGAACTCGTCATCGCTGCTTGCCGGCGGTACTCCGCCGGGCCGGATCGTCAGGCGCTCTCGGCGCGGATTGCGCCTGCGTCTGGAACGATAAACACGGCATAATGCCGGGTTGCCCGCCGCCCGACGCTTAATCCGGGGATCAAGGTCGCGTCGCTCGGTGACATAGGTGGAAGAAAAAACAACGTTCGAACCACCAAGGCACCAAGACACCAAGGAAATCCAGGCGCGCGGCGCGCGCCGACACTCATTCTTGGTGCTCTTGGCGCCTTGGTGGTTCAAACGTTTCTTCGATCCGCAGCGGCGTGCGGGTGAGGGGCGGGTGGACTCCGGCGTTAGCCCGGCACGTGTCAGCGGCGAGTGCGATCGAGCGGGATCACCTTGGCGCCCGCGGGATCGGCCCCGCGAGCGACGCGCGGCGCGGCGTCCAGCGCCTCCGCCAATTCCTGCATCCGGAACGGCTTCTTCAGCAACGCCACGCCCGGCGGCAAGGGTTCGCCGAGCGCGTGCGCGTCGGCGTAGCCGGTCATGAGCACGATCGGCTGGTCGGGTCGCGCCTGCCGCGCCGCCCGGATCACCTCCGTGCCCGATATGCCGGGCATGGCGTAGTCGACGAGGAGAACGTCGACCGGGCTGCTGCTTCCCGCGAGCAGGGGGTCCAACGCCAAACGCCCGTCCGCCGCCGCCGCCGCCGCCGCCACGACGCGGCGGCTGCGGCGTTGTTGACGGCGAGCCAGCGAAAATCGAGACCGGCGACTTGGACGAAGGCGTCGGTGCCCTCGACGATGTCGGCGAGCACCTTCCGCTCGGCGAGCGCCTCCGCGACCCGGCGTTCGAGGGTTTCGTTCAGGTCGCGCAGCGCCTCTTGCGCGCGGTGCGCATTGGTGACGTCATGGCCTTCGCAGAAGATGCCGACCACAGCGCCCGCGGCATCGGTAATCGGCGCGTAGATGAAGTCGAGGAAACGCTCCTCCTCCTCAAGTGCGTCAGGCTTTCTCCTGAGCCGCAGCGGGGCGGCATTGGCGACGTGGCGCACGCCGGTCGTGTAGACCTCGTCGAGGAGTTGGCCGAAACCTTGCCCCGCCAGCTCGGGGAAAGCGCTGCGCACCGTCTTGCCGACGAAACCCCGGTCGCCAAACAGCCGCTTGTACGTGTCGTTCACGAAGTCGAAGACGTGGTCGGGCCCGCGAAGCGTACAGATGAAACCCGGTGCCTGCTCAAACATGCGCCGCTGCCGCTCGGTCTCTTCCGCCTGCCGCCGTTCGGCGAGCACGCGATCGGTGGTCTCCTGGCAGGCGCAGAACATGCCCGCCACTCGACCGCTCTCATCGCGCACGGGCGAATAGGAGAAGGTGAACCAGGTCTGCTCGTCGAACCCGCGACGGTTCATGAGGAGCGGCAGATCCTGGCGAAAGGATGCCGCACCGGCCATCGCAGCGTCGATGAGCGGCGAGATGTCGGGCCAGATTTCCGACCAGACATCGTAAAAGCGTGCGCCAAGCGCCGCCGGGTACTTGGCGCCGAGGATCTCGGCATAGGGTGCCTTGTAGAGGAACCCGAGTTCCGGTTCCCAAGCGCCGAACGTCGGGAACTTGGAACCGAGCAGCAGGCCAACGATCGAGCGCAAGGATTGCGGCCAAGTCTCGGGCCGGCCAAGCGGCGAGGCCATCCAGTCGTGCGTGCGCATCAACGCGCCCATCTCGGCGCCGTCGGCCAGGAAGTTGAGGTCGTTCGACACGCGGCTTTCCCTTGAGGTGTGATCGAGCCGCGTCGCCGTATGGAGCGAAACGTCGCACGGCGCCGCTCTAGAAAATCGAGCGGCGATGTCAGCCGCGGCGGCAATCAACTCATCCCGCGTACGGAAAGCCGGAGGCGGCCGGCCCTGCACATCGGATCGAATTGCGATCGCGTTTGGAGCGGTCCGGGTTTAGCGCCCGGCGTCCAAGATCGCCGCGGCGCCATAGGCAGAAGAAAAAACAACGATCGAACCACGAAGACACCAAGAGCGCCAGATGAGTATCGCCCGCCGCGCGCCTGGATATGCTCGGCGGCTTTATGGTTCGATCCTTATCGGTTCACTCCATGACCGCGTGCGGGCGACAGCCGGGCGGGCTCCCGCAAGGCGCTTTCGGACCCAAGCGCAATCCGCACTGACGCAAACAGACTTGAGTATCTCCGGCAGGTCGACGTGCGACAGGTGCGCAATATCAAGAACGGCCGGCGATTCCGAGGCCGGCGCACTTGAAAGCATTGTACAGTGTCGGTAACAGCCTTGACCCCGCCGAGCGTGCGTCGGACATCAACTCTTAATATCATCATGCCCCAGCCGCCGCCGACCGTGCCTGATCTCCGCGCCACCGATGGAGAATCCTGCGTCGCCGTCACACAAGACATCACTGCGCGAAAGGCGGCCGAGACGCGATTTCGGCTTCTGGTGGAGGCTGGAGCCATCCTGTCGGGCTCATCGGACCATGAGACGGCCGTGCGCGACATGCTCCGGCTCGCGACGAGCGGAGGCTTCTCGAATTTCGCCTTCTTCGATCTCTTGAGCGAGGACGGCGTCAGCTTCGAGCGCATTGCCTGGGCGCACGGCGACCCCGAACGGGAGGAAGAACTCGCCAAGGTCCGGCGCTTCCCGCCGAACATGGCTGTGAACGGCAACCTGGCCGTGCGGGCCGTCGAGACCGGCCGGCCGGCCTTCGCGCCGGTCGTCGATGAAGAATTCCTGCTCCAGGGCACGAGCGATCCCGAGCACCGCGCTCTCATGCGGGCGCTCGACGCCCGCTCGATCGTTTCCGTGCCGCTGTCGGCACGCGGGCGGGTGCTCGGGACGCTCACCTTCCATCGCACCGGCGAGGCGGAGCGCCCTTTCGACCGGGAGGACCTCGCTCTTGCCGAGGAACTCGGCCGCCGTGCGGCGACGGCGATCGACAACGCCCGCCTTTTCGACGCCGCGCAACGCGTCGTCGAGGAGCGCAAGCGCGCGGAAAATGCGCTGCGGGAGCGGGACACCCGCCTGCATGACATCCTCGAAAGCATCTCCGATTCGTTCTACGCGCTCGACGCGGAGATGCGCATAACCTACGCGAACAAACGCGCTGCGGCGTTCTGGGGCCGACGCGTCGAGCAGGTCGTCGGCCGCCTGTTTCTGGAGGCCTTTCCGGAGGTCGCGGGAACCGCTCCGTGGGCTCTCGTCGAGGAGGTTGCGGCAACTCGCCAGCCGATCCAGCGGGAGATCGCGTCGGCGATCTCCGGGCGCTGGCTTGCCGCGAGCATCTATCCGAGTCCGTCCGGCGGAACCACCGTCTTCTTCCGCGACATCACGGAAAGGAGACGCGCCGACGAGGAGCTGAGGGCGTCGCATCAGCGCACGGCGGAAATCCTGGAGAGCATCAGCGACGCCTTCTACGCCGTCGATCACGAGTGGCGCTTCACGTATGTGAACCGCAAGGCCGAGGAATGGTGGGAGCGGCGGCGCGAGGATCTGATCGGGAAAGTGCTTTGGGACGAGTTTTGGCAGGCGATCGGCACCGAGACCCAGAACGCGCATATCGCGGCCGCCAAAGAACGGCAGGTCGTCCGTCTCGAGGTCGTCTCGCCGATCCTCCACCACTGGGTCGACGTCAGCATCTACCCCAGCGAGGACGGGCTTTCCGTCTATTTCCGCGACATCACCGAGCGCAAGCGCGCGGAAGAGGCGTTGCGCGAGAGCGAGGAACGGCTCCGGTATGCGCTCCAAGCGGGGCGTCTCGGCTTTTGGGAGTTCGACATCGCGACGGGCGCGTTCTCCGCGTCGGAGACGTGCAAGGCCAATTTCGGCCGGTGCGCGGAGGATGCGTTCACCTACCAGGACTTGACCGCGGCCATTCACCCCGACGACCGCGAGCGGCAACGCGACGCCGTCGCGGCTGCGATCGCCGGGCGAGGGGATCTCGACGTCGAGCATCGCATCCTGTGGCCGGACGGGAGCCCGCATTGGGTGCAGGTCCGCGGCCGGACGACGGACGCCGGCAGCCGCCCCCGCGCGCGCATGGTAGGCGTGTCGCTCGACATCACCCAACGCAAGGAGGCGGAGGAAGCGCTACGGCGACTGAACGCGTCGCTCGAAACACAGATCGCCGAACGCACCGCGGACCGGGACCGGATGTGGCGACTGTCGACCGACGTCATGCTGGTCGCCCGATTCGACGCGACGATCACGGCGATGAACCCTGCCTGGACGCGCCTGTTCGGCTGGCGCGAGGATGAACTCCTCGGACGCTCCTTCATGGACCTGGTTCATCCCGACGATCGCGCGAGCACGCTGGCGGAGATGGGCAGGCTCGCGCAGGGACTGACGACGCTGCGGTTCGAACATCGCTGCCGTTGCGCGGACGGCGGCTACCGCTGGCTGTCCTGGACCGCGGTGCCGAACGAGGGACTGATCCACGCGGTGGGCCGCGACGTCACGTCCGAGAAGGCCGCGGCCGTCGAACTCCAGGCGGCACAGGCGCAGCTCGCGCAGGCGCAGAAGATGGAGGCGGTGGGGCAGCTCACCGGCGGCGTCGCGCACGATTTCAACAATCTGCTCACGGCGGTTCTCGGCAATCTCGAACTCCTGGCGGCTCGCTTCGCCGGCGACGACGCGGCCGAGCGCATGCTGCGGGCGGCGGGGCGCGCGGCGGAGCGGGGCGGCAAGCTCACCGAACAGCTCCTGGCGTTCTCGCGCCGGCAGCATCTCCGACCGCAGAACGTGAACGCCAACCGGATCATCGCCG
>DASWRT010000534.1:0-5773 GCA_036403035.1 Allostellaceae bacterium | reverse complement strand
CTCGAAATCGATGCCCGCGATCAGCGGCGCGGCTCGACACCGATGCTGTCATGACGCTGGCCGGGCAGCAGGACGAAGCGGGCGAGATTGCCGAGGGCATCGACCAAGGCGACGATTTTGGTTGTCAGCCCGCCGCGCGAGCGGCGGATGGCCTGATTTTGAGTCCCCCTTTTGCGCCAGCGCCATGTTGGTGGACCCGGATGATCGTGCCGTCGATGAGGACATATTCGAAATCGGGATCGGCCGAGAGTGTGGCAAAGATGCGCTCGAACACGCCCTTCAGCGCCCATCGCCGGAAACGCTTCCATACCGAGAACCAATTGCCGAAGTTCTCCGGCAGATCCCGCCAGGGCGATCCGGTGCGCACGATCCACAGCACGGCTTCAAGAAAGAGGCGGTTGTCCTTTCCCGACCGCCCCCGGTCTCCCTTTTTCCCAGGGAGCAGCGGACCAACCCGCCCCCACTGCTCATCAGTCAAAACCATGCGATCCAACGCTGACCTCCTTTTTCCAGCCTTGAATCAAATTGCCGACCGCAGGGGAATTCTCTCCTCGAACACAAATGTCTACAGGCCTTAGTGCGGATTGCTCTTGGGTTCGGAAACGCTCGACGCGGGCTCCCCCGCGCCGGTGCGATGCCAGACATTCCGTTCCAGGCTCGATCGCAATCCGCAATATCGGCATCGCGGCACGGCGCACGCGTCATATATCCGTAACGTGCGCTACGCGCGCGATTTCGCTAGCGTTCTCCTGCTGTCTGCCGATATTGCCGCCAGCCGTTAACCGTCGGGCAATCGGTCGCGGCGATGTTGACGACATGGATCGGAGCGCGCGATGCGGCGCGTCGCCGGCCGCACGCATCGTGAAGAGGAGCACCTTATGGCAATGACGGCAGCCGCTCTCGGATATGGCCACGACGACGCCGGGGCCGCCGCGCCTCTCGCCGGCAGGAACGTGCTCTTCGTCCTCGGCGCGCCGCGCTCGGGCACGACATGGCTCGCCAAGATCTTCGACAGTCATCCCGACGTGCTGTACCGGCACGAGCCGGACACCGTGCTGCGCGAGGAGCGACTGCCGGTGCTGTGCCGGCCCGAGGAGGTCGCGCGCTACCGCGACACGGCGCGCGCCTATCTCGACAGGCTGCTCGACATCAGGACGCTGAAGTCGGCGGGATCGCTGCCGGTCTTCGCGAAGCGTTATCACGGTCCGCTGGCGCAGCAGGTCCGCGCCGGCATCGTGTTCGGGCTGCGCCTTGCCGAGCAGGCGCCCGGCCTCGCCGGATGGGCCAAGGGCGTCGCCATTCCCGACCTGCTCGACCGGAGCGGGGGCGGTCCGGCGCCGCTGATCGTCGTCAAGTCGGTCAGCTCCCGCGGCCGCGCCCGGCTGTTCGTCGAAGCGCTGCCGGGCTGCCGCATCGTCTTCATCGTCCGCCACCCCTGCGGCCAGGTCGCCTCGATGGTGCGCGGCGTCAAGCTCGGCAAGTTCGAGAAGCGCGTGCCGCTCGACGAGATCCTCGCGACCGAGCAGGCGGTGCGCCGCGGCCTCACGCGCGAGCGGTTCGACGCGTTGTCGCCGGTCGAGCAATATGCGTGGCACTGGGCCGTCCTCAACCAGAAAGCGCTCGACGACCTCGCCGGCGTCCCCGGCGTGAAGATCGTCCGCTACGAGGATCTCGGCGCCGAACCGGTCAGGACCGCGCAGGAACTGTTCGCCTTCGCCGGGCTCTCCTGGGATCCGCAGACGGCCTCCTTCATGGAGACGAGCACGACGTACAGCGGCCCCGACCGGTATTTCCAAGTGACGAAGAACTCGATCGCCGCGATGAACAAGTGGCGGACCGAGCTGTCGCTGGACGATCAGCGGCAGATCCTCGACATCACCAAGCAGACCGCGGTCGGCCGGCTTTTTCCCTGATCGGTTTCCGCTACGCGGACTGGTGCGATCCTCGGCGCGGCGCGATCACGGGCGCCGAGGACGAGGCGGATATAATCGCGCACACCCTGCGCGCCTGCGCCGACATTCGCCGATCGAGCGTCCCACTGCTGTCTCCGTAGCGGATCACCGGCCGCGCACCATGGCGGATCAACCTGCGTTATTCTTGTGCAAGTTGAATTCTACAATAAAAATATCGCCAATTACGAACCATTATCCAACATAGGCAAAGAAAAATCCCTGAAGTACTTTTGACTTAAAGGACTTCATATTGTCGAATTGATCCGGAACCGCTCCCCCATCGTGATGTTGGCGAAACCAGAACAGAAACATCGCGACCTACGCCGTGAAAACTCTTCGATCCCGGCCACCGTCGTCTCTCGCTGCCACCCCGCTCGCGGCGGAGGGACGCGCCCGCGGGGCTGAACGCTCCCTGGGCGAGACGGCCGGATATGCCTTCACGTGCGGCCGGGCCGGAAGGAGCAGATGACCATGGCAATGCAGGAAGCACTGCAACAGGCGGGAACGGGCCTTCGGCGCACGGTGGCGGACAGCGTCGCTCGTTCGCCACAGCACCACCGGCGCGACCACCGGCGTGCGCGCGGCAACGGCAATGGGAACGGGTCCGCGAAGCCGGATGCCGAGCGGCTCGCGACGTTCCTCGGATGGTTCAGCATCGGCCTCGGCCTTGCGGAGGTGGCCGCGCCGCGGACCGTCGCGCAATGGATCGGCGTCCGTGACGACGACCGGAACTGCGGCATCCTGCGGGCCATGGGCCTGCGCGAGATCGCCAGCGGCGTCGGTATCCTGACGCGACCACAGCCGGCCGGCTGGGTCTGGTCCAGGGTCGGCGGCGACGTGATGGACCTCTCGCTGCTCGGCGCGGCGCTGACCTCCGACCGGTCGCAGCGGGGCCGCGTCACGGCGGCGACGGCGGCAGTGGCCGGCATCACGGTCCTCGATGCGTTCTGCGCGGAACAGCTCAGCGAAGGCAGTCAGGGCGGCCAAACCGGCTCTTCCACCGCCAGCGGCGGCGCGCTCGCGAGACTGACGTCGCTCGCGCCGTCGATGAGCCGCACCATCCACGTGCGGAAGGCGATCACGATCGGCAAGCCGGCGGAGGAGCTGTACCGCTTCTGGCGGAACCTCGAAAACCTGCCACGCGTGATGCGGTATCTCGAGTCCGTGCGGAAGATCGACGACCGGCGCTCGCACTGGACGGCGAAGGCGCCTTTCAATCGGACTGTCGAATGGGACGCCGAGATCACCGAGGATCAGGCGAACCGGCGGCTCGCATGGCGCTCACTCCCGGGTGCCGACGTCGACAACGAGGGGTCGGTCGAGTTCGAGCGGGCGCCAGGCGGGCGCGGCACGGTCGTGCATGTCGAACTGCGCTACGACCCGCCCGGCGGCGTGGTCGGCGCGACGATCGCGAAGCTGTTCGGCAAGGAGCCGTCGCAGCAGGTGCAGGAGGATCTGCGCGCCTTCAAGCAGGTCATGGAAGTCGGCGAGGTCGTCCTGTCAGACTCGACTGCCAAGGGCTGGGGCGCCGCTCAACCGCCCACCGACGGCAACACCGCCGCCGCCCGATCCTGAGCCGCCCTGCCGAGCCGTTCGCGTCCGCCCCACGGCCAACCCGGGCGCAGATGCGGACGGGCCGCGGACCCGTGCGTGCTCAGACCGCGCTTTCTGGAAGGAGCAAATAGATGAGAGCGACCTGCTGGCATGCCCCCGGGGTGGTGCAGGTGGACAACGTCCCCGACCCGAAGATCCTGAATTCCCAGGACGCCATCGTGCGGATCACGTCGACGGCGATCTGCGGCTCCGACCTGCACCTCTATAACGGCTTCATCCCCGCCATGGAGCCGGGCGACATTCTCGGCCACGAGTTCATGGGCGAAGTCGTCGAGGTCGGCCGGGACGTGAAGAAGCTGAAGGTCGGCGACCGCGTCGTCGTGCCGTTCCCGATCGCGTGCGGAAACTGCTTCTCCTGCGAGCACGAGCTGTACTCGGTCTGCGAGAACTCGAACCCGAACGCCTGGATGGCGGAGAAGATGTTCGGGCACTCGACGGCGGGGATCTTCGGCTATTCGCACCTGACCGGCGGCTATGCCGGCGGCCAGGCGGAATATGCGCGCGTGCCGTTCGCCGACGTCGGCCCGATCAAGGTCCCGAACGGGTTGAACGATAACCAAGTCCTCTTTCTCTCGGACATCTTCCCGACCGGATACATGGGCGCGGAGATGTGCAACATCCAGCGCGGCGACACGATCGCCGTCTGGGGCTGCGGCCCGGTCGGTCAGTTCGCGATCAAGAGCGCCTACCTGCTCGGCGCGGAGCGGGTGATCGCGATCGACCGGTTCCCCTACCGGCTGCGGATGGCGGAGGAGAAGGCCGGCGCCGAGGTGATCAACTACGAGGAGACCAGCGTTTACGACGCGCTGATGGAAATGACCGGCGGCCGCGGCCCTGACGCCTGCATCGACGCGGTCGGCATGGAGGCGCACGGGATCGAGTACGCCTATGACCGGGTGAAGCAGGCGCTGATGCTGGAGACGGACCGGCCGATCGCGCTGCGTCAGGCGATCATGGCGTGCCGCAACGGCGGCACGGTGTCGGTGATTGGCGTGTATGCGGGCTTTGTCGACAAGTTCCCGATGGGCTCCTTCATGAACCGGTCGC
Organism: Allostellaceae bacterium; assembly: GCA_036403035.1. GTDB lineage: Bacteria > Pseudomonadota > Alphaproteobacteria > ATCC43930 > CGMCC-115725 > DASWRT01. Next base: position 1,160 of record DASWRT010000534.1, on the reverse strand, counting down.
TGACGATGAAGGCCGGGCAGGCGCACGTGCAGCGCTATCTGCGCCCGTTGCTGGAGCTGATCGAGCAGGGCAAGATCGATCCGACCTTCGTCATCACGCACGAGATGCCGCTCGACGACGCGCCGCACGGCTACCGGATCTTCCGGGACAAGCAGGACAATTGCGAGAAGATCGTGCTGCACCCGTAGGAGGAGCGCAGTCGGTTCGCGACAGGCAGGTTCGACGCGGCCCGGCGGCGTTAGCGCCGGACCTGCCCGCCGGGTTAATTTCCTCGGATGCCGCGCCCCGCCGCGCCGTATCCGATCCAGGAGCTTCCCCCATGACCTCATCCGCCGCCGCCGCTGTACCCACGATCAAGCTGCCGTCCGGAGAAGCGGTTCCGGTGCTCGGCCAGGGCACCTGGGGCATGGGCGAGGATGTGCAGCGGCGCAAGGACGAGGCGGCGGCGCTGCGCCTCGGCCTCGACCTCGGCATGATGCTGATCGACACGGCGGAGATGTACGCCGACGGCGGCGCCGAGGAGGTGACGGCGGAAGCGATCGCCGGCCGCCGCGACGAGGTGTTCCTCGTCACCAAGGTGTTGCCGCACAACGCGACGCGGCGCGGGACTGTCGCCGCGTGCGAGCGCAGCCTCCGCCGACTCGCGACGGACCGGATCGATCTCTACCTGCTGCACTGGTCCGGCCCGGCGCCGCTGGAGGAGACCGTCGGCGCGTTCGAGGCCCTCGTCCGCGCCGGCAAGATCCGGCACTGGGGCGTCAGCAACTTCGACACGTCGGACATGGACGAGGTCGCCGGCCTGCCGGGCGGCGCGGCGGCTGCAACCGATCAGGTGCTCTACAACCTGACGCGCCGCGGCATCGAATGGGATCTGCTGCCGTGGTGCCGCAAACGCCACGTGCCGGTCATGGCCTACTCGCCGATCGAGCAGGGCCGGATGCTCAACCGCCCGGCGTTGCGCGACGTGGCGGCACGGCACGGCGGCAGCGTGACGCCCGCCCAGGTCGCACTTGCCTGGTTGCTGCGGCAGGACGGGATCATCGCCATCCCGAAGGCCGGCACGGCGGCGCATGTCCGCGAGAATCGCGCCGCGCTCGATCTCGCGCTGACCGACGAAGACCTTGCCGACCTCGACCGCGCCTTTCCGCCGCCGACCCGGA
>DASWRT010000533.1:0-17626 GCA_036403035.1 Allostellaceae bacterium | reverse complement strand
GCGCGCCCCGATGCTCACCTCGATCGCCTGCTGCACGTCGTCGCTCGGCCGGACCAGCACCTGCGCGTTGTCGCCGTCGACGACGAGAAGGTCGCCACTCTCGACGCGCTTCAACAGATCCTTGACCCGGCCGATCATCGGGATGTCGAGGGCACGGGCGACGATCGAGACGTGCGCGGTCGGCGAGCCCTCCTCCAGGATCACGCCCTTGAGCCGCTTCCGATCGTAGTCGAGCAGCTCCGCCGGTCCCATCGTGCGGCCAAGCAGGACGAAGTCGCCCTGAGTCTCGGCCGCCGCGGCAACTGACGGCGCGCTGCCGGCGAGATGCTGCTGCAAGCGGTTCGCCAGATCCTCGAAATCGTGCAGCCGCTCGCGGATGTACGGGTCGCTGATCTGGCCCATCCGGGCGCGCGTGTCGTCCTGGACGCGCTGCACCGCCGCCTCGGCGGTGAGGCCGCCCTTGATCGCGTCCATGATGCGGCCGAGCCAACCGCGATCGGCCGCGAACATCCGGTACGTCTCCAGGATGTCGCGATGCTCTCCGCCGCCCGCGATGTCGCTCGCCGCCAGCAGGTCGTCGATCGCGCTCTGCATGCCGGCGACCGCCTTGCGCAGCCGAGCCAGCTCGGCCTCCGGATCCTCCGCGACGATCTGCCGGATCACGACGCGCGGCTCGTGCGGCACGGCGACGCCGATCGCGAGCCCGGCATTGAGCTGCACGCCTTCGAGGCGCAGCGGCAGCATGCCGATGCCGTTCCCCGGCACCAGCTCCGCCGGACTGACAAGCTGGCCGCTCGCCGCCAGCTCGGCGAGCACCATCGCGATCGTCTGGAGCGCCTCGATCTCGTCTTCGGTGTAGTGTCGCTGCGTGCGGTTCTGCACGACCAGCACGCCGAGCACCCGGCCGCCGCGCAGGATAGGGACGCCCATCAGCGAGTGGTAGACCTCCTCGCCGGTCTCGGGCCGGTAGGCGAAGTCGGGATGCGACTGGGCATCCGAGAGCGCCAGCGGCCGCGCCGTCGCCGCGATCAGGCCGACAAGGCCCTCGCCGACGCGCAGGCGGGTGCGGTGCACCGCCTCAAGGCGGAGGCCCTCGGTAGCGAACAGCTCCAGCACCTCGCCGGCGCGCATGACGTAGGCGGAGCAGACCTCCGCGACCATGTCGGCAGCGATGACGCGGACGATCTTGTCGAGCCGCTCCTGGGCCATGCCGGAGCCGGCCATGATGTCCCGGAGCCGCCGCAGAAGGCGCCGGGAACCCGTCACGGCGCCTCCGGATTCCATCAGTCCGCCGCCTCGCCGGGGCTGGCCGTCTCCATTGGTCCCGCTGCGGCCCCGCCTCGTGCGGCCAGGGCGGCGGCGGCCTGCTCGACGAGTTCGGTCAGGATGTCGCGGACGGGCTGCTCGCAGGTGACCATGCCGACGCTCTGCCCGGCCATTACCGAGCCGGTCTCGACGTCGCCGTCGATCACCGCGCGGCGCAGCGCCCCGGCCCAGAAATGCTCGATTTCGAGCTGCGCGTCCTTCTGCGAGATCTCGCCCCGGCCGAACCGCTCGACCAGTTCGCGCTGCGCCGCCATGAACCGGCGCGTGCCGTCGTTGACGAGCGCCCGCACCGGGATCACCGGGAAGCGCGGATCGAGTTGCACCGACGGAACCGCGTCGCGGGCGCTGGCGCGGATGAAGGCCTGCTTGAAGCGCGGGTGCGCGATCGACTCCGTGGCGCAGACGAAGCGCGTGCCGAGCTGAACCCCGGCTGCACCCATTTCGAGGTAGGACAGGATCGCCTCGCCGCGACCGATCCCGCCGGCGACGAAGACCGGCACCTCGTCGACGTTCGGCAGGATCTCTTGCGCCAGGACGCCCGTCGAGACCGGGCCGATATGGCCGCCCGCTTCCATGCCTTCGATAATGAGCGCGTCGGCGCCCATCCGCATCAGCTTCTTCGCGAGGACCAGGGCCGGGGCGAAGCAGAGCACGCGCGCTCCGGACGCCTTGATCGCGGAGATCGCCGCGGCGCCCGGCAGGCCGCCCGCCAGGACCACATGGCCCACGCGGTTAGCGGCGCACACCTCTATCAATTCCATCAGCCGCGGGTGAAGCGTGATCAGGTTGACGCCGAACGGCCGGCTGGTGCGAGCCCGCGTCGCCTTGATCTCGGCATCGAGCAGCTCCGGCGACATCGCGCCGGACGCGAGCACGCCGAAGCCGCCGCCGTCCGAGATCGCGGCGACGAGGGTGCTCTCCGACACCCAGGTCATCGCGCCGCCCAGGATCGCCACGTCGCAGCCGAGGAACGCACGGCCGCGCGCCCAGAGCCGATCCAGGCGCGCACGGGCGACGGCCCGGTGCGCGGAATCGACGGACGACTCCCGCGAGGCTTCGCCGGGGGCGTCCGGATCGCGCGCCACCCGGTTCAGAGGATTGAGCTTCATCGGCGGATCAGGCGGCGGTGTCGAGACCGTAAGCCGTGTGGAGCGCGCGAAGCGCCAGCTCGGTATACTCCTCGGCGATCAGAACGCTGACCTTGATCTCCGAGGTCGAGATGACCTGGATATTGATGCCGCGCTGCGCCAGCGCCTCGAACATCTGCTTCGCGACGCCGGTATGGCTGCGCATGCCGACGCCGATCACCGAGATCTTGACGACGTTGGGGTCGGGCTTCAGCGTCTGATAGCCGAGGGTCTGGCGCAGCTCCTCCAGCACCCGCACCGCACGGTCGAGATCGGCCTTGGCGACCGTGAACGTCATGTCGGTCGCGCGCCCGTCCTCCGAGACGTTCTGCACGATCATGTCGACATTGATCGCGCGGTCGGCGAGCGGACCGAAGATCGATGCGGCGACACCCGGCCGGTCGGCGACCTTGAGCAGCGTGATCTTCGCCTCGTCGCGACTGTAGGCGATCCCGCTGACGACTTGCTTTTCCAAGATTTCGTCCTCGTCTACGACCAAAGTACCGGGTGCATCGATGAAGCTGGACAGAACCTGCACGCGGACGCCGTGATTCATCGCCATCTCGACGGAACGCGTCTGCAGGACCTTCGCGCCCTGCGAGGCCATCTCCAGCATTTCCTCGTAGGTAATTTTATCGAGCTTGCGCGCCTTAGCAACGATACGCGGATCGGTCGTATAAACTCCGTCGACGTCGGTAAAAATGTCACAGCGCTCGGCCTTCAGCGCTGCGGCGAGCGCCACGGCCGAGGTGTCGGACCCGCCGCGGCCCAGCGTCGTGATGCGGTTGTCCGGCCCGAGGCCCTGGAACCCGGCGACGACCGCGACCTGCCCGTCCTTGAGGCGGCGCGACAGCTCTTCCGTGTCGATCGAGTCGATGCGCGCCTTGCCGTGCACGCCGTCGGTATGGATCGGGATCTGCCAGCCGAGCCAGGAGCGGGCATTGATGCCGAGTTCCTGCAACGCGAGCGCCGTCAGCCCGGCCGTCACCTGCTCGCCGGACGCCACCACCGCATCGTACTCGCGGGCGTCGTGCAACTTGTTGATCTTGCGCGTCCAGTCGACGAGCTGGTTGGTGGTACCGGCCATCGCCGAGACGACGACGGCGACCTCGTTCCCGGCATCTATCTCGCGCTTGACGCGCAGGGCAACGTTCCTAATGCGGTCGATATGGGCGACCGACGTGCCGCCGAACTTCTGGACGATGCGGGCCATGGTGCTTGCGGTGCTTGCCTGCGGTCGGAAATGCAAGAGCCGGCGCGCGTTGCCGGCGCGAAGCGGCTATACATACTCTTTCACTCCGCGCCGATGCAAGAAACCGACCGGAACAAAACCAATGATGACCGCCGCCTCTCTGCCGAACACGCCGCCGCCCGCCGCAGTCGCCGCCGACTCGACCGTCGACGCCGAGGAGATCGCGCGCTTCACCGCGATGGCGGAGGATTGGTGGAACCCGACCGGCAAGTTCCGCCCGCTGCACCGGTTCAACCCGACCCGGCTCGCCTTCATCCGCGACCGGATGGCCGCGCATTTCGGCCGCGACCCGCTCGGCCTGCGGCCGTTCGCCGGCCTCCGGCTGCTCGACATCGGCTGCGGCGGCGGGCTGCTGTCAGAGCCGATGGCGCGGCTGGGGTTCGACGTGGTCGGCATCGACGCCGCCGAGAAGAACGTCCGCGTCGCGGCGCTCCACGCCGAGCAGGGCGGCCTCGCGATCGCCTACCGGCATGCGACCGTCGAGCAGCTTGCCGCCGGCGGCGAGCGCTTCGACGCGGTCCTCAACATGGAAGTGGTCGAGCATGTCGCCAACGTGACGGCCTTCCTCGCCGCCACCGCCGCGCTGTTGCGGCCGGGCGGCGCCATGGTCGTCGCGACGCTCAACCGGACGCCGAAGGCCTATCTGTTCGCGATCGTCGGCGCGGAATACGTGCTGGGCTGGCTGCCGCGCGGCACGCACACCTGGAGCAAATTCGTGCGGCCCTCGGAACTGGCCGCCGGCCTGCGGCCGCAGGGCGTCTCGATCACCGAGATGACCGGCGTGCGCTACAATCCGATCGCCGACGAGTGGTCGCTCGCGGCGCACGACCTCGACGTGAACTACATGGTCTTCGCGGTGAAGGTCGCCGCGGAGCCTACCGCTATTCCAGCGCCCCCAGGCTAACCGTCCGCATGGTCAGCTCATGCTTATCTAATGGAAGGGCCGTGGTATCGAATTCCACAACATCGGGCGACAACACTTTGAATTCCGGACTGGTCACCGGATCCCCCACATACGCCTCCAGTGAAACGACGCGACCGCTTCGCCGAGAAAAGAACAAGATCGGCGTGTGCCAGGGCATGTGACCGCCTGCATGTATCAAGCTGAAAACGAAAAATTGCCCGTCCGGCGTCCATTTCGCATTGCCTAGGCAATCACCATGCTCATGGTCAGGCGAATGGTAATCCTGCACCGCGACTTGGCGATCGTCGGCGCGAAACTCAATTCGAGCTTCGCAATCGTATCCGCCCTGCGCCATCACGCGAGCGGTCATCTCGCCGTCCGGTGAAACGTGCTCTGTTACCCTTTCAGCAGCTAACGCTGCGTTGGCCGAGTCGACTGCGAGAGATAGCAGCACCAGCCCCATAAATCGCCTCGGCGCACATCGCCGAAAACCTTGGCGCTGCATTAGTTTTCCCGTCCCGATCAACTTCACGCCTCGACAATACTTTACAGAAGCGCCGCGACCGCGCGGGTCTGAAGGTCGAGCGCGATCGACGGCAGGTCGGTCGGCGCGAAGGGTGCCATCGCGGGCTTGCCCTCCGCCTCGTCCATCATCGCGGCGACCTGCTCCGGCAGCAGCGGCAGGTGCAGGAAACCGCACGGCGCATCCGTCGGCAGCAGCCCCAGCAGGGTGTACAGCGTCAGGTTGCAGAGATGCGTGCCGGCATGATGGGAAACCGCGGCCGGGACACCGGCGGCGCGGATCGCGCGCATCACGGACTCCGCCCGGTAGGTCGCACCCCGCGCCGCCGGCCCATCCGGCTCGGGCGTTTCGCCGGGCATCAAGCCGTCCTCGTCGGGAACGCGGAACGCGACGCGGTTGAGCGCCGTCGTCTCGACGCGCACCACCGGCGCGCCAATCGCGACGCCGAGGCTCAGCGCGGCGTCCGGCCGATGCTCTGCGACGAGGTCACGCAGCACGCCCGGCACGGCGCGGTAGGCGATCGGCAGGATGCGGCAGACGAGGTCGACGGCGGTGGTGTTGCCGGCGCCGGTCCGCTCAAGCCGGCGCACGACCTCGCCGGACGGGTTGACCGGCAGGCCGGCGAACGGCGCGAAACCGGTGAGGAGGATGCGCGGACGGCTCGTCATTCGTTGTTCCCGTCGAAAGACACCGAGCGCCACCCCCTCCCTGGCGCGGACCAGCCGCGCCGGAACCGCATCCCGGAGGATGCACCAGAAACCCTATGCGTCGTTGAGCGGCAACCAGGGGATGCGGCCGACCTCGATGCCCTCGTCGGCGAGCGCTTCGGCCTCCTCGGGCGTCGACTCGCCGTAGATAGCGTGCGGATCGGCCTCGCCGTAATGGATACGGCGGGCTTCCTCGGCGAACTTGTCGCCGACATAGTCGCAATTCTGCTCGACGTGGCGACGCAGCTCGCGGAGCAGCAGGCGCATCTGCGCCGGATCGATGTTCGCGGCCTTGGCGTCCGGTTCCGGCGGCGGCTCAGGCGCGGACGCCGGCATCGGCGCCGGGGCCGGCGGCTCGGGTTCGGATTTCGACGAGCGGCCGAGCCGCGGCGCCATCAGCGCCTTGGAGACCGAGTTGCTGCCGCAGGCGGGACAGGCGATCTCGCCGGCCGCGCTCTGCGCGTCGTAGGTCTGGCCGTCGCGGAACCACCCTTCGAACTCGTGTCCCGCCGCGCATCGAAGTGCGTAGAGGATCATCGGCGTGCCCGGCTCCGATTTAAAACAATTCCAGTGTAGATGGAGGCAGCACTCTATCTCCTCAAGCGATAACGAAACAGAAATGCTGTCACGATTGCGTCACGATGGCGCAATTGCCGGAGCGGCCGGCAATCGAACGGGCGCCGTGCCCTCGTCGACGCAGGCGATGCGCTGGATGCAGGCCGGCCGGGGCGATGCCACCTCGCCCTGCTCGAATGCGACGATCCGGAGCGCCGGAGCGAACGCGTCGATCAGCTCGTTCGGCTGCAACAGGAACGCCGCATTGCTCGGCTTGCCGAACCGCTCGTTGCCCAGCATGAACGTCTCGTAGATCAGGACGCCGCCGGGCCGGAGCGCCGCGATCAGCTCCGGCAGCAGCGGCCGGTGCAGATAGTTCGTCACGACGATCCCGGCGAACGCGCCGCCGAGACGCCACGGCCCGCCGTCCTCCAGATCCGTCTCGACCACCTCGCAACCCGGTCTTGCGGCCAAGTCCGCAAGACCGGTCACGTCGCGGTCGGCCGCGACGACGGGATGGCCGCGCTCCAGGAACAGCCGCGCATGGCGCCCGCCGCCGGCGGCGAGATCGAGCACGCGACCGCCGGCCGGCACGAGCGGCGCGAAGCGGCGCACCCAGGCGGACGCCTCGCCCGGCGTCCCGCCGCCATGCGCGCCGGCCATGGAATCCTACTCGGCCGCTTCCCGCGACGATGCCGCCGGGCGCGGCGGAACCGCGGGGGCCGCGACCGGCCGGTCGTGGCCGAGCGAGGGAACCATGCGGCGCGCCTCCGCGACCTTCGCCGGGTCGATCTCGGCGACGACGACGCCGGTCTCCTCGCCGCCGGCATCGGCCAGCACCTCGCCCCAGGGCGAGATGATCAGCGAATGGCCGTAGCTTTGGCGGCCCTCGGCATGCTCACCGACCTGCGCCGGGGCGAACACGTAGCAGCCGGTCTCGATCGCCCGCGAGCGCAGCAGCACGTGCCAGTGCGCCCGCCCGGTCGGCACGGTGAAGGCGGAGGGAACGGTGAGGAAATCGGCTCCTGCCTTCGCCAGCGTCCGGTACAGGTACGGGAAGCGCATGTCGTAGCAGACGGTCATGCCGAGCAGGCCCCAGGGGAGCGCTGCCAGGACCGTCTCATCGCCCGGCCGGTAGAGCGAGGATTCGCGATACCGCTCGCCGTTGGCGAGATCGACGTCGAACATGTGCATCTTGTCGTAGCGCGCCGCGATCTCGCCGCTCGGGTCGATCAGGAACGAGCGGTTGGCGAGCGTCGACTCGTCGAGCTTGATCGCCAGCGAGCCGGCGAGGATCCACGCGCCGGTCTCGCGTGCCCAATCGCGGAACGCGGCGAGCATCGGGTTGCCCGCCTCTCCCCTCGCCTTCTCGAGGTGAAGCGCCTTCTTCGGCTCCAGCATCCCGACCACTTCGGGCGTCGCGATGAAGTCGGCGCCCTGGTCGCGGGCGCGCCGCACCAGATCGCCCACCGCACGGATGTTCGGCGCGAACTCGCGGTCGGTGCAGGTCTGGACGCAGGCCGCCTTGAAGACGCCGCCGGCCGCCGCCGTGCTCATCGTCCCAGCCCCAGCTTCGCGTCGAGCCGCCCGTCGCGGTCGAGCACCGCCAACTCGTCGGAGCCGCCGATATGCTCGCCGCCGATGAAGATCTGCGGCACCGAGGAGCGGCCGCCGGCACGCGCGACCATCTCGTCGCGGCGGTCGGGCTGCTCCATCACGTCGATGTTCTCGTAGGCGACGCCCTTCCGCTCCAGCAGGGACTTGGCCCGCGCGCAGTAGGGGCAGAAGAGCGTCGAGTAGATCTCCACCTTCGGCATTGCACACCCTGCCCTTTCTCCGGATACCCGGCTAACAGCGTCCATCCGCGCATCCGCGCAACGTCCGCGCGCCTGCTGCGCATCATGCGTCGAAGCGGCCGGCGCGCGCCAGCGTCAGCACGTCGACCCGCGCCGCTCCGGCGCGCTTCAGCACCCGCGCGCATTCCATGGCCGTCGCGCCGGTCGTCAGCACGTCGTCGACCAGCACGATGCGCAGCCCGTCGACCGCCCGCCCGGAGCGGAGCGCGAAGGCGCCGCGGACGTTGCGCTCGCGCGCCACGGCGCCGAGGTCACCCTGAGAGATGGTGCGTCGGCGGCGCACCATCCAGTCCGGCGCGACCGCCGGGCGTCCGCCGGCCGCGTTGCGGACCGCCTGTGCCAGCAGCGCCGCCTGGTTGTATCGGCGCTTGAAGAGCCGCGTCCAATGCAGCGGCACCGGCATCAGGAGATCGGCGTCCTGGAGCAGCTCGCCGCCGGCCCGCGCCATCCAGCGGCCGAAGGCGGGGGCGGTGTGGAGCCGGTCGGCATGCTTGAAGCCGAGCACCAGATCGCGGCTCGCCTCGTCGTAGCGCATCACCGACCGGGCGCGGTCGAAGGGCGGAAGCTGCCGCGCGCACGCGCCGCAGAGCAGCCCGCCGCCGGAACCGGGACCGGGCCCGGCCACCGTGTCGTGCGGGAACGGCAGGCCGCAGCAGGCGCAGAGCGGCGGCCCGAGGAAGGCGATCGTCGGCCAGCAGCCGGCGCAGAGCATGGCGCCGTCCCCGGCTGCGACGGTGACGCCGCATTTCGGGCAGCGCGGCGGCAGCAGCGCATCGACCGCGACGTGGACGACGCCGCGCAGCCGCCGCAGCAGGATCGGCGCGAATTGATCGGGCATGCTCCGCATGACACCGCCGGTTGCGGCGTCCTGTCAACGACAGGTCTTTCCGGCGGGCCTGCCGGTCGCCATCTTGCGGCCATGCCTCATTCTGACGATCCGTCGCCGATCGAGATCTTCGACCGCCGCGCTCTCCGCGCCCGCCGCCACCGCGCGGCGCGGGCCGCCGGCAGCGGCGGCCATGCCTTCCTATTCGACGAGATCGCCGATCGGCTGCTCGACCGGCTCGACGACGTCAGCCGCACCTTTCCGCGCGCCCTCGATCTCGGCGCGCGGCACGGCGCGGTGGCGCGGGCGCTCGGCGGACGCGGGCAGGTCGAGACGCTGGTGACGGCGGATCTGGCCGCGGCGGCGGCGGAACCGTCGCAGCGTCCGGCGGTCGTCGCCGAGCCCGACCTGCTGCCGTTCGCGCCGGGCAGCTTCGACCTCGTGCTGAGCAACCTTGCGATGCATTGGGTCAACGACCTGCCGGGAGCGCTGCTCCAGCTTCGCCAAATCCTCCGTCCGGACGGGCTGCTGCTCGCGGCGATGCTCGGCGGCGAGACGCTGACCGAACTGCGGCAGGCGCTGCTCGCCGCCGAGATCGCGGAGGAGAACGGCGCAAGCCCGCGCGTCTCGCCGTTCGCCGGCCTGCGCGACGCGGCGGGCCTGCTGCAACGCGCCGGCTTCGCGATGCCGGTCGCCGACGCCGACACGCTGACCGTGACCTACCCGGACGCGCTGGCGCTGATGCGCGACCTGCGCGGCATGGGCGAGGCCAACGCGCTGGCTGAGCGGCGGCGCGGCTTCACGAGGTGCGCGACGCTCGCCCGCGCCGCCGCCGAGTACCAGGAGCGGTTCGCGGAGCCCGACGGGCGGATCCGCGCGACGTTCCAGGTAATCTACCTGACCGGCTGGGCGCCGCACCCGGAACAGCCGAAGCCGCTCCGCCCCGGCAGCGCCGCGGCCCGCCTCGCCGACGCGCTCGGCGCCGCCGAGCAGCCGGCCGGGGACAAGGCGGGCGGCTGAGCAGATCGCAGTCCTATTTCCCGGCCAGCGCCGCCTCGATCAGGTCGGCGACCGCGAGCCCGTCCGCGTCGCCGCGTCGGCGCAGGGCGGCGGCGACGTTGCGCCGGTCGGCCGGCGGGCGGTTCTGGCTCAGCTTGAAGCTCACCTCGAACCGGGTGACCGTCACCTTGAACGTGACGATCGCCCGAAGCATCCGTCCCTTGTAGTCCGCCGGCAATTCCTCGAAACGCCAGCCGCTTCCCTCTTCCTCATAGAGCCCGACCAGCGCCGCCATCGACGCATCGATCTCCGCCGGATCGTCGATCACGGCAAAGCGGCCGGTAGCGTGCACCGCCGTGTAGTCCCAGGTCGGCACCGCCGGATGGGTCGCGTACCAGCTTGGGGAGACATAGGCGTGCGGTCCCTGGAAGACCGCCAGGACCTCGGCGCCGTCGAGCGCCTGCCATTGCGGGTTGGCGCGCGCCATGTGGCCGAACAGCACCGCGTCCCCGCCGGACGTTGCGGGCCGGCTGAGCGCGAACGGCAGGTGCGTCGCGTGGAACCCGTCCGGGCCGTTCGAGACGAGCAGCCCGAAACTGTGCTGCTCGATGAAGCCGTAGATCGCCTCGGGCGAGGTCTCGCGATAAAGGGCAGGAACGTACATGGTCGGCGGCTCGATCCGGCTTGTCGGTGAACGTTGCCGACGCTACGGTCGATTGGATTGATCGGGAAGAGCCAATCACGGCAAATCGATCAGGCCAATTGGATCGTCATGCCCGCGCCTCCGCTCCTCACCAGCGTCGCCGTCGACCCGGCGCTCCCAGTCTCCCGCCAGGACCAGATCGTCGGACAGCTTCGCGCCGCGATCCTGGGCGGCCGGCTGCGGCCGGGAACGCGGCTGCCGCCGTCGCGCGCTTGGGCGGGAGAGCTGGGCGTGGCGCGGCAGACGGTCGTGCTCGCCTACGAGCGGCTCGTCGCCGAGGGGTACCTGGAGAGCCGGGTCGGCGCCGGCACCTTCGTCTCCGCCGTGCTGCCGGAGACGCTGCTGACCGTGGGGCCGCCGCAGCGAGCGGCGACAAGAGCGGCACCTGCCGCCGCTGCGCCGGAAGCGGGCCGCAAACTGTCACGGCGGGGCGCGGCGTTGCGGGCTCTCCGCGTGACGCCGGCCGAGCGCCGGCTGCTGCCGCTGGCGCCGGGCGTTCCGGCGCTCGACGCGTTCCCGTTCGCGCACTGGGAACGGCTCACGACCCGGCTCTGGAAACGGCGGCCGGCTGATCTGCTGAGCTATGCCGACCCGGCGGGGCTGCCGGCGCTCCGGGAGGCGATCGCTTCCTATCTCGGCACCGCGCGGGGCATCGAATGCGCGCCGGAGCAGGTGCTGGTCGTCGCCGGCTCGCAACAAGGGATCGACCTCGCCGCGCGCGTCCTGCTCGATCCCGGCGACGCGGCCTGGGTCGAGGACCCGGCCTATGTCGCCGCCCGCGGCGCGCTTGCCGCCAGCGGCGTCCGGCCGGTGCCGGTGGCGGTCGACGCGGAAGGGCTCGACCCGGCGCTCGGCGAGCGGCTCGCCCCGGCAGCGCGGCTCGCGTTGGTCGCGCCGTCCCACCAATACCCGCTCGGCGTCACGATGAGCCTGCGGCGGCGCCTCGCCCTGCTCGATTGGGCGGAGCGTGCGGACGCCTGGGTCCTGGAGGACGATTACGACAGCGAGTACCGCTACGCCGGCCGGCCGCTGCGCCCGCTGCACGCGCTTGCCGACCGGCGGGCGGGCCGCGTCCTCTATCTCGGCACCTTCAGCAAGGTGCTGGCGCCCGGCCTGCGCCTCGGCTACCTCGTGGTCCCGCCGGACCTCGCGGCCCCCTTCACGGCGGCGCGCGCCCTCGCCGACCGCCACGCGCCGGCGCCGACGCAGGCCGTGCTCGCCGATTTCATCGTCGAGGGGCACCTCGCGGCGCATGTCAGGCGGATGCGGCTGCTCTATGCCGAGCGCCGCGACGCGCTGATCCGCAGCGTTCGAGAAGAGGCGGACGGAGTTCTTTCCGCCGACATGCCGGAGTGCGGCATGCATGTCGCGGCGCGGCTGCTGATCCCGTGCGACGACCGCGCCGCCTACCGAGAGGCGCTCGCCCGTGGACTCCAGACGCCGCCGCTCTCGGCCTTTTACGCCGACCCCGATGAAGCCGGCCGGCAGGGCCGGCGCGGTTTCCTTCTGGGCTTTGCAAATACGCCGGCCGAGGCGATGCCGGACGCCATGCGACGCCTTCGCGCGGCGGTACTGGCAGCCGCGAAGACGTGAAATACAGGCGGAGCGGACGGTTTTTCGTTCGGACGGGTTCTGCGATTTCAACAGCTTGCCCGACGATCTTCATCGCGGGAACAGGTACGGAACAGGCGGCGTGTCCTGTTCTTTTCCTGTTTTTTGCGCCGGATCGCCTGTTTTTTCCGGTTTGTTCATCAAGGTAAGACGGGCGGCAAGATCGGTTCCGGCGCCTTGGCAGTCTTTGCAATTTTGGAAAATCTGCCGTTATCATCCCTCGCCCCAGCGGGGAGAGGGAGGGGCCCAGCCGGAGGCTGGGAGGGTGAGGGGACCCGCGACCGAAGGGAGCGCCGCCGACGAAGGCGGCGGAAATGTGCGCCGCAGCCTTCGGCCGCGTCGACGCTCGCTGCGCTCACGGGACCCCTCACCCTGCCCTCTCCCCGAGGGGCTATCAGATTCACACATCACCAGGAGTGCTTTCTTTTCAATCGGTTATCTCGACGCCCCTTTCGCAGCGGGATGCTCAACCTTGGCACCGAGAATCGAGGGTTTCTGCGGTTCTCTGGGTTCTCCGCCGTGCAGCTTGTCGAGAGCCGGAGAGAGATGTGTGAATGTCGTAGCCCCGAGGGGAGAGGGCAGGCAGGGTGAGGGGGCACGCGAGCGCAGCGAGCGTTGACGCAGTGCACGCCGCAGCGCTCTCTTTTCAGCATCTCCGATGCTGGGGCGCTCCCTTCGGTCGCGCACTCCTCACCTTCCCGTCGCGGCGCGACGGGTCCTTCCTCTCCCACAAGGGGAGAGGAAATTTTTTTGCGATCGTCAGTTTGCTCAATACCGCCCGCGGAACGCCGCCCAGCTCAGGCGCAGCGTCTTCCAGCCGTCCGGGCGGCCGAGCGACAGGTCGAAGACATTGTCGCCGGCGCGGCGGATCCGCGCGAGATACCCGTCGGCGAGGACGCCGAGCAGCAGCGCCGGTCGCGCCGCCGCGGGCACGTCGGCCGCCTTGGCGCGCGCAGCGTCGAGATGCGCCTCCGCCCTCTCGCGGAGCCGGCCGACGACCTTGGCGAGCGGCGCCGAGGGGCGCAGCTCGAACAGGTCGCCGGTGTGCAGGTCGGCCTCGGCGGCGAGGTCGACGGGGATATAGAGCCGCTTGTCGCGGGCGTGGAACGGGATCGCGCGGATCAGGCCGGTCAGCGCCCAGGCGATGCCGACTTCCCTGCTCGCCTCCACCGCGGCGGCGGAGTCGCGGACGCCGAGCACTTCCAGCGCGAGCCAGAGCAGCCGGGCGGCGGTGTCCTCGCAGTACCGCTCCAGCACGGCGAGCGTGCGCGGCGGATCGTCGGTCAGGTCGAGTTCGCGCGCGTCGATGATCCGGTCGACATGGTAGCGCGTCAGCCCGTACCGCCGCACCGCGTCGGCGAGCGCCTGCGCGGTCTCGTGGCGGCGCACCGGCTTCCCTGCATAGATCTCCTCGACCGCGTCGCGCCACCATTGCAGGCGGATCTGCCCGAGCATCGGCTCGGTAACGGCCTCGCGGGTCTTCGCCACCTCGAAGTTGAGCGCACCGAGCGCGAACAACCCGTCGCGCCGGTCGTCCGGCGCGAAGAGCGCGGTCAGATAGCGGTCGGGGTCGCGCTGCCGAACGAGCGCGGCGAGCGCCGGCAACGCCCTGCTTTCGGCCATTCTGCGGGATACTCCAGGGTGCGGCGAGGTCACCGCCTTAGTACTTTGTTAACGCTTCACAACGCGAGCGGAACGACCTAGGTTCGTGGCCCACGTTTCGGACCCTACCCACTGGACGGAGATGCAGCCATGGCTTTCGAACTGCCGCCCCTCCCGTATGACAAGACGGCGCTGGAGCCGCACATGTCGGCGCAGACGCTGGAATTCCATCACGGCAAGCACCACCAGGCCTACGTCACGAACCTCAACAACCTCGTGAAGGACACGCCGATGGCGAGCCAGTCCCTCGAGGAGATCATCAAGGCGACGGCGAAGGACGAGTCCAAGGCCGGCATCTTCAACAATGCCGCCCAGGTGTGGAACCACACCTTCTTCTGGAACTGCATGAAGCCGAGCGGCGGCGGGCAGCCGACCGGCGCGGTCGCCGAGAAGATCGATCAGGCGTTCGGCGGCTACGACAAGTTCAAGGAGCAGTTCAAGCAGGCGGCGGTGACGCAGTTCGGCTCCGGCTGGGCATGGCTCGTCGCCGACGGCGGCCAGGTCAAGATCACGAAGACGCCGAACGCGGTGAACCCGATGGCGCAGGGCCAGAAGGCGCTCCTCACCGTCGATGTGTGGGAGCACGCCTATTATCTCGACTACCAGAATCGGCGTCCGGACTTCGTCGAGACGTTCCTCAACAGCCTCGTCAACTGGGACTTCGTCAACAAGAACCTCGGCAGCGCCTGACCAGCGGCAGGCTCGCCGGCCGAGGCCGGCGCTGCGAAGCGGGGAACCCTCTTCCGATCCGACGGAAGAGGGTTCTTCATTTTCGGGCTTATGCCGCCTTACGGATTGACGTGGAACGGCGTCGCCATGCCCGCGGCGAAATGGCTGCGGATGTTGCAAAGCAGGACATAGTCGCCCGGTGCGAGCGTCACGGCCAGCTCGCGCGTGGTGCCCGGCCGGACGTTCGTGACGCTGCCGGACACGGCCGCATGGGCGAGGTCGACCACGTCATGCTCCTTGTCGAAGGAGAGTTCCGCCTTCGTACCACGGACGATCAGGAGGTCGTGCGGCTCGTAGCTCGCGTCGTTGCGGACCCGGAACACCACCTGCCCGGCTCCGACGTCATCCGGTGCGGCTTTGATCCCCCAATCCGTGGTGAGATCGCCGTAGAGCGAGACGTCGACGACCGCGGGCGCCGCGGCCGACAGCCCGGTGGAAGCCGGCACGGCCGCGGCGAACGCGAGGAGAAAGACTGCGCGACGCATACCTACCGTCCTCCGGCGGGAAAAGACGAATCTCTCAGACCGGTCGGATCAGCGCGGCGGCGACGCGCCTTCCTTCGGAGACCATCACGTTGTAGGTGCGGCAGGCGGCGCCGGTGTCCATCGCGTCCGTCCCGATCCCCGCGTCCTTCAGCGCCTGCCGGACGGCGGCGGGGATCGGCGCCATGCGCCGGCCGCAGCCGAACAGCAGCACCTCGACGCCACCGTGCTCCAGCACCGGGCGGACGGATTCGACGGTGAGGTCCGTCATCGCGGCGACCGGCCACGGATAGGCGGCGTCGGGGAAGACGAGGATGGAGCCGGCGTGCTCGGCGCCGCTGATGCGGAAGCCCTGCGGGCCGTAACTTTCGACGACCTGCCGTGCACCGCTCGCGGTGAACGGCGTCAGGTGCATCTCAGCGCGCCTCGGCCGCCGGCCGTCCCGGCGGAGGGCCTTCCGCGGGCGTCGTCGTCTTGTCCGCCGCCGGCTTCTCCACCGCGCCGCGGTTCGGGCGGATGTAGTAGAGGACCGGCGCGGCGATGAAGAGCGACGAGTAGGTGCCGATCACGATGCCCCAGAGCATCGCGATGCTGAACCCGCGCAGCACCTCGCCGCCGAAGATCAGCAGCGACAGCACCGCCAGCGCCACGGTCGACACGGTCAGGATCGTCCGCGACAAAGTCTCGTTGAGGCTGAGGTTGATCAGCGTGCGGAGATCCATGGTCTTGTACTTGCGCATGGTCTCGCGCACGCGGTCGTAGATCACGACCGTGTCGTTGATCGAATAGCCGGCGATGGTCAGGATCGCCGCGAGCGTCGTCAGGTTGAACTCCAGCCGCAGCAGCGCGAACAGCCCGATCGTCGTGATCACGTCGTGCAACGTCGAGATCATCGCGCCGACGCCGAACTGCCACTCGAAGCGGAACCAGACATAGGCCGCGATCGCGATCAGCGCGAGCACGGTCGCGATGACGCCTGCCCGGATCAGTTCCTCGCCGACCTTCGGACCGACGACCTCGACGCGGCGATATTCGAGCGTGTCGCCGAACGCCTGCTTCACCTTCTCGACGCCGGCCATCTGGGCGGCATCGCCGCCGGGCTGCCGTCCGAGACGGATCAGCACGTCTTCCGGGCTGCCGAACCCCTGAAGCGAGGTGTCGCCCACGTTCAGCGAATTGAGCTTCTCCCGCATCTTCGCGAGATCCGCCGGACCCTGGGTCGAGCGGGCCTCGATCATGATGCCGCCGCTGAAGTCGATGCCGTAATTCAGCCCGTTCATCAGGAACAGGACGACGGTGAGGACCGACAGCAGGATCGACAGGCCGAACCCCGCCTTGTGCCACCGCATGAAGTCGATGGACGGCGTGTTCCGCAGGAAGACGATGGGGCGCAGCATGGTAGAGGGAACCGGCTTTGCGTTAGATCGGAATGGTCTTCGGACGCATGCGCTTCAACCAGAGCACGATCAGCAGACGCGTCACCAGCACCGCCGAGAACAGCGAGATCAGGACGCCGAGGCTGAGCGTCACGGCGAAGCCCTTGACCGGCCCGGACCCGAGCCAGAACATCAGCCCGCCGGCGACCAGCGTCGTGATGTGACTGTCGAGGATGGTGCCGAAGGCGCGGCGGAACCCGGCGTCGAGCGCCGAGAGCATCGTGCGGCCGGTCCGCACCTCCTCGCGGATGCGCTCGTAGATCAGCACGTTGGCGTCGACCGCCATGCCCATCGTCAGCGCGATCCCGGCGATGCCGGGCAGCGTCAGGGTCGCGCCGAGCAGCGACAGGCCGGCGAGCAGCAGCGCGAGGTTGAAGAACAGCGCGATGTCGGCGAAGGCGCCAAACAGGCCGTAGAACAGCACCATGAAGATCACGACCAGGACGACGCCGACGATGCAGGCGGTCGTGCCGGCCCGGATCGAATCCGCGCCGAGATCGGGACCGACCGTGCGCTCCTCCAGGATGACCAGCGGCGCCGGCAGCGCGCCGGCGCGCAGCAGCAGCGCGAGGTCGTTCGCCGACTGAGTCGTGAAGCTGCCGGAGATGACGCCGCTGCCGCCGAGGATGGGCTCGCGGATCACCGGCGCGCTGATGACCTTGTTGTCGAGGACGATCGCGAAGGGCTTGCCGACATTGTCGCGGGTCGCGTCGCCGAACCGGCGCGCGCCGATCGAGTCGAACTTGAAGCTGACGACCGGCTCGCTGTTCTGGAAGGTCGCCTGGGCGTCGACCAGCATGTCGCCGCTGACCATCACGCGCTTGCGCACGACATAGGCGGAGGGCAGGCCGCTCCTCCGGTTGCCTTCGTCGACCTCGAGAAGCTCGTCGCCCGGCGGCTGCCGGCCGCGGCGCGCGTCCTCGGGCGA
>DASWRT010000532.1:0-7017 GCA_036403035.1 Allostellaceae bacterium | reverse complement strand
ATGTCGCCTTTCCTGCCACGGCGTCGCTGCCGACCGGTTTCCCGGTCTCGGCGGCGCTGCCTTCGACGTCAAGCAGATCGTCGGCAATCTGGAAGGCGAGACCGAGATCATGCGCATAGGCTCGCAGCGCCATGCGCGGCTCGGCCGCCGCCTTGCCGAGGATCGCCCCGGCCTCGCAGGCGAACGCGATCAGGGCGCCGGTCTTCAGCCGCTGCAGCCGGGTGATCGCGCCGATGTCGAGCGACTCGTTCTCGGCGAGCAGGTCGATCATCTGACCGCCGACCATGCCGTGCCCGCCCGCCGCCTGGGCAAGCGCGGAAACCAGCTCGCACCGCACCGCCGGGTCGCCGTGCGTGTCGGGATCCGCCAGCACCTCGAACGCGTAGGTCAGCAGCGCATCGCCGGCAAGCACGGCGGTCGCTTCGTCGAACTGCTTGTGGCAGGTCGGACGGCCGCGCCGCAGATCACTGTCGTCCATCGCGGGCAGGTCGTCGTGGACGAGCGAATAGGCGTGAACCAGTTCGATCGCCGCGCCGACCTGGAGCGCGCTCCGCCGCGAGACGGCGAAAAGCTGGGCGCTCGCCAGCACCAGAAACGGGCGGAGCCGCTTGCCCGGCGCCAGCGCCGAGTAGCGCATCGCCTCGAAGACGCGCGCCTCCGGCCCGGCGGGAACCGCGAGAAGCCGGTCGAGCACCGCATCGGTGAGCCCCGCCGCTTCCGCCAGCGCTTCGGCGAAGCCGGCCTGCGGCGTGAGGATGATATCAGCCAAGCGATGCGGGCTCCGTGGCGAGGGCGCCGTCGGCGCCGCGGACGATACGGTCGACCCGGCTCTGCGCTTCGTTCAGCTTCGACTCGCAATGGCGCTTGAGATGGGCGCCGCGCTCGTATGACGCGATCGCCTCGTCCAGCTTGGCGCTGCCCTGCTCAAGCTTTTTGACGATCTGCTCCAGCTCGCCGAGCGCATCCTCGAAGCTCATGGCGGCGATGTCCGGCGGCAAACTAGTGTCAGGAGACATACCACGTCCCAGGCGGGTCGGTTGAAAGCCGCGAATGTAAGGAAGGCCCGGCGGCGGAGCAACCGTGGCGTGATCACGGCACGCAATCGGGCGGACATGCGTGCTCCGCAAGCGACACAACCGCCTCGGTTACGTCAACGTCCCATGTGGGCACGAGATGACTCTGCCGCAACGCGTCCCGGCGTCATCCGGCCGACACGGAAGGCATGTTCGGCCGTCCGCCGGAACGAGCCGGCCGCCGCGTGGGACAGGCAGTGCCGCGGACCTACGCCATCAGCGTCCGCACATGCGCCGCCGCGCTGGAGGCCAGCGCTTCGAGGTCGTATCCGCCTTCCAGCGCAGACACGAGCCGGCCTTGCGCATAGGTGTCGGCGCAGTCGCGCAGCTTCCGCGTGATCCAGGCGTAATCGCCATCGGTGAGATCGAGCTGCGCCAGCGGATCGCGCCGATGTCCGTCGAACCCCGCGGACACGATCACGAGGTCCGGCCGGAAATCGTCCAGGGCCGGCAGGATGACGGCGGTCATCGCGTGGCGGAATTCGGCCGAGCCGGACATCGGGCGCAGCGGCACGTTGACGATGTTGCCGACGCCGGTCTCGGCGCGTGCGCCGGTGCCGGGATAGAGCGGCGACTGGTGCGTCGACCCATAGAAGAGCTGCGCGTCGTCCTCGAACATCGCCTGCGTCCCGTTGCCGTGATGCACGTCGAAGTCGACGACGGCCACCCGCTCCAGGCCGTGCACCTGCCGGGCGCGCAGCGCGGCGATCGCGACATTGTTGAACAGGCAGAAACCCATTGCGCGCGTCGGCTCGGCATGGTGGCCGGGGGGGCGCGTCGCGCAGAAGGCGTTGTCGGCCTCGCCGGCAATCACCGCGTCCACGGCGGCACAGGCTGCCCCCGCACCGCGCAGGGCGGCCTCGCCCGAGCCGGGCGAGAGCACCGTATCGGCGTCAAGGCCGGCATGGCCGGTCTTCGGCACGGCGGCGAGCACCCGCTCGATGTACGGGCGGGGGTGGACGCGGGCAATGTCCTCGATGTCCGCGAGCGGCGCCTCGCGGCGCTCCAGCGCGGCGAATTCCGGCGCCGCCAGGGCGTCGAGCACGGCGCGCAGCCGAGCCGGCGACTCCGGGTGATAGCTCCCCGGATCGTGCTGCAGGCAGGCCTTATGCGTGTAGAGGATCGTTGTCATCGGGCGTCTTCTTCCGCGCGTTCGGGATTTCTTGGGGCTGTGTACGGACTCTCGCACAATCCGCCGTGGCACTTCCAGAGAGCGGGCCACCGCACGTCATTCTTGCCGGATCGCGGCAGCACCGGCAGTATGCGCCCGCGCCGGGCAGGATGGACGGTTCAGACGTGCGGGCGCGGGCGCCGCAAGGCGGCGAGCCGGGAAACGAGGAGGATGACGCGTGACGAGACGGCGGTTGCTGGCGCTGATCTGGGGCGCCATCTTCGTCGCGCTGTCCGCGGCCTCGGCGGGAACCCGCGCGACCGCGGCGGCGGCCGATGCCGTTGGCCCCGCCGTGGTGGTGCACGCAGGCAAGGCGACCGGCACGTACTACCTGCTGGCGCAGCAGTTCGTCGAGGCGATCGGCTCGGCGGACGGCAAGCTGCGGCTCGACCTCCAGGAAAGCCAGGGCTCCGTCCAGAACGTCATCGATGCGGCGCATCAGCATGGCGGCGGCGGACTCGTCTTCACGGCGCCGCCGAGCATCGTCGCGCAGGCGCGGAAGGGTGAAAAGCCGTTCAAGCGAGACGCGCGCTACAACGACATCCGCGCGCTGTTCACGATCCCCTATGTCACCGTGCACTGGGTGGTCCGCGCCGACAGCGGCATCGCCTCCTTCGCCGATCTGGCGGGAAAACCGTTCGTGCCCGGCGCCCGCGGCAGCGTCGCCGAGCGGCAGACAGCCTCGGTGCTCGGCCTGCTCGGTCTCGACGGCAAGGTGCCGCTGCTCGACATCGACGCAGACAGCGCGCTGCCCGCGCTCCGCGACCGGCAGGTGAGCGGCGTGGCGCTTGCCGGCCCCTACCCGCTGCCGGCCGTGGCCGACTTGGCGAAGGCGATGCCGATCCGGCTGCTGTCGCTCTCGCCGATCGAGACCGCGCGCGCGATGCGCAGCGACGACAGCGTCATCGCGACCACCATTCCGAAGGGTGCGTATCCCGGCGTCGACGAGGACGTGACGACGCTCGCGATCCCGGTCGGCGTCTACACGACGAAGGCGATGAGTGAGGCGACCGCCTATGCGCTGACCGAGGCGTTCTGGACGCGCAAGGCCGAGCTTGAGAAGGAAAACCCGGTCTGGCGGGCGACGACGCCGGCCACGTTGCCGGCGCTCGGCGTCAAGCTGCATCCCGGCGCGCTTCGCTACTACAAGGAAGCGAAGGTGCCGGTTCCGGCGGCGCTGCGGTGACGACGGCGGCGCGGCCTGAGTTCCTGATCGTCGGCGGCGGGATCGCCGGCGCGTCGGCCGGCTTCTTCCTCTCCGCCGCCGGACATCGCGTGACGCTGCTCGAACGCGAGGCCGCGCCCGGCTATCACTCGACCGGTCGGTCGGCCGCGCTCTACAGCGAGAATTACGGCAGCGCCGCGATCCGCGCACTAACCTCGGCCGGCCGCGCCTTCTTCGACGCGCCGCCGCCGGGATTCGCGGATCACAAGCTGCTGCTGCCGCGAGGCGTCTTGATGGTGGCGCCCGCCGCCGAGCGCGGCGTCTTCGAGCGCGAACTGGCCGAAGGGCTGCGCTCGGCGCCCGGCCTGCGCGAGGTTACGCGCGACGAGGCGATCCGGCTGTGCCCGGCGCTCGCGCCCGACTGGCTCGATCGCGCTCTTTACGAGCCGCACGCGACGGATATCGACGTCCATGCGCTCCATCAGGGCTTCTTGCGCGGTCTCAGGGCCGGCGGCGGAGCCGTCGTCACCGAC
Organism: Allostellaceae bacterium; assembly: GCA_036403035.1. GTDB lineage: Bacteria > Pseudomonadota > Alphaproteobacteria > ATCC43930 > CGMCC-115725 > DASWRT01. The sequence goes on along the minus strand of DASWRT010000532.1, from coordinate 3,075 downwards.
GCGGACGTCCGCGTCGTCGAACGGCTCGGCGGGGTCGGCGGCGGCGCGTGGCGCGTGACGATTGCGGCCGGCGACATCTTCGAAGCGCCCGTACTGATCAACGCCGCGGGCGCGTGGGCGGACGAGATGGCGCGTCTCGCCGGGGCGCGGCCTGTCGGGCTCACGCCGAAGCGCCGCACCGCCTTCACGATCGATCCGCCGCCCGGCCTCGCGGTCGAACGCTGGCCGATGGTGATCCGGGCATCGGAGACGCTGTACTTCAAGCCGGAAGCCGGACGGATCCTGGTCTCGCCGGCCGACGAGACGCCGACGCCGCCCTGCGACGTGCAGCCGGACGAGATCGACGTCGCCGAAGCCGCTGCCCGTCTGGAGGAGGCGACGACGCTGCGGGTCCGCCGCATCGCGCATAAATGGGCGGGGCTGCGGAGCTTCGTCGCCGACAAGACGCCTGTGGTCGGGTTCGACCCGAACGCTGAGGGCTTCTTCTGGCTCGCCGGCCAGGGCGGCTACGGCATCCAGACCAGCCCGGCGATGGGCCGGGTGGCGGCGTCGCTCGCCGCAGGGCGCGGCCTGCCGGCCGACATCGCCGACCGCGGCGTCACCGAGGCGGTGCTCTCGCCCGCTCGGTTCGCGAGATCAGGTCCGGTTCAGCATTGACGGAAAACGCTCACGCCGAGATGGGCTGCGGGGGATACGGCTCTCCCGCAGCACGCACCTCAGCGTATTAACGACAAAGGATTTCGACGCTGGTCAGCGAGCGCACCGCACGTTCTCTGTCAAGCGGACGAGATCATCGTAAAGCTGTCGGACAAAATCGACGAAGATTGGCGATTGTATGTCGTTGTGGTCCTTGATGATCGCCGGATCTGCCGAGACGATCCAATACGGATTATCTGCGTTATACCCGCGATCGCCTTCGGCAAGATGATGAAGGACGGCGCCGCTCGTGTATTGTCGTGTCCATCCGGGCTTTAGATGTCCGTCGATGCGCCATTGCGCATTGAAAGCCTCGAAGTCTCTGCATTCTTGCTGCACCGGTACGGGTGAGTTGGGTGCGGCCATGGATACGGCTCGGGCCGGTGCATCCGGCGTCGCCGCCGTAAGTTCATGCGTCCAGAAGGGTTTGTAGTGCCCCAGCGCCGTCCGTGCCTCTTCCCGCTCCGCGTCGTCTTTGAAACCTTCAACGATGGTATTCGCGATCCGGCCGGCCGGGAACGCATACCCGGTTGCCCAATCGCCCTTCGATGTTACGGCGACGAACACCGGATTCTGCTTTCTTACATATGCATTCTGCTGGCGGATGATCTCGCGAATCGGCTCGTACCGTACTGCCTCAAAAGCAGGATTGACGAGAACCACGAGATCGCCGAATGCGGGCACCGGCACTGGTTCGCTGCGTTCCGCCAGCACGGCCGCGCCGTCGATCAGATACTGATGCAAAGCCGTATAAACGATCAGCCCGCCGAAACTATGGCCGATGGTAAGCAGGCGCGTACTGCGACCGCTACCATCCGCCCACATCAGTTTGTTGACGCGCGTTTGCAGGGCTTGCGTCCGAGCGAGCAATTCGCGTATCGACCCCTCAGCGACGCGGTGAGCTGCATTTTTCCGAGTCCAGAATGTCAGGTCGCGGCCAACCTCGCCTGCATCGATGGATAGACCGCGCCATCCCGCATAGATTCCAAAAACCTTTCGGGCGCGCTCACCGGATTTGCGCTCCAACTCAACCTGAGCGACCTGCCTGAGCAGTCGACGGAAATCTTGAACATTTCCGTCCTCATACGAAGCATTGTGCTTCCAACCATGAACGAAGACTACCATGCAAAGATCGTGAGTTTCCGCCTCGGCTTCCAACCGACGGAACAGCGCCGTCATTTGCCTGCGGTCGTCGTACGTACTCCCCTGATCGTCGAATTCCACGAAGCCGAGATCGTAGTTCTCCGTATCGTGATTTTCGATACTGCTTGAACGACAGCCTTCAGCTTCGGCATCGTTCGGCGCGACATTGCAAGCTTCTGTCGATCCTCGAATGAGCTGATTCGGTGCACATCCGACAACCGAAAACAGGAAAAATAAAGCAAGAGAAAAAAGGCGCATCGCTCCAACCTCCCCTAATCCGACGTGTGTCTCGGGCAGAGGTTACCGGCGCTCTCCAACCCTATGCTGCTTTCAGCGAGCTTTAGGGATCCAATCTTGATTGTCGGGACGACCACATAACAAGTGGACGTAACGCAAATGCCTCCGCCACGGGTTTGCCGAAGAATCTCGGCGCTTCGATGCTGCGGCACCGTTTGACATATCTGGCAGCATATACTTCAACATAGACTCATTATGGAATGCAATGTCCGCTCATGCACCCTAATGCAAAATTTCGGATCCCGTGGATCAACATACGCGTTGGGAAGGCAAGCGTCCTGACTTATATGCGTACTGATCAATAGTGCGACATGTCATTTCCGCATCCTCGGTCACTTGTCCGCACGCCGCTCGCCGATCAGAGCGGACACCGCAAGCGCCGCCCAGCCGATCAGGAAGGCGATGCCGCCGACCGGCGTGACGTAGGCGAACTGCGGAACCCGGGTGACGGCAAGCAGGACGATGCTGCCGCAGAAGAGCAGCACGCCGATCGCGAAGCAGGCGCCTGCCGCGTCGAGCCAGCCTTTGCCGCGCCCGGCCCGGCTGCTCAGCACGGCGACGGCGAGCAGCGCCAAGCTGTGATACATCGCGTAGCGCGAGGCGACATCGAGGAGACGCGGATCCGGCCCGGTGCCGCCCGGCCCGTGCGCGCCCATCGCGCCGAGCGCAACGCCGGCAAAGCCGGCAATACCGGCCACCAGAACCCAGAAACGGGACACGATCATCCGCCCTACCCCGCCCTTCCAGCGGCAGCGTTGGCGGTGACTATCCGGCGCAGCTCGTATTTCATGATCTTGCCGAGCGCATTCTTGGGCAGCGCCTCCAGATAGACGACATCGCGCGGATGCTTGTAACGCGCGACCCGTCCCTCGAACAGCGCCAGGATCGCCTCGCGGCCGACCGCTTCTGCGCCGCCGCCGCGCACGACGCAGACGACGA
>DASWRT010000531.1:0-19909 GCA_036403035.1 Allostellaceae bacterium | reverse complement strand
CAGTCCCTCGCGATGGAGCGTCACGAAGACCTTGCGCACGGCGGCGGACAGGCCCTCGTCCATCGTGAAGCGCTCGCGCCCCCAGTCCGGCGAGGCGCCGAGGCGGCGGAGCTGCCGGGTGATCGTCCCGCCCGACTCGGCTTTCCATTGCCAGACACGATCGATGAAGGCGGCCCGGCCGAGATCGTGCCGCGTCACGTCCTGCTGCGCGAGCTGGCGTTCGACGACCATCTGCGTCGCGATGCCGGCATGGTCGGTGCCCGGCTGCCACAGCGCGTCGCGGCCGCGCATCCGCCAGTAGCGGATCAGCACGTCCTGAAGCGTGAAGGTCAGCGCGTGGCCCATGTGCAGGCTGCCCGTCACGTTGGGCGGCGGCATCATGATCGTGTAGGGCTGCCCGTTGCTCTCGCGGTTCGACGCGAAGGCGCCCGCCTTTTCCCAGATGGCGTAATGCTTCGCCTCGACCTCGGCGGGCCGGTATGTCTTGTCCAGCATCGCTGAACCGTCCTCGAATCTATGAAGGGAGCGGCCGATCCGTGCGGAGTTGCGCGGGTCGGAACGGCCGCCGTCGCGCTCAGCGCTGACGCGCGTCGCGTACCATGCGGCCGATCTCTTCGCGTACCAGCCGCTCGACCATGTCGGGCAGGTTCGCGTCCAGCCAGCTCTGCAGCATCGGCCGAAGCATGTCCCGGATCAGCTCTTCCAGCGTGCGGTGAGCGGCGCCGAGAGCGATGTCCTCCGCACGGCCGCCGGAACGGGCCGCCATGCCATGCAGCTCGGCAAGCGCCGCGACCGATGCAGCTGCCGTCGTCGCCGAGACGAGCCGTTCGCCCGGGTCGGCGGCGGCTACTGCCGGTTCGCGGAACGGCAAAGGGGGCGGCGGCGGAGCCGGCCGTTCGTCGACCGGCGGCGGCGGTACCGCGGCGGCAGCCCGGGGCGGTGGCGGCGGCGATTCGGGTTCGGGCTCAGGTTCGAGTTCCGGCTCGGCGCCGACGACGTCGCCGTGCTCGTCGACGACCTCGGTAAGTTCCAGGATCTCGTCCATCCGGTCGTGCGCCGACGACGACACCGGCGCGACGGCGGCGGCGGCGGCGGAGCCGTTGCGTTCTGGCTCGGCGACGGCAACCGGCGACGGCGGCGCGGCAGGCGCGCTCTGACCGGCCGGTTCGCCGTCCTCGGCAATGATGCGACGGATGGAGGCGAGGATCTCCTCCATCGACGGCTCGTTCTGGCCCTTCGCTTCCGACATCGTGAAAACCGTTCCGCTCAAGCGCCCGCTACATTACGCAAGCGGCATGGTGATTGCCAGACGCACCGAGGCTTCCTGCCGTCGCCAATGGAGAATGCCAAGCCCCTCACTTCGACGAATCGAACCCGATCCACTTGTTGCGCACTTCCTGGTAATGCTTGTCGACATCGTATAGCGCCACCGGCAGCCGGAGGTCGATTGCGGTGAGACGCCCGACGGAAGCGACCAGCTGAAATTCGCTGACGATTTCGTCGTGCTGCGCGCGGACCAGATTGACGCGCTGGGTAAAGAGATCCTGCTCGGCGTTGAGGATGTCGAGCACGGTGCGGGAGCCGACCGTCGCTTCCTGCTGCACGCCTTCGAGGGCGATCTCGGCGGAGCGGATCGCGATGCGTAAGGATTCGATCTTGGCGCGGTTCGCGACCACCGTCTCATAGGCCTGCGTCGCGGCCTGGACGACCTGCCGGCGGGCATCGTCGATCTGGCTGCGGCGCTGCCCGACGGTTTCCTGCGCCTGACGCGTCTGGGAGTAGATGGCTCCGCCCTCGTAGAGCGGCACGCTGAGCTGCGCCCCGATCGTCTCGGAATCCGCAGTCAGGCCCCTGAAGCTCGTCGACGAGTCGACGCCGCGCTGTACGGAACCGACGACGCTGATCGTCGGCAGGAGCTGGCCGCGCACCACCTTGACCTGCTCCCGCGCGGCCGCCTCGGTGAACTGCGCCGAGACGACGTTCGGGTTGTTCGAGGCGGCGAGCGCGATGATCTCGTCGCGCTTGGTCGGCAGCACCGGCCGCTCGGCGGGAGCGGTCAGGAGGCCCGGCGGCTCGCCGATCACGCGCTGGTACGTGGCCCGGCTCGTCTCCAGCGTACCCTCGGCCGTGATACGGTCGGAACTCGCCGATGCGAGGCGGGATTCGGCCTGCGCCACGTCGGTCCGGGTGACCTCACCGACACGGAAGCGGTCCTGCGTCGCCTCGAGCTGGCGGCGCAGGACCTGCTCGTTGTTGATGCTCAACTCGAGCACCGCCTGCGCCTGAAGCGTGTCCATATAGGCGGTGACCGAATCCGAAAGCACCTGCTGCTCGACGGCGACCGTGCGCGCCCGCTCGGCCTCGACCAGGTTCTCCGCCTGCGCCGTCTGCGCGACGGTGCGGCCGCCGCGATAGAGCGGCTGGGCGATGTTGACGCCGACCGTGCGCGGATGGAGCTTGATGTTCGTGTCCTGGGAAAATCCGCCGGTGTTGCCCGAGAGGTCGTTGTTCTGGAACGAATAGCTGCCGGACACCGTAACCGTCGGCCGCCAGTTCGAGAGCGCCTGCGGCACGCCCTCGTCCGTCGCGCGAAGCTGCGCCCGTTCCGCGAGCAGAGTCGGGTTGTTGTTGTACGCGGCCGCCAGCGCCTCGGTGAGGTTTGCCGCCGTCGCGCGGTCGGCATCGAGCAGGACGGCGCCGGCCGCCAGGATCGAGGACGCCAGCAAGGCATGGCGGACGGCAACGGCTGCGGAGACCGCCGGATTGGTGCGTCGCGTCGCCCGACCGAAGAGCTTGGCCATCAATAAGTCCCCATCGATTTGTCGATCTCCCGCGCCCAGGCGTCGATCCCGCCGTCGAGATTGACGACGTTCCCGAATCCTTGGGCGCGCAGCCACATGGCAGCCTGCCGGCTGCGCATGCCGTGGTGGCAGACCACGATCACAGGAATGTCGCCCGGCACCTCCCCGAGGCGCGCCGGCAGCATTCCCAGCGGGATGTCGAGGCTGCCGGGAAACCGGCAGATCTCCAGTTCCCATGGTTCCCGGACATCGAGGATCCGCACCTCGACCCCGCTGTCGCCAAGCTCGGCGAGCGTGGCGGCGCCGATCTCGAACGGTAGCGTCCGATTGCCCTCGGACGGGCCTGAGCCGGTGGCCATCTCAGAAGACGAAGCCGGGCTGCGGGACGAAGCCCGGGAGCAGCGGCGTCGCCGCGTCGAATGCGACCCGCCGGGAGACGACGCCGTTGGCGCGCAGCATCAGCACCGCCTTGCCGATGCCGACGCCGCCCTCCTTGACGACCGCGAGCAGGCGCCCGCCGTCGGCGAGCTGCGCGGTAATCGCTTCCGGGATCTCGCCCACGGCGCCGGAGAACAGGATCGCGTCGTAAGGCGCACGCTCGGGATAGCCGCGCTCCAGCGGTCCGTCGATCACGGTCGCAGCGCGATCGAGTCCCAGCTTCGTCAGCATCTCGCGCGCCCGTGCGGCGAGCGCGGGGTCGCTCTCGACCGAAACGGCACGGTCGGTCAGCTTGGCGAGGATCGCGGTGCCGTAGCCGGTGCCGGCGCCGATCTCCAGCACGACGTCGCCGGGCCGGATCGTCGCGATCTGGAGCATGCGGGCGAAGAGCATCGGCTCCATCAGGTAGCGGCCGCCGCCGACGGGCAGATCCTCGTCGATATAGGCGGCGCCCCGCAGAGCGTCGGGCACGAAGCGTTCACGGGGCACGTCCAGGAAAGCCTGGATCACCGCCATGTCGGTCACTTTGTTCGGCCGGAGCTGGCCGTCGACCATGGCGAGGCGAGCCGCGGCGAAATTGCTCATCATGTCGAACTCGTTAGCGCCAGGATAGAAACGTCGGCAGGCAGGGCCCGTCGCGTTATATACAGGCGTTTCCGTGAACACAACGTTGTGGGCATGCCCGCGACGGTATTGGCCTAAGAGCGCTGGGATACCGGCAAACTCGGGGTGGATACGGCGGCTTGACCCCCGCAGGCCCCGCCGCCTATATGACCACCACTCCCGCGGCCGGCCGGATGGCAGAGTGGTCATGCAGAGGACTGCAAATCCTCGTACAGCGGTTCGATTCCGCTTCCGGCCTCCACGGGATGAAAAAAGACCTTGGGCCATGGCGATGCTGTCGCTATAAAGCGGCCCTTGGTTGGCCCCTGTTCCGGGGTAGCTCAGCGGTAGAGCAATCGGCTGTTAACCGATCGGTCCTCGGTTCGAATCCGAGCCCCGGAGCCAGCTTTTCATAGGGTTTCACGACCCGTCCGTGCCCGTCGATCCGCCGCGGGCAACGCACGGGGGTAGCGCGCGACGGTCGCGTCATCGCATCGTCATGGCGCCAAACCCGCCGCGCATTTGCGCCGGACTCGATTGAGACCCACTTCCCCCGTTTGTTGCATGACGGCGCCCGCGTGCCAGTCCTGCCGCCGATACTGCGAGACAAGATCCTTGCACCGGTACAGCCGACGACTCACGTCTTGCGGAGACGATCGTCGGAGAATCGAAATGGGTCGATTTCTTTTGGGATTTTTCGGGATCGCGCTCGCGATCTCCGCGCCCCTTGGATCCGCGTCGGCGCGCGGTGCAGGCGCCCACAACCCACAACATGATTGGTGCGATCCCGAAGTAGCCAGCAATAAGGGACACGAGCTCGATCCCGTCTGTCTGGCCCGCAACACGCCCCCACCGACGGCAGTGGTGCTGTCGCCGCAGCCGATCCCGGGCAACGAGAACTGCCGGGAGTACAGCACCAGCGTGGTTGTGAATGGCCGGTCCGAGCCGGCCTACGGCACGGCATGCCGCCGTCCGGACGGCACTTGGCAGTTTGTCCGCTGAGCCCGTAACCTCCGCGCAGGCATTCCCTGCGGCGGCATCCCGCAACGGCATCCGCCGCCGGCCATTCAGCGGGCGATGTCTGCTGTCCGTTGCGTCCGCACGCCGTTCCCTGCCCGCCGTCGCCGACACCGGCCGTGCGCTAGGACATTCGACGGACAGCCGTGTTTACACGGCGTAACCGGAACGAGTGCGAGGGAAGGGAAATGCGTGGAATTCACGCGGCATGGGTCCTGTCGGCGGCGATGGGCGTCGCCCTGATCGGCGGCTGCAACTCGCGGACGACGCCGGACGATACGGCCACGGTAGCGCCGACGAGCGGTGCCCCGGCGGCGGCGTCCGATTTCAACAGCCAAGGCGGCGCCACCGACGCCGTTACGTCGGGCTCGGCCTCGAACGGCGCTTCGGGATCGCAGATCTACAACCAGCAGCAGCCCGGCGCCCTGCGGCGCTAAGAGTCTGCCTCCCATCTGCGAACCGGCGGGCCGTTGTTGCTGACGGCGACTCGGCTCCGTATAGTCGTGCCCTGACGCGCCGGTGCCGGCGCGTCTTTCTTGTTGCGCACATTGGGTGGGGATATGACGACGCGGATGCCTTTTGGACCGGCGGCACGTTCCGCGGCCGTGGCGGCGATTGCGGTTGTCCTGCTGGCGGCCGGAGGGACGGCGGTCTCGGCGCAGCAGCCGCAGCCAGGCAATGCCGCGGCGCTGGTCGAGGACGTCAAGGCGTCCGGCGACGTCGGCGTCGAGTTCATGGATTTCGTCTATCCGGGGCAGAGCATCCCGCTCGGCGCGCAGGGACAACTCGTGCTCGGCTATTTCTCCTCCTGCCGCGTCGAGACGATCCGCGGCGGCACCGTTACTGTCGGGGCCGCCGAGAGCAGGGTTTCGGGCGGACAGGTCCGTGCGACCAACCGGCCGTGCGATCCGAAGCGCTTCGCCGCGACGACGCAGACCGCCGAGGCCGGCGCGGCCGTGAAGCGCGTCACGCCCTTCGATGACCGGCTCTGGGCCGAGACCGAGCTGAAGAGCGACCGGCCGGTGTTCCGCTGGCGCGACAAGGGGCCGGCGACGGTGCGCGTGATGGAGGCTGGTCAGCCGACGCCGCAGGTCGTCTGGACGGCGAGCGTCAGCAAGGGCTACGTCGAGTATCCCGGCCGGCCGGCGCTGCGGACCGGCGTGCAGTACGTCGTCGAGGTGACCGGCGCCGGCGGTACGAAGCACGCCGCCTTCTCGATCGATCCGGGTCTGGAACTCAGCGACGGGCTGCTGAACCGCACCGTCGACGTCTCGCGCTGACCGCGGCAGGCGGATAGGCTCCGCAATGCCGGGCCCGTGGCTGCGCCACCTCGCGGCAGCCCTGGCTATCGGGCTCGCCGCCGGCGCGTTCAGCGCAACGGATTACGGCGCCTTTCTTGACCGCAAGGGGTTGGATTACCTCTTCTGGCTCCGCAATAGCGCAGTCGGACCGATCTATGAAGCGGCGCGGTCTCCGGTCGCCATCGTCGTCATCGACGAAGAAAGCTACGACGCCGAGCCGCTCCGCGATCGGCCGCAGGTCGCCTGGACGCCGCAGATCGGCGCGGTGCTGAGCGCGCTCGACACGGCGGGCGTCAAGGCGGTCGGGATGGATCTCATCTACCCGACGACTCTTGAGAGCCTCGTCCCCAACTACGACCGTCCGTTGCGGCAGGCGCTGGGCCGGTTGGCCAGGAGCCAACGCATCGTCCTCGGCTCCGTCGACGCCTCGCAGCAGCCGGTGCGGCCGGGAAAAGGTCTGGAGTTCGCCGCGGGCGGTGACGAGAACGTCCGTACGCTCAACCTGATCTCCGACTACGACAACGTCATCCGCGAGCATCCGGGCTGGCGGACGGCAACGGACGGCAGCCGGCAGCCGTCGTTCGTCGGCGAGATCGCGCGGCGCGCCGGCGCCGGTGTCCCGGAAACGTTCCTGATCAACTACGATACCGGCGAGGACGGCTTCCCGGTCTTCAGCTTCGCCGATCTGCTCGCGTGCGCGTCGGCCGGCAACGACGCCTTTTTCAGCGAGGCGTTCAAGGATCGCGTCGTTCTGGTCGGGACCGCGCTGGACATCGAGGACCGCTGGATACCGGCGACGCAGTACGTCAATGGGATCTACAGCGGCCCGACGCGGCGCTGCACCGAGCGTCCGGCCGGCGCACGGCGGTACGGGGATTCGGTCGAACGCCATACAAGGCCGGGCGTGTTCATCCACGCCGCTGCGCTCAACACGCTGCTGCTCGACGTGCCTCTGCATCTGCCGGGGCGGCTCGCGACGGGGGGCGGCATGGCCGCAACCGTCGCCGCCGGAGCTTTCGGCTTCCTCGCGCTGCCGCCGGTCCTGGCATTCGGGACGCTGCTGCTCGCGCTCTGCGCGACCGTCGCGGCGAGCCTTGCGGCGCTGCTGAAGGGCACGGTGCTGCCGATGCTGACGCTGCTCGGCGCCCTCGTTCTCTCCGCCGGCATCGTCTATCTGCTGCGCTTCATCGAGGAGCTGCGGGCGCGGCGGCGCACAGAGGCGGAGAAGCGGCGCCTGTCGGAGCGGTTCGGCCGCTATCTCGCGCCGGCGATCATCGCCCGCCTCACCGACGACCCCGACGCGCTGCGCCTCGGCGGCGACCGGCGCCGCATCTCCGTGTTCTTTTCCGACATCGTCGGCTACACGACTCTCAGCGAACGGCTGCAGGACGAGCCGGAGCGGCTGGTCGAACTGGTCAACGAGTATTTCGGCGTGATGGTCTCGATCATCGAGCGGCACGGCGGCTACGTCGACAAGTTCATCGGCGACGCTGTCATGGCGGTGTGGGGAGCGCCGCTGGCGCGCGAGGACCAGGAGCGGCAAGCGGTTTCCGCCGCCCTCGCCTGCGTCGGGGCGCTGGAGACGTTCAATGCCGACAGGGTGATCGGGCAGTACGGCCTGCCGCCGATCGGTGCGCGCATCGGCATCAATACCGGTCCGGCGATCGTCGGCAACATGGGTTCGCCGGAGCGGCTCAACTACACCGTCACCGGCGACACGGTGAACCTCGCCTCGCGCCTCGAAGGCGCGAACAAGGCGTATGGCACGCTGGTGATGATCGGACCGGAGACGGCCGACGCGGTGCGCGACGAGTTCCTGCTGCGCCAGCTCGATCTGCTGGCGGTGAAGGGCAAGAAGATCCCGGTTCGCGTCTACGAGGCGATCGGCCCCCTGGATGCGACCGACGATACGGCACGTCAGCGGATCGCTGCTTATAATGCGGCGCTTGACCTTTACGCGGCGCGGCGGTTCAAGGAGGCGGAACAGGCGTTCGCCGCGCTGGCCGAAGCCACGGGGGACGACGTTTCGGCGCTGTATAGGAAACGCTGCCGGGCTTACGTCGAGACGCCGCCGCCTGGGGATTGGGACGGCAGCTTCGGGCTTACTGAGAAATAAGGGGACCACCTCGATGCGCGACATGGTTTGGAGAAGGGAGGCGCTGCGACGCCGCGAGGTCGTGAGCGCCCTCGGGCTCGGCGGGCTGACTCTGCTGCTCCAGGGCTGCCTTACCCAGTCGGACGTGCAGCAGCTCGTGACGACGCAGAACTTCAATACCCTGATCGGGTCGTTCAAGAGCAGCGAGGCGGACGAGCGGCAGATCGGAAGCGCGCTTTACGGGCCGACGATCGACGCCAGCGGCGGCGCCTACCGCAATCCCGGCGTGCAGCGCGCGATGCAGAGCTTCGCCCAGCCGCTGTTCCGCAGCTCGATGCGGCCGAACCTACCCTGGGAGATCACCGTCCTCGACGACAATTCCGTCAATGCCTGGGCGCTGCCGAGCGGCAAGGTCGGCGTCAACAAGGGCCTGCTGCGCTACGTCGGCAGCGACGCCGAACTGGCCGCCGTGATCGGCCATGAGATGGGTCACGTCGAAGGCAGCCATGCCGTCAACGAGATGAACGCCGGACGGTTCGGCAGCAACGTCACCGGCATCCTGCGCGATTTCGGGGCCAACAAGGCCCAGCAGGCGACGAGCTTCGCCGGTACCGGCGATCTGGCAAAAACGGCGATCGATCAGATCCGCGAGCCGTTGATCACGCTGGTGACGTCCGGCTATTCGCGAAGCCACGAATTTGCCGCCGATGAGAACATCCTGCAGGTGTTCGGCCGCACAGGACACGATCCGCGCCGCTCCTACACCTTTTTCGAACGGCTCCTGGTCCTGATCCCGCCGGGCACCAGCGCGACGACGTCGCTCTATTCCACGCACCCGGAGACGCAAGCCCGCATCGACGCGCTGCGGACCGCGTCGGCAAAGGCGACGGTCGCGGGGGCGCCGCCTGCGTCCGACGCCTTCGCCCAGCTCAAGCGCACCTTCCCGACGCGGACGGCGCCGCCGGCGTTCGCCTCCGCCTGATATGGAACTCGGATGTCGTGCCGGTTATTGTGTCACGCAACTTCTCAACCCGCAGTCGGAGAATCGTTGAGCGATCTTTAGTAATTGGTCGCTATCCCCGGAGTCCCATGGGTATCGGTCGATGATGTGTCAGCGCCCCTTGCGTGCCCGCCGCGCCCGGACCGCGATAGGGGTCGTTGCGTTGTTGCCGCTGCTGGTCGGCGGCTGCACGGCGGTCGAGGACTGGTTCAAGGAGCAGACGGCAGCGCCGGCGGAGCAGACGCCCGCGACGACGACGCCGCCGAAGCGGACGGCGGCGCTGCCGCCGCCAACCGTGCTCCAGCCGGAATTGCCCCGGCCGGTCAGGAAACCGTCGCCGCCGGCTCCCTCCGCTCCCGGATCGGCCGCTCCGGCCTCGGTCGCGCCGCCGGGCAGCCGCGACGCGACATCGTCCTTGCCGGTGGAGTCTACGGATCCGGAGAGGCTGATCGGGATGAGCCAAAACGAGGCGGCCTCGCTGCTCGGCGAGCCGACGCAGCGGGCCGAAGCAGCGCCCGCGACCGTCTGGCGTTATGCCGGGCCGCGCTGCGAACTCGACCTGTATTTCTATCTCGACCTGCAGAGCCAAGTGCTGCGGGTCCTGCACTACGAGGTAAAGGGCGATGAGCCAACCGACACACGGCGAGGTCGCTGCTTCGAGCAATTCGTCGCCGAGCACCGCGACAGGAACCGTGCCAGCGGCGCCGTCGGCGGAGAAGCCGGCGCATATCGTCCTCGTTGACGACGACGATCTGTTCCGCGAATCCCTCGGCCTGAACCTCCTGGACGAGGGTTATACGGTCGTCAGCTTTTCCGCCGGCCAGCCGGCGCTCGACTATTTCGCGAACGGCGGCGGCGCCGACGCGATTCTGCTCGACTGGCGGATGCCCGGCATGAACGGACTGGAAGTGCTGCGCCAGCTTCGCCGCTCCAACATCACGACGCCGGTAATCTTCCTCACTGTGCTGAGCGACGACATCTACGAGGAGGCGGCGCTCGAAGGCGGCGCCGTCGACTTCATCGACAAGTCGCGCCGCCTGTCGATCCTGGTGAAGCGGCTGGGGCTCATCACCGAGGGCACCCGTTCGCTGCCGGAGACGCCGTCGCTCGACAATCGCAGCGACACCGTCCATCTCGGGCGGCTGGAACTGCGCTTCGACATCAACCGCGCCACCTGGGACGGGAAGACGCTCGACCTCACCCTGACCGAGTTCAAGATCGTCGCCCTGCTCGCGATGCGCGCTGGCGAGGATGTCTCGTACCGCGAGATCTACGACCTCGTGCACGGCAAGGACTTCATCGCCGGATACGGCAATGACGGATATCGGGCGAACGTCCGCACGTTCATCAAGCGCATACGCAAGAAGTTCCGCGATGTCGATTCCGCTATCGACCCCATCGAGAACTACGCCGGTTTCGGCTACCGCTGGGCTCCCGACAACAACTGACGCCGGCGGACAGTCCCGCGGCGGCGCCGGCTCCGCGTCGCTGCCGCGGCGCGGCCCGCGTTCCTATCGCTCGCTTGCCGCGAAGGCGGCGCTGCTGGTGATGATCTTTATGGTCGTGCCGGTAATCCTGTACGACCAGTTCCGGCGTGCCGACGACGAGAAACAGGCGCTGCTGCTGCGCAGCGTCCGCGAGCAGGGGCGCATCATGGCGCAGGCGCTGTTGCCGATCCTGTCCGCGAACGACCGCCCGGCGCTGCCGCAGGTCGGCCGCGAGCTGTCGCGTTTCGCCGACGAGCTGACGACGGTGAAGCTGCTGTTCAAGCCGGCCAACGACAGCGGCTTCTTCTACATCGCCTCCTCGCCGGTCGTGCCGTCGGCGCAGCTCGACATCGAGCGCGAGAAGCTGCGCCAGCAGAAGGTGCTCGACCGGCTCGCCGAGACGTGCGAGGGCGAGTTGCCGATCGCGCTGCGCTACCGGACGCCGTTGGGCGCGGACGAGGTGGTGACGTCGCTGACGCCGCTGCGCACCGCGGCCGGATGCTGGGCGATCGTCACCTCCTTCTCGGCGACGGCGCTGCCGGGAGCGCATCTCGGCGTTCCGTACTGGGCGACGCCGGAGGTGAAGGTCGCGGCTGTGATCTATCTCGGCATGGTGATCCTGACGCTCACGACCTTCTGGAGCGTGCGGCGCGGCCTCCGGCACTTCGCCGAGCAGGCGCGGGCCGTCCGCGAGCGCGGCCCGGCGGTCGGCTCCTTCCGCGCGCAGAACGACATCCCGGAACTGGGCGAGGCCGCCCGCGAGTTCGACCGCATGGTCGAGGTGCTGCACAATTCCGCGCACGACATACGCCGCGCGGCGGAGGACAATGCGCACGCCTTCAAGACGCCGATCGCCGTCATCCGGCAGTCGCTGGAGCCGCTGAAGCGCGCGATCACCGCAGAGAACCAGCGCGGCGTCCGCGCGATCGGCCTTATCGAAAGTTCGCTCGACAAGCTCGACGGGCTCGTCGCCTCGGCGCGCCGGCTGGACGAGGCGACCGCCGACCTCATTGATACGACGCGCGCCGAACTCGACCTTTCGGCGCTGCTGTCGAGCGTGCTCAACGCGCATGCCGACGTGCTGCTGCATCGGCGGCTGCTGCTCAAGGGACATATCGAGCCGGGCGTCGTCGTCTTCGCCAACGAGGAGATGGTCGAGACGGTGATCGAAAACCTCCTCGACAACGCGATTTCCTTCTCGCCGGACGGCAGCAGCATCGGCGTGCGCCTGACGCGGCAGGGCGACGTCGCGGAGCTGCTGATCGGCGACGCCGGCCCGGGCGTGCCGCAGGAGAATCTGTCGCGGATCTTCGAGCGCTACTTCTCGCAGCGGCCACGCGAACATGCCGGCAACGGCGAGATGGGCGGCGGCAACGGCGGCGGTCATTTCGGCATCGGCCTGTGGATCGCCCGCCGCAATATCGATGCGCTCGGCGGAACGATTACGGCCGAGAATCGCCGGCCGACCGGACTGCTGATGCGGGTGACCCTGCCGCTCGCCGCCGAGGGGTTGCAGCGGCTTTCCGGTGCTCGCGTCGGTTCCATGACTCGCGGCACGCCACAACTTTGACGCACCCGTGCAATCGTCAGATCCATAAGCTCTGTGATCAGGCAACTCACGATTGGGAGCTTATCCGTGGATCTCGCGAAGCTGGTTCTGGCGATCGAGGCGTCGGCAGACGGGAGCGAATACCTCGACTACTCGATCCAGCGGCTGTTCGGGCTCAAGAAGCCGGTGCCCCTCTATACCCGTTCGGTCGATGCGGCGCTGGCGCTGGTGCCTGAGGGCTTCTCGCTGCACCGGTTGCAGCAGCGCACGGACTGCCGCGGCAACTTCGCTTCCTGGCTTGCCGAGCTGTACCGCGCGACGGACGTCGTGATCGACATCCCGTCCACCTCGTCGGCGGCGACCGCTCCGCTGGCGCTCTGCGGCGCGGCGCTTCGCGTGATCCGCGCTCTTCAGGATGCGGCGGACCAGCGGGGGCTGCCGGAGATCGTCGCCGCCCACGCAACGCGCTGACCGGCGCCGGTCGGCTGGATCGCCCGGCGAATCAACATTGAAGTGTTGATCTTTTGCATAAACAATAATACAGTGTAATCAGGCTTGAGCCTCGATCGTCGTGGCGTACATGCCGATTGTCGTCAGACGTTTCCTCCCTACACTAGGACCGTGAAGGGGGGCCTGCTCCGCCGATGTGGATGGGCTGCCCTTCACGGTCACTCTCTCAGGTCGGGTTTGGGAAACGCATGTCTGGCGGCGGCAAGGACGGCGACGACGCAGCAGGTACCGGGATCGAGATCATCGAGCGCCGGACCGCCTACAAGGGCTTTTTCAGGATCGACGTGGTGCGGTTGCGGCACCGGCTCTTCGGCGGCGGTTGGAGCCCGGTGTTCCGGCGCGAGGTGTTCGAGCGCGGCACGGCCGCCGCGGTCCTGCCTTACGATCCGGCGCGCGACGAAGTCGTCATCGTCGAGCAGTTCCGCCTTCCCGCGCATCTCGGCGGATACCGCGCGTGGCAGCTCGAAGTCGTCGCCGGGATCGTCGACAAGGAAGGCGAGAGCGGCGCCGACGTGGTGCGGCGCGAGGCGCGGGAGGAGGCCGGCCTCGACCTCCTCGACCTCGTGCCGATGCATCGCTTCCTCGTCAGCCCCGGCGGCACGACCGAGGTTCTCGACCTCTATTGCGGCCGCGTCGACTCCTCGAACGCCGGCGGCATCTTCGGCCTTCCGGACGAGCACGAGGATATCCGCGCCGTCGTCAAGCCATGGGACGAGGTCCTCTCGCTACTGCGGAACGGCGGGATCGAGAACGGTTTCACGCTGCTCGCGCTTTACTGGCTGATGGCGCACCGCGAGGATCTGCGCCGCCGCTGGGCGTAGACCCCGTCGCGGCGAACGGACTAAGCCTGCATCCACCCGCGGCCTGAACCGGCCCGGGTCAGCACGACCGGCACTGCGTCAGACCGACGCAATGAAGATGGGGCGCTTCCGGGAAAGCCCACCGATCGCGGCACGGCAACTCCGGACGCTAACTTCAAATCCAACATCAGCACCCGTCGATAAACATCTGATACCAAATATATTCATGTTGATTCCTGACCATCAACAACACTGACAGGTGGTATTTTCTCGTTGGTATGGTAGCCTTAGAGGGTGGAGTCCGTACCTTGCTTCGCTGTAATTTGCTCCGCTTTTTATGCGATCGAGCTTTTTTAACGGGAAGAGATCGGTAGAGTGATCCGTTATCACCGCGGTAACAGTGATGCGGGAGTGCAACACTCCGGCATCTTCGTTCAGACCGGTGTCAAGGACAGGAACAACTCGGCCGCCAACCTGTTAAAATGCGAGTATTCGGGCGGCGCTTCTGAAGTTTTCGGCTAGTTTATGTCGAGCGTTGGTGGACGGCTATGCAGGACGTGAAGGACATTCTCAAAGACTGGCATCGGTGGTCGAAGGCCGAGCGTGTAATCGCCGTCCTGCTGATCGCCCTCATCATGGCCGGCGTGCCGGCCGTGCTGGCGCTCAGCAGCGCAATCCCGACCTGACGACAGAACCTTCGCAAGTACCTTCCGCACAGCATCTTCTGCGGCACGCGCAGCACCTTTCCCTTTTCACTCCCATTCGGTAAAGCCGGGCGACTTCGACATAAGGTCGTAGACCGCCCGATTGATCCGCCGGACAGACCCTACTATCCGGAACTGCCGCCGGCAGGCTAATCAGGCTCGCCGGATGGTGGCGGCGCTGCGGCGTCATTGGCCCGGCGCTCCAGCACAGCAGCAAAGAAACCGTCCGTGCCATGGCGCGCCGGAGTCAGGCGGAGCATGTCGCCATCGACCGAAGATGGCGGCTCGGCATCCTCGCCCAGCGCGTCGCGCCACGCGTCGCGCAGCGGCACGAGCCGGAACTGCGGATGGGTCGCCAGGAAGCGGTCGACCTGGGCCTCGTCCTCCTCGCGCAGCAGCGAACAGGTGACGTAGACCACGCGGCCGCCCGCCTTGGCGAGGCGCGACGCGCTGTCTAGGATCGACGCCTGGAGCGCGGTCAGTTCCTCAAGATCAGTTGGCGTGAGGCGCCATTTGGCGTCGGGGTTGCGGCGCCATGTACCGGTGCCGGTGCAGGGCGCGTCGACGAAGACGCGGTCGAAGGTGCCGGCGTGACGCTTCACCCATTTGTCGCGCTCGCCGGAGAGCACGCGGCGCTGCACGTTGCTGATCCCGGCTCGCCGCAGCCGCTGCGCCGACCGCTCCAGCCGGCGCTCCGACACGTCGCAGGCGACGACGTGCCCGCGGTTCGCCATGCCGGCCGCGAGCGCCAGCGTCTTGCCGCCGGCCCCGGCGCAGAAATCGACGACGCGCATGCCCGGCTGCGCGCCGGCGAGCAGCGCCGCGAGCTGCGATCCCTCGTCCTGCACCTCGACGAGACCGTTGCGGAATGTATCGAGCGTCGCCAGCGGGATGCGCTCGCGGACGCGCAGGCCCAGCGGCGACAACCGGGTCGGCTCGGTGCGGACGCCTTCCTGCTGGAGGGCGCGGCGGGCGCCGTCGCGGTCGGTTTTCAGTACGTTGGCGCGCAAATCGAGCGGCGCATTGCCGTTGAGCGCGTCCATCTCAGGTCCGAGCGCGCCGCCGTCGAACACCTCGCGAAGATACGGCTCCAGCCAGTCCGGGAAGTTGTAGCGGACCGGCGCCGGCATCTCGGGATGGTCGATCGTGCGCTTCACCAGCCGCTCGACGAGCTGCGCCTCGTAAGGCGAGAGCGGCGCCGGCCGGAACCGGTCGCCGTCGCACGCCTTATCGATCTCCTCCGGCGTCCATTCCTCGACGAGGAGCAGCGCGGCGAACAGCCGGTGCCGGGCGTCCGGCGCGACGCGCCCCTGCCCCACCCGCTCGATCCACCAGTCGAGCGAGGCGCGGTGGCGCAGCACGGCGTAGATATGCTGGGAGATCGCGCCGCGGTCCTTCGCCCCGGCAAAGCGATGCCGGCGGAAGTAGTTGCCGACGACGTCGTCGGCCGCCGCTCCCCTGCCCGCCTCGATTTCGGTCAGCAGCTCGATCGCGGCCTGGATGCGGGCGCCTGGAGTCATCTGTGGCTGTTAGCTCTCGGCCTGTCAGCCGACGGCTACATCTCCTGCCGGTAGTTCGGCGCCTCGCGGGTGATCGCGACGTCATGGACGTGGCTCTCGCGGAGGCCGGCCGAGGTGATCTGAACGAACCGGCAATTCCGCTGCATCTCGCCGACCGTGCGGTTGCCGGTGTAGCCCATCGCCGCCCTCAGGCCGCCGACGAGCTGATGGATGATGTTGCCGACCGGCCCCTTGTGCGGCACGCGCCCCTCGATGCCCTCCGGCACCAGCTTCAGCGTGTTCGACACTTCCTGCTGGAAATAGCGGTCGGCGGAACCCCGCGCCATCGCGCCGACGGAGCCCATGCCGCGGTAGGACTTGTAGGTACGGCCCTGGTACAGGAAGACCTCGCCCGGGCTCTCGTCGGTGCCGGCGAAGAGCGATCCGAGCATCGCGCAGTCGGCACCGGCCGCGATCGCCTTCGCGAGGTCGCCGGAGAACTTGATGCCGCCGTCGGCGATCACCGGGACGTCCCGCTTCCGGCATTCCTCGACGACGTCGAGGATCGCCGTGAGCTGCGGCATGCCGACGCCGGCGACGATCCGCGTGGTGCAGATCGAACCCGGTCCGATGCCGACCTTGACCGCATCCGCACCGGCGTCGATCAGCGCGCGGGCGCCCTCCGGCGTCGCGATGTTGCCGGCGACGATCTGCGTATAGTTCGACAGGCGCCGGATGCGGTTCACCGTGTCCAGCACGCGCTCGGAATGGCCGTGCGCGGTGTCGACCACCAGCACGTCGGTGCCGGCGTCGAACAGCGCCTCGGCGCGCGCCACGCCGTCCGGCCCTGTCCCGGTCGCCGCCGCGACGCGCAGCCGCCCCGCAGGGTCCTTGCAGGCGTTCGGGAAGCGCTGCGACTTCTCGATGTCCTTGACGGTGACGAGGCCGATGCAGCGGTAGGCGTCGTCGACGACGAGCAGCTTCTCGATGCGGTGCTGGTGGAGGAGCCGCATCGCCTCCTCGCGCCCGACCGTCTCCTTGACGGTGACCAGCCCGTCCCGCGTCATCAGCTCGGCGACGGGCTGGTTCGGGTCGGTCGCGAAGCGCACGTCGCGGTTGGTGAGGATGCCGACGAGGCGGCCCGTGTCCTGCTTGACGACCGGGATGCCGCTGATCCGGTTGTCGGCCATCAGCTTCAGGGCGTCGGCGAGCGTCGCATCGGGATAGATCGTGACCGGGTTGACCACCATCCCGGCTTCGAACTTCTTCACCTTGCGGACTTCGTCCGCCTGCTGCTCGATCGACATGTTACGGTGGATGACGCCGAGACCGCCGGCCTGCGCCATCGCGATTGCCAACCCGCTTTCCGTGACCGTGTCCATCGCCGCGGAAATGAGCGGTATGCCCAGCTCGATCTCGCGCGTCAGCCGGGTGCGGGTGTCCGTCTCATTCGGGAGCACCGCCGAGGCCGCAGGGACCAGCAGCACGTCGTCGAATGTGAACGCCTGCCTGATCTCCATGCCAACCCCTCGCGTCAAGTTGGCAGCGCACTATACACAGGAACCGGGTGAAGGGAAGGAGCCCGGCGCGCGGCAGCCATGCGGCGGTTGGACTTTGGCGGCGGGACGGCGGGTTGCAGTCAGCTCTTAGCTTTAGGCTGTAAGCTATAACCAAGGAACGGTATTTTACGTGAAAAGCGTGAGAGGTGAGTGGTGAAAAGTGGCTCTTCGCAATGCTAATTTTTCACTTGAAGATCGCTCGCCAACCGATTGGACAAATGCGAAAATTTCGCTCCTGTCTACAGGCATTGCCGGGCTGTGTCCGTGGCACCAGGGTGCAAGATGAAGCCAACCTCAAAGAAAAGCCGATTTCAAAAGCTTACAGCTTAAAACTCAGAGCTTACAACCGACCCGCCTCTTACCCCGCCGCCGCATTGCGCCCCCGGAACCCCGTCGCGACCACGTAGGTCTCCGCCGACTCGGTCCGGCTAGCCGCCGGCTTCGCGTGGCGCACCGAGGCGAAGTCGCGCTTGAGAGCGGCGAGCAACGTGCCCTCGGTGCCGCCCTGAAACACCTTGGCGACGAAGCCGCCGCCCGGCGCCAGCACCTCGGCCGCGAACTCATAAGCCGCCTCGACCAACGCCACGATCCGCAGATGATCGGTCGCGGCATGCCCGGTGGTGGGCGCCGCCATATCGCTCAGCACGAGGTCGGCCGGCCCGGCGAGCGCCGCGTGCAGCCGCTCCGGCGCATCTGGGGCGAGGAAATCGAGCTGGAGGATCTCGGCGCCCGGCACCGCATCGGTCGGCAGGAAGTCGATGCCGACGAGGCGCCCCTTCCCCGCCGCCGCGCCGATCCGCTCGGCCGCCACCTGGAGCCACCCGCCCGGCGCGCAGCCGAGATCGACGACCCGCAATCCGGGTTTCAGCAGACCGAACTTCTCGTCGAGCTGGAGCAGCTTGAATGCGGCGCGCGAGCGGTAGCCGCGCCGCTTCGCCTCGGCGACATAGGGATCGTTGAGCTGCCGTTGCAGCCATTGCGTCGAGGAGTGCGAGCGCCGGCGCGCCGTGTGCACGCGCACCGCCTTCGGACGCGACGCCGTCGGAACGGTCGTCGTGTCCTCACCCTCGCGCCGCCCGCTCCCGGGGGGCCGGCGCGATCCTCCGCCGCCTTGCTTGCGCATGATGGTCTAACGTCTGCCGCGGCCGTTTCCGCCGCGGTCCGCCGCCGCCAGATCCATCAGGATACCCTCGCGGACGCCACGGTCGGCGACGCGGAGCCGGCCCACCGGCCATGTCGCGCAGATCGCCTCGAGGATCGCGCAGCCGGCCACGACGAGGTCGGCGCGCTCCGGTCCGATGCAGGGGTGGGCGGCGCGGCCGGCGAAATCCAGCGCGGCGAGCCGCCGGCTGCACCGGACGATGTCGGCGAAGTCGAGGAGCGTGCCGTCGACCGCGGCGCGGCTGTAACGCGGCAGTTCGAGCCGGATCCCGGCAAGCGTCGTCACGGTGCCCGAACTGCCGAGCATCTGCACCTTGCCGCCGTCGACGTGGCGGGCGATCCCGTGCTGCGCCTCGAACGGCGCGAGGGCGGTGCGCACCTCGGCAACCATCATGCCATAGCTCGCCTCGGTGAAGCTGTCGCCGCCATAGCGCTCGGTCAGCGAGACGACGCCATAAGGCAGCGACACGAGGCCGAACAGCTGGAGCGCGCCGCCCGGCCGGGCGCGATGCAGCCAGGCGATCTCGGTCGAGCCGCCGCCGATATCGAAGACGACCGCGTGCGGCACCGCCGGCGCGAGGAGCGGCGCGCAGCCGGCGACGGCAAGCCGCGCCTCCTCGTCGGAATCGATGATCTCGATTCCGATGCCGGTTTCGCGCCGCACGCGGTCGAGGAACTCCCCGCAATTGGCGGCGCGGCGGCAGGCCTCGGTCGCGACGTAGCGGCCGCGCGTCACGCCGCGCTGGGCCAGCCGCGTCGCGCAGACACGCAGCGCATCGACGGTGCGGTCCATCGCAGCGTCGGCGAGCCGCCCGGTGGTGCCAAGCCCTTCGCCGAGCCGGACGATCCGCGAGAACGCGTCGACGACGCGAAACCCGTTCGCGCCGGCGGGGCGCGCCACGAGCAGCCGGCAATTATTGGTGCCGAGATCGAGCGCCGCGAACGTCGCCGCCGGCCGCTCCCACGCGCCCCGGTCATTCCGGTTGCGACCGCCGCCGCCCGCCTTGGACCATGCCCGCCCCGTCGCCACCGCCGGGGCGGAACCTCCCGTTGCGGCGCCGCCGGCTTCTGCCGCCACCGAAAGGGGCGGCGGCACCGGTGGAAAAGGGCTGGTAACGAGCTTATTCAAGGGAAACCTGCGGTATCAACGTACGAGGCTGCGCGAATGCCAATGCTACCGCAGTGCGTCCACCGTGCGAAGCGTTCTGCACATGGCGATGCGGAAAGCCCTACACAAGCCGGGATGCCTGTGCTATCTCCGCGCTCTCACGGCAGCACGCCGACCCCGCACGGGGCTTGGTGGGGGATCGTCTAACGGTAGGACAGCGGACTCTGACTCCGCCAGTCTAGGTTCGAATCCTAGTCCCCCAGCCACTACAAATCCG
>DASWRT010000530.1:0-1519 GCA_036403035.1 Allostellaceae bacterium | reverse complement strand
GGTGGCGGCGATCGGCGGCGAGGGCAAGGCCGGTCTGATCGACGGCAATCCGGGGCAGGTGCTGACGCAGCTCTACGGCATCGGCGTCACGGTCGCGTACTGCGCGGTGGCCTCGTTCATCCTGCTCAAGATCATCGACCTCGTCATCGGCCTGCGCGTCGACGAGGAGGACGAGGTCGAGGGCCTCGATCTCGTCCTCCACGGCGAGGCCATCCAGTAGATTCCTCCCCCGCCGCCGCGGATGGCCGCGGCGCAACTTTTCCGCCCCTCGCCGGCAACGGCGGGGGGCGGCGCGTTTTACGGCACCCCCGATTGCTTGTCCTGCCGACGGTCGCTGGCGTACTATGCGGCTATCGACTGCCGCGGAGTGGGGCTGCGGCGCAGCACCCTTTTGCCCCGTCGGACCGTCTGCATGTTGATCAATACCCGTCTCGAAACCCTCGGCTCCTACCCCTTTACGAAGCTCAGCAGGCTCCTCGCCGACGTGCAGCCGCGCGCCAACGCGGCGCCGATCCTCATGTCGGTCGGCGAGCCGCAGCACCAGCCGCCCGCCCTCCTCGCCGAGACCGTCGCCGCCCACGCCGACCTGTGGAACCGCTATCCGACGATCCTCGGCACGCCGGAGTTGCGCGACGCCGCCGCCGCATGGCTGGCGCGCCGCTATTCCCTGCCCGCCGGACTGATCACGCCGGAGAAGCACGTCCTGCCGGTGGTCGGCACGAAGGAAGGACTCTTCCTCGCGGGCCTGTTCGCGGTGCCGGAGGCCAAGAACGGGCGGCGGCCGGTCGTGGCGATGCCCAACCCGTTCTACCTCGTCTATGCCGGCTCGGCGGCGATGAGCGGCGCCGAGATCGTCTATCTCGACGCGACCGCGCGGACCAGCTTCCTGCCGGACCTCGACGCGCTCGACGAGGAGACGCTGGCGCGGACCGCCGTGTTCTTCCTCTGCACCCCGTCGAATCCGCAGGGTGCGATCGCCAGCCTCGACTACCTGAAGCGTGCGATCGGACTGGCCCGGCGATACGAGTTCACGCTCGTGATCGACGAGTGCTACGCCGAGATCTACGACCGCACGGCAGCGCCGCCGGTCGGCGGCCTCCAGGCCTGCGTCGCGCTGGGCGGCAGCCTCGACAATGTGCTGGTCTTCCACTCGCTGTCGAAGCGGTCGAGCGCCGCCGGGCTCCGGTCCGGCTTCGTCGCCGGAGACCCGGCGCTCATCGCCGGCATGGTGGAACTGCGCAACTACGGCGGCGCCACTACGCCGCTGCCTCTGCAGGCGGCGGCGGCGGCGCTGTGGCGCGACGAGGCGCACGTCGAGACGAACCGGGCGCTCTACTGGCGCAAGATCGACGTCGCGGAGTCGATCCTCGGCGCCCGCTTCGGCTTCTATCGGCCGCCCGGCGGCTTCTTCCTCTGGCTCGACGTCGGCGACGGCGAGCACGCGGCGACGGTCCTCTGGCGCGAAGCAGCGGTCCGGACGGTACCGGGCGCCTATTTCGCACGCCCTGACGCGCGCGGC
>DASWRT010000529.1:0-8357 GCA_036403035.1 Allostellaceae bacterium | reverse complement strand
CGCCGCCGGTCAGATACGCCGCGCAGAGGCGCGTCAGCGGATCGCGCAAAGCCTCCGCCTTGTTCTGGTCTTCCCACCAGGCGTCGTCCTTCAGCAGCGCGGCCAGGGGAGCCGCCGGGGCCGGAGTTCCTTCCGGCGCCGCCGCAGCCTCGTCCTCCCCTGCGGCTGCCTCGTCCTGCTCCGTCTCGGAAGCGGCGAGGCGTCTCTCCAGCCACCGCCGGAAGCCGGGGACCGGCGAGAGCGTCGAGAAGCGTTTGACGTGGGGCAGTTCGACCTTGAGCTCCTCGACCACCTGCTTGATCAGGAGATTGCCGAACGAGACGCCGCGCAGGCCGTCCTGACAGTTCGAGATCGAGTAGAAGATCGCGGTGTCCGCGGCGGCTTCCCGCTCGCGCGCCGCGTCCTCGCCGCCGTCGGACGCCAGCAGCGGCTGCACCGCCGCGGCCAAGCCCTGCACCAGCGCGACCTCGACGAAGATCAGCGGCTCGCCGGGGAGGGCCGGATGGAAGAAGCCGAAGCATCGCCGGTCCGGCGCCAGCCGCCGCCGCAGATCGTCCCATCCCTTGATCTCGTGCACGGCTTCGTACGCGATGAGCTTCTCAAGCACCGCCGCCGGCGTCTGCCAGTCGATCCGCCGCAGTTCGAGGAAGCCGCGGTTGAACCATGACGCGAACAGGTGCCGGAGGTCCGAGTCGAGCGGCTTCAGGGCCGGTTCGCCGCGCAGCCTGCCCAGCAGCTCCTTGCGCATCGCAACCAGGGAGGCCGTGCCGCCGGCCGGCATGTTCATGCGCCGGAGCAGCTCCTGGCGCGCCGGATCGGCGGCTTCGGCGAGACGTGCCGCGTGCTCCGGCGTCGGCGCGGCAAGATAGGCTTCGGCAGCCGCGCGGAGCCGGGCCGCGTCGGGCGCGAAGCCTTCGGCCAGGAAATGATAGAAGGCCAGCCGATCTTCGACGCCCAGGGAGCGCAGGCCGGAAAGCAGTTCCCGCGCGAGCGCGGCGCCGGAAGCCTCGCCGCGCTCGGAAAGCAGCGCGTCGGCGAGGAGCTTCACCCGGTCGAGCGACGAGACCGATTTGCCGGCTCGCCGGGCCTCGCTTTGTCCCCTCTCCGCGATGGAAGACCAGAGGCGTTCGACCCAGGAACGGGGGTCCGATGCGGCTGAGGGGTTGCTCATGGTCGTCGAAGCCATGGAATCTTCCCTGTGTGGCGTTTTGTCATGTCCGGGCGGGCGTGCGGCTCGGCCTAGGAGGCCCGGCGGACATGAAGCCGTGCCGGCCGCCTGGACGGCTGTTTTCCCTACGACGCGAACGAGCCGCACCCTGATCGCATCCCAGGGCGCGCGACGGAATTCACGGCCGCGGCTGACTGCGCCGTCCGATGGGGCATCAGCCCTGCCCGTTGCCGCTCGCCGGCAAACCCTGTATTCCGGCGGCATGAACGACGTCCTGCATCCCGCGCTGTTGCCGGTCGGGCTCCGCGACCTGCTGCCGCCCCAGGCCGCCTGGGAGGCGGCGGTGGTCGAACGCCTGATGGCGGTGCTCGCCGGCTTCGGCTACGAGCGCATCAAGGCGCCGCTGATCGAATTCGAGGAAAGCCTGCTCTCCGGCGCAGGCGCGGCGATGGCCAAGGAGACGTTCCGGCTGATGGACCCGATCTCGCAGCGCATGATCGGCGTCCGCGCCGACATGACGCCGCAGGTCGCGCGCATCGCCGCGACGCGGCTGGCGCGGGCGCCGCGGCCGTTGCGCCTCTCCTATGCCGGTCAGGTGCTGCGCGTCAAAGGCAGCCAGATCCGCCCGGAACGCCAGCTGGCGCAGATCGGCGCCGAGCTGATCGGCGTCGAGACCGCCGCCGCCGATGTCGAGGCGATCGCACTCGCCGCCGGCGCGCTCGCCGGGCTCGGCGTCGGCGGCCTGTCGGTCGATCTGACCCTGCCGCCGCTGGTGCCGGCGGTGCTGGCGAGCTACGGCATCGCCGGGGAGAAGGCGGAAGAGCTGCGCGCGGCGCTCGATCACAAGGACGTGGCCGGCGTCGCCGCGCTGGGCGGACCGGCGGCCGATCTGCTGAGCCGGCTGGTCGAAGCGGCCGGACCGGCGCGGCAGGCGATGGCGGCGCTGGACCGGATCGATCTGCGGCCGGCCGCTTCGGTGGAGCGCGACCGGCTGGCGGCGGTGGTCGACGGCCTCGCCGAGACCTCGCCCGATCTCCGCCTCACGATCGATCCGGTCGAGAACCGGAATTTCGAGTACCACACCGGCATCTGCTTCACGCTGTTCGCGAAGGGGGTGCGGGGCGAGCTGGGACGCGGCGGCCGGTACGTCGCCGAGGGCAGCGGCCGGTCCGAGCCGGCGACCGGCTTCTCGCTGTACGTCGATACGATCCTGCACGCGCTGCCCGCCCCGGCGCCCGCGCGGCGGCTCTATCTGCCTCTCGGCACGCCGGTGCAGGAGGGCGCGCGGCTGCGCGGCGAGGGCTGGGTGACGGTGGCGGGCCTTGCGCCGGTCGGCGACGCGGTCGCCGAGGCGGCCCGGCTCGGCTGCACCCATGCGTTCATCGACGGCGCAGCCCGCGAGGTCGCCGCCTCTACGGCGCGACGACAGCCTGCCGGCTGATTCTTCTTCGCGGCTTTCCGGTCGAACCTGCCGACTACCGCGTTCCGGCTGCGGCGATGTCCGCGGCTTTCGTCAGGCGCGGTCCTGTGCTACCTCGACCGCCCGCAGCAGACGCACTCGGTTGAAGGAAAGGACGGTCGCGTGGCCAACGTCGCGGTGATCGGCGCCCAGTGGGGCGATGAAGGCAAGGGCAAGATCGTCGACTGGCTGTCGGAGCGCGCCGACGTCGTCGTGCGGTTCCAGGGCGGGCACAATGCCGGCCACACGCTCGTCATCGGCAATGTCGAGTACCGCTTGAGCCTGCTGCCGTCCGGCGTCGTGCGGCCCGGCAAGCTGTCGGTGCTCGGCAACGGTGTCGTGATCGACCCGTGGGCGCTGCTCAAGGAGATCGACGGGATTGCGGCGAAGGGCGTCGCGGTAACGCCGGAGTGGCTGCGCATCGCCGACAACGCGGCGCTGATCCTGCCGTTGCATGCGCAGGTCGACCGCGCCCGCGAGGAGGCGCGCGGCGCCAACAGGATCGGCACCACGGGGCGCGGCATCGGCCCGGCCTACGAGGACAAGGTCGGGCGGCGCGCGATCCGCGTCTGCGACCTCGCCGACCCGGATACGCTCGGCGACAAGCTCGACAATCTGCTGCTGCATCACAACGCGCTGCTGCGCGGGCTCGGCGCCGAGCCGATCGAACGCGGGCCGCTGCTTCAGTCGCTACTCGACCTCGCGCCGCGGATCCTGCCCTATGCCGACCGCGTCTGGCAGCGCCTCGACGCGGCGCGGCGGGCCGGCCGCCGCATCCTGTTCGAGGGCGCGCAGGGAGCGATGCTCGACGTCGACCACGGCACCTATCCGTTCGTTACGTCGTCGAACACCCATGCCGGTCAGGCGGCAGCCGGCTCGGGCATCGGCCCCGGTCAGGTCGGCTACGTGCTCGGCATCACCAAAGCGTATACGACGCGCGTCGGCAGCGGCCCGTTCCCGACCGAACTGCACGACGCGGTCGGTCAGCGTCTCGGCGAGCGCGGCAAGGAGTTCGGCGTCGTCACCGGGCGCAAGCGCCGCTGCGGCTGGTTCGACGCGGTGCAGGTGCGCCAGTCGGTGAAGGTCGGCGGCATCAACGGGATCGCGCTGACCAAGCTCGACGTGCTCGACGGCTTCGACGAGATCAAGGTCTGCGTCGGCTATCGCCATAAGGGCGGCGAGAGCTTCGATCATTTCCCGACGCTGCCGTCGCTGCAGGCGGCGGTCGAGCCGGTCTATGAAAGCTTCGAGGGCTGGGGCGAGAGCACGCGGGGCGCCCGCTCGTGGGTCGATCTGCCGGCCACCGCGATCAAGTACGTCCGCCGTATCGAGGAACTGATCGAGGCTCCGGTGGCGATGCTGTCCACCAGCCCCGAGCGCGAGGATACGATCCTCGTGCACGACCCGTTCGCCGACTGAGGACCTTCCGGCCAAGGACTGCGGCGGCGCTGCACGTCAGCGCCGTTCGGCAGTCCCCGCCTGCCGCGATGCCGCCGCCGTGTGCTCGGCGACGTAGGCCCTGGCGAACCGGTCCAGTGCATCGGTGTATCCGGTGAACGAATGATCGGCGCCGGGCACGACGCGATAGTCGATCTTGATGTCGCGCTGGTTCGACAGCTTGCGCACCAGCTTCTCGACCGGCTCGTGCGGCACGAGCTGGTCCTGGCCGCCGTGCAGGATCAGCCCTGAGGCAGGGCAGGGCGCGAGGAAACTGAAGTCGAAGAGGTTCGCCGGCGGCGCCACGGCGATGAAGCTGTCGATCTCCGGCCGGCGCATCAGCAGCTGCATGCCGATCCACGCGCCGAACGAGAACCCGCCGATCCAGCAGGCCGATGCGTTCGGGTTGTAGGTCTGTAGCCAGTCGAGCGCCGAGGCGGCGTCGGACAGCTCGCCCTCGCCGCGGTCGAAGCTGCCCTGGCTGCGGCCGACGCCGCGGAAATTGAAGCGCAGCGCCGAGAAGCCCTGCCGCACGAAGGCGTGGAAGAGCGTGTACACGACGCGGTTGTTCATCGTCCCGCCATGCTGCGGGTGCGGATGCAGGAGCAGCGCGATCGGCGCGTTCGGGGTCCGCGAGTGATGGTAGCGGCCTTCGAGCCGTCCCTCCGGACCGTTGAAGATCACCTCAGGCATCGGCGCGGCGGAGCCTCCGAGTAGGGCGGCCCGCAACCGCTGGGAAGGCCGGCAAACCCGACGAAACTTGTCGGAAAAGGCGCTTGTTCTCGTTCATTGCTGGGCGGCCAATCTTGACTGATTTCCTCAGGATCTTATATCGCTGGTAGCATACCGCGATCACGGTCCGCCACCGCGTAGCCGCGGCGGTTCGTAGCAACAATAGCACAGTGGCGCCGATGCTTCTCAAGACGCTGCGCGAAGAGATCGATGCGACGATCGCGCGCGACCCGGCTGCGCGGTCGCGGCTTGAGGTCGTGCTCTGCTATCCCGGCTTCCAGGCCGTCATGTTCTACCGCGCCGCGCATTATTTCTGGCGGCGCGGCTGGCCGCTGCTCGGCCGGTTCCTGTCCCATTGCGGCCGCGTCCTGACTGGGATCGAGATCCATCCGGGCGCCAGGATCGGCCGCCGCCTCTTCATCGACCACGGCATGGGCGTGGTGATCGGCGAGACCGCCGAGATCGGCGACGACGTGACACTGTACCAGGGCGTGACGCTCGGCGGGACGGCGCTGCACAAGGGCAAGCGCCACCCGACGCTGGACGACGGCGTGATCGTCGGTTCCGGCGCGCAGGTGCTCGGCGGCTTCACGGTCGGCGCGGGGGCGCGGGTCGGCGCCAACGCGGTGGTTCTGGCCGAAGTGCCGCCGGGCGCCACCGTCGTCGGCATCCCGGCCAAGCAGGTCGGCGTGCCCCGCAGCGCGGAACCGCGGCCGGCCGACGCGGCGGCGGCGGCAGAGCTGTTCCTGCCCTACGGCACGCCGTGCGGCGAGATGCCCGATCCGGTGGCCCGGGCGGTGAGCGCCTTGCTCGACGAGGTGTCCTCGCTGCGGGCCCGCGTCGCCGACCTGGAGGAGGAGCGCGCTCGGAGCGATGCGCTGCCCGATGCGGCGACGGCCGCCGCCGCTGCGGCGGCGCAGCAAGGCACGCGCCGCCGCGCGTCGTCGACGGCGGCCAAATCGAAAGGCGGTCCGTCATGAGACTGAGCACCAAAGGCCGCTACGCCGTGATGGCGCTGGTCGACCTCGCCAAGCACAGCAGCGGCGAGCCGGTGTCGCTC
This sequence comes from Allostellaceae bacterium, assembly GCA_036403035.1. GTDB lineage: Bacteria > Pseudomonadota > Alphaproteobacteria > ATCC43930 > CGMCC-115725 > DASWRT01. The sequence goes on along the minus strand of DASWRT010000529.1, from coordinate 2,501 downwards.
GCCGAGATCGCCGAACGGCAGGAAATCTCGCTCTCCTACCTGGAGCAGCTTTTCGCGAAGCTTCGGAAGAGCGGGCTGGTGCGCAGCGTGCGTGGTCCCGGCGGCGGTTACCTGCTCGCCACGGCGGCGAGCGAGACGCGCATCGCCGACATCATCCTCGCCGTGGACGAGCCGATCCGCGCGACGCGCTGCGCGCCCGGCGCGCCGAGCGGCTGCACGCTCAACAAGACGCGCTGCCTGACGCATGACCTTTGGGAAGAGCTGGGCAACCAGATCCACCTCTTCCTCAGTTCGGTCTCGCTCGCCGACGTCTGCGAGAAGCGGGTGCTCGGCACCAGCGGCAGCCTCCTGCGGGAAACCGTATCGGCCGCCCCACCGGCGCGCGGACGCCGGCCCTCGGCCGTCGCTTCGTGATTTGTCCGGCGTGAGCAGCAGCTTCATTCGGCCTTCCCGAGCCGCCGCCTACCTCGACCACAACGCGACGACGCCGGTGCGTCCCGAGGCGGCGGCGGCCGTCGCGGAGGCGCTGGCGGCGGTCGGCAATCCGTCCTCGGTCCATGGTGCGGGGCGCGCGGCACGGCGCCTCGTCGAGATGGCGCGCGAGCGCGTCGCCGCGCTGGCCGGCGCCGCACCCGACCGGCTCGTCTTCACCGGCGGCGGCACCGAGGCGAACCATCTCGCGCTCCGCGGAGCCGGCCGGACGCGCATTCTGATTTCGGCGATCGAGCACGATTCGGCGCATGCGGCGGCGCTCGCCGCGGCCGGCGCATCGATCGGCATCATCCCCGTCACACGGCAGGGCGTGGCCGACCTGCCGGCGCTCGACCGGCTGCTCGGCGACGGAGCGGGCGGGCCGCCGCCGCTGGTTTCGGTGATGCTCGCCAACAACGAGACGGGCGTCATCCAGCCCGTCGCCGAGATCGCCGCACTCGCGCACCGGCACGGCGCGCTCGTCCATTGCGACGCGATCCAGGCAGCCGGGAAGATCCCCGTAGGGCTGGAGGCGCTGGGCGTCGATCTGCTGACGCTCTCCGCGCACAAGATCGGCGGTCCGCCGGGCGTCGGCGCGCTGGCGCTCGCCCCCGGTGCCGACGTGGCGCCGCTGCTGACCGGCGGCGGCCAGGAGCGGGGACGCCGCGCCGGCACCGAGAACGTGCCGGGCATCGCCGGCTTCGACGCCGCCGCTGCTGCCGTGGCCGCATCGGGCGGCGCGTCCGCGGCGGCCGGGCTCGCGGCGCTGCGTGACGGGATCGAGCGGCGGATCGAAGAGATTGCGCCCGACGCCCGGTTCTACGGCGCCGATGCGCCCCTGCGGCTGCCGAACACGAGTTGCATCCTGATGCCGGGCGTCAAGGCGGAGACCCAGGTGATGGCGCTGGACCTCGCCGGCGTGATGGTCAGCGCCGGCTCGGCCTGCTCCTCGGGGAAGGTGCGGCCGAGCCGCGTGCTCCAGGCGATGGGCGTGCGCGACGAGGAAGCCGGCTGCGCGATCCGCGTCAGCTTCGGCTGGACCTCGACGCCGGAGGACGCCGATGCGCTGGTGACGGCCTGGACGGAACTTTACCGGCGCACGCGCGGCAGCGGCGGCGGCCGGCGGGCGAGGAGGGCGGCATGAGCGGCGGCGGCATCGGCAGCGGACAGCGGAGCAGACAGGCCATGCCGACGGCGGCGGACGCATCGAACGCGATGCCGATCTATCTCGACAATCAATCGACCACGCCGACCGATCCGCGCGTCGTCGAGGCGATGCTGCCGTTCTTCACGACCGCGTTCGGCAATCCGCATTCGGCGACCCACCGCTTCGGGCGGGACGCGGCGGCGGCGGTCGAGCGGGCGCGGGAGCAGGTCGCGGCGCTGATCGGCGCCGACGGGCGCGAGATCGTCTTCACCTCGGGCGCCACCGAATCCAACAACGTCGCGATCAAGGGCGCCGCGCGCTTCCTCCGCGAGCATGCCGGCCGCGATCACGTCGTGACCGTCGCGACCGAGCACAAATGCGTGCTGGAGAGCTGCCGCGCCCTGGAACGGGAAGGCTTCGCGCTGACGGTGCTGCCGGTCGGCGGCGACGGGCTGCTTTCGCCGGATGCGGTCGCCGCGGCGCTGACCGAGCGCACGGCGCTGGTCTCGGTGATGGTGGCGAACAACGAGATCGGGGTGCTCCAGCTGGTCGCGGAGATCGGCGCGCTCTGCCGCGCCCGCGGCGTGCTCTTCCATACCGACGCGGCGCAGGCGGCGGGGAAGGTGCCGCTCGACGTCGAGGCGATGCGGATCGACCTGATGTCGATCTCCGGCCACAAGCTGTACGGGCCGAAAGGGATCGGCGCGCTCTATGTGCGGCGTCGGCCACGCGTCCGCCTTGCGCCGCTGTTCGATGGCGGCGGACAGGAACGGGGCGTCCGGTCGGGGACGCTGCCGACGCCGCTGTGCGTCGGGCTCGGCGCGGCCTGCGCCATTGCCGCGGCCGAGATGGCGGAGGAGGCGCAGCGGCTCGTCGGGCTGCG
>DASWRT010000528.1:0-18946 GCA_036403035.1 Allostellaceae bacterium | reverse complement strand
GAACGCGCTCTGCGAACGCACCGCGATGGACAAGGTGCGGGTGAGCCGGGCGGTCGCGCGCCTCCTCGAGGCCGGCCGGATCGAGCGGGAGATCGATCCGGCCGACCGCCGCCGCGCCGTGTTAGCGCTAACATCGGCGGGGCGCGCGGTTTACGCCGAGATCGTGCCGCTCGCTCTCGGCGCCGAAGCGCGGCTGCTGAGCGCCTTGACGCCTGAGGAGCGCGCGGCCTTCGAGCGGCTGCTCGCCAAGCTCGCGACCGCCGCCGACACGCCGTTCACGACGGCGTAGCAGGCGTCGGGCGCTGGCACACTTCAGCGCGGGATCTAGTTCTGCTATGGGTCCGTTAACGCCGCTTGTCCGCACTGGCCATACGACATTACGGTGTGGCGAACGGAGAGGTGATCGCATGTTTCCCGAACGGCTTACCGAAGGATATCGCGCCTTCCTTGGCGGTCGCTTTGCCGGCGAGCGCTCCCGCTATGAGATGCTGGCCGAGAAGGGGCAGCGGCCGGAGATCATGGTCATCGGCTGCGTCGACTCGCGCGTCTCGCCGGAAGTCATCTTCGACGCCGCACCCGGCGAGCTGCTGGTGGTGCGCAACGTCGCCAATCTGGTGCCGCCCTACGAGCCGGACCGCGATTCGCATCACGGCACCAGCGCGGCGCTCGAATTCGGCGTGCAGGCGCTGCGGATCAAGCATATCGTCGTGCTCGGCCACGCGCTCTGCGGCGGCATCCGCGCCTTCGCCGACGAGATCGAACCGCTCTCGCCGGGCGATTTCATCGGCCGCTGGATGTCGCAGATCGCGCCCGCCGCCGAGAGCCTCGGCCCGCGGGACAAGGACGACGGCGACGCCTATCTTCGCCGGCTCGAATTGGCGGCGGTCGAACTCAGCCTGCAGAACCTGATGACGTTCCCCTGCATCCGCACGCTGGTCGAGCGCGGCAAGCTGCATCTGCACGGCGCGTATTTCGGCGTCGCCACCGGCCGCCTGCTGGTGCGCAACCCCGCCACCGGCCGCTTCGAGCCGGCGGCCGAGGGCATGCCGGACCGGCTCTCCATGATCGACAGCTCGCGCGTTCAGTCCGGCTGAGAACGTATCACCCGCCGCTTCGGCTCGGCGGCGCCGAAGATCCGGCCTTCCGGCAGGATCTCCGGCGCGTCGCTTGGCCGAATGGTGGATTGAGCGTCAGCGCGCCGGCCGCGCGACGCCGCCCTGCGGGGCGAGCGTATCCGCGGCCGGCCCGTCGTCGGCGATCTGGATGTCCGGACGCATCAGGAAGCTCAGCCCAGCGCCGACCAGCAGCAGCGCGATCGATACGAGGAACGGCAGGGTGAAATTGCCGGTGACGTCGGTGATCCAGCCGAAGGCGAGCGGCGAGACGATCGCAGCGATCGCCGAACCGGTGTTCATGATGCCGCTGGCGACGCCGGAATGCTTCGGCGCAATGTCCATCGGCACCGACCAGATCGGCCCGATCGTCAGCTCCAGGAAGAAGAAGGCGCCGGACAGGCAGAACGCGAGCACGACGAGGTTCTGCACGAACAGCACCGGCAGAAGGCAGAGCAGCGAGCCGATCAGGCTGATCAGGATCGTGTTGCGCCGCGCCTTGGCGAGATCGCCGGTCCGCTGATAGACGCGGTCGCTGACGACGCCGCCCAGCGTGTCGCCGATCACGCCGGCGAAGAACACGCCGAACGAGAACATCGCCGAGTCCTTGAGGTTGAGACCGTGCGCCTGGACGAAATAGCTCGGCAGCCACGTGAGGTACAGCCAGAGCGTCCAGCCGTAGCAGAAATAGACGATCGTCGTCGGCATCATCCGGGGCACGAGACGACCCCAGGGCACGCGGTCGGCGGCAGTCTTCGCTTTTCCGCCCCGTGTGTCGTAGTCCGGCAGGATCTCCAGCTCGCTCCGGCTGACGCCGCGGTGGGTCTTCGGATCGTCGCGGAAATACAGAACCCACACGGCGAGCCACACGGCGCTGATGAGGCCGAGGATGACGAACGAGCCGCGCCACGTCACCCACGCGATCAGCGCCGCGACGACCGGCGGCGTCACCGCGTTGCCGAGCCGCGCGAACGAGTGGGTGATGCCCTGCGCGTAGCCGCGCTCGCCCTTCGGCGTCCAGTTGGACATTGCCCGCGTTGCCGTCGGGAAGGTCGCGCCCTCGCCGAAGCCGAGCATCACGCGCGCCAGGAACAGCGAGGCGATGCCGCCGGTGAACCCGGTCAGCACGGTTGCTACTGCCCAGATGAAGCCGCAGACGCCGAGCGTCATCCGCGGACCGAACCGATCGCCGACGAAGCCGCCCGCGATCTGAAAAAGCGCGTAGGGATAGGCGAAGGCCGACAGCACCCAGCCCAGCTCGGTGTTGCTGAGCCCGAACTCCTTCTTGATGACCGGCGCCGCGGTCGAGAGGTTCACCCGGTCGACGTAGGTGATGAAGTACATCAGGCACAGCATCAGCAGCACCCGCCCGGTCGCGGTGCCGCACATGCGCTGTGCCTCGCGGACGAATCCCTTGCCCGAGATAGTCGTCATATCAGTCCGTCTCCTCCCGGCCTTCTTCGCACGGCCGTTCGCAGTTTTGTTCCCTCTCCCACTGATCTCCCCGTCCGGGGAGATCATTGGGAGCCGTCGATTGAAGCTGGCTGGTTATGCCACCGCCGATTGTGCCGGCATTGCCTGCGTCGTCAGATACTCCATCGCCGCGTCGACGCCGCCCTTGCGGTGCGGCACGCCGGCGAGCGCCAGCCCCATCTCGACGCCGCAGAGCGTGCCCGCGAGCATCAGGTCGTTGAAGCTGCCGAGATGGCCGATGCGGAACACCTTGCCCTTGAGCCGCGTAAGCCCGGCGCCCAGCGACATGTCGAACGCCTCCAGGATCATCTGCCGCAGCCGGTCGGCGTCGTACCCGTCCGGCATCAGTAGGGCGGTGAGGGCGTTTGAGTACTCGCGCGGATCGACCGCGAGCAGGTCGAGTCCCCAGGCCCGCGCGGCGCGGCGCGTCGCCTCACCATGGCGGGCATGCCGCGCGAACACCGCGTCGAGCCCCTCCTCCTCCAGCATCCGGATCGCCTCGTTGAGGCCGTAGAGCAGGTTCGTCGCCGGCGTGTACGGGAAGAAGCCGGTCTGGTTCGAGCCGAGGATCGGCCCCCAGTCCCAGTAGGAGCGCGGCAGCTTCGCCGTCTTCGACGCGTCGAGCGCCTTGTCCGAGATCGCATTGAAGCTGAGGCCCGGCGGCAGCATCAGCCCCTTCTGCGAGCCGGCCACCGTCACGTCGACCTTCCACTCGTCGTGCCGGTAGTCGATCGAGCCGAGCGACGAGATCGTGTCGACCAGCAGCAGCGCCGGATGGCCGGCGCGGTCGATCGCCTTGCGCACTTCGGGGATGCGGCTCGTCACGCCGGTCGAGGTCTCGTTGTGCACGACCGCGACCGCCTTGATCTCATGCCCCTTGTCGCCGGCAAGCCGCGCCTCGACCGCCGCCGGATCGGCGCCGCGCCGCCAGTCGCCGGGGATGAACTCGACATCCAGGCCGAGCCGGCTTGCAAGTTCGCGCCAGAGCGTCGCGAAATGCCCGGTCTCGACCATCAGCACCTTGTCGCCCGGCGACAGCGTGTTGACGAGCGCCGCCTCCCACGCGCCGGTGCCCGAGGACGGATAGATCGCGACATGCGCGGCCGTCCTGAAGACGCGCTTCATGCCGGCGACCGCCTCGCGTCCGATAGCGGCGAACTCGGCGCTGCGATGATCGATCGTCGGATAATCCATCGCGCGCAGCACGCGGTCCGGGACGTTGGTCGGCCCGGGGATCTGGAGGAAATGCCTGCCGGTATGCAGCACCATCGCGACGACCTCAGCTGAGAGTGTCCGGTCAGATTGCATGCAAAATGCAAATCTGCCAACCCGAATTCGCGAGGTACAAAGGAAAAGCTTGGGTTGGCGATGATACGCGAACGCGCTACGATCCCCCATTCTGCATGCAATCGAGGACGTCATGCCGCTCGACTCTCCGTCGCGAGACGCGCCGACACCGCGCCCGAGGGCAGGCGGCGCCGGCCTTGAAGATCGGCTGCGCCGCGAGCTGAAGGGCGAGGTCCTGTTCGACGCCTTCAGCCGCGGGCGATACAGCACCGACGCGTCGATCTACCAGATCGAGCCGGTCGGGGTCGTCGTGCCGGAGGACCGCGACGACGTCGCGGCGGCGATCGCGATCGCGCGGGAGGAGGGCGTGCCGGTGCTGCCGCGCGGCGGCGGCACCTCGCAATGCGGCCAGACGGTCGGCCGCGCCCTCGTGGTGGATTGCAGCAAGCACATGAACCGGCTGCTCTCGGTCGACGCCGCGGCGCGGCGCGCGGTCGTGCAGCCGGGGCTCGTGCTCGACCGGCTCAACAAGACGCTCAGGAAGGACGGGCTGTTCTTCCCGGTCGACGTGTCGACCAGCAGCCGCGCGACGCTGGGCGGCATGACGGCGAACAACAGCGCCGGTTCGCGGAGCCTGCGCTACGGCATCATGGTGCAGAACGTCCGCGCGATCGACGCGGTGCTCGCCGACGGCACCGCCGTTCGGGCCGGCGAGGTGCCGGGCAACTTCGGCGAGGAAGTGGCCCCCGAGCGCTACCGGGATCTCGTCCGCACGATGCGCGCGCTGCACCGGCGCGAGGCGGACGAGATCGAGACGCGCTTCCCGAAGCTGATGCGCCGCGTCGGCGGGTACAACATCGACACGATCGACGATTCCGGCCACAACATGGCGAAGCTGCTGGTCGGGTCCGAAGGCACCCTCGCCTTCTTCAACGAGATCGAGATCGGCCTCCAGCCGATCCCGCCGCACAAGGTCCTGGGGATCTGCCACTTCCCGACCTTCCACGGCGCGATGGACTCGGCGCAGCATATCGTCAAGCTCGGCCCCACGGCGGTCGAGCTGGTCGACCGCACGATGATCGAACTATCACGCGACATCGCGATGTTCCGCCCGGTGGTCGAGCGCTTCGTGAAGGGCCAGCCGGCGGCGCTGCTGCTGGTCGAGTTCGCCGGGGAGGATGCCGACGACAATCTGCGCCGGCTCCGGCAACTGGTCGAGCTGACGGGCGACCTTGGCTACCCCGACGCGGTGGTCGAGGCGGTCGATCCCGCCTTCCAGAGCGCGGTCTGGGAGGTCCGGAAGCAGGGCCTCAACATCATGATGTCGATGAAGGGCGACGGGAAGCCGATCTCCTTCATCGAGGACTGCGCGGTGCGGCTGGAGGACCTTGCCGAATACACCGACCGCCTGACCAAAATCTTCCGCAAGCACGGCACGGACGGCACGTGGTACGCGCATGCCTCGGTCGGCTGCCTGCACGTGCGCCCGGTCATCAACCTGAAGCAGGAGATCGAGGTCCGGAAGATGCGCGCCATCGCCGAGGAGGCGTTCGCGATGGTGCGCGAGTACAAGGGCTCGCATTCCGGCGAGCACGGCGACGGGCTCGTCCGCTCCGAGTTCCACGAGGCGATGTTCGGCCCGCGGATCGCCCGCGCTTTCGAGGAAGTGAAGGACGCCTTCGATCCGGCAGGGCTGTTCAACCCCGGCAAGATCGTCCGCCCGCCGAAGATGGACGACCGCAGCCTGTTCCGCTTCAAGCCGGACTACGCGCACCTGCCGATCGAGACCACGCTCGACTGGTCGGACTGGGGCGGGTTCGGCCGCGCCGTCGAGATGTGCAACAACAACGGCGCCTGCCGGAAGTCGGATCCCGGCGTGATGTGCCCGTCCTACCGCGCGACATCCGATGAGCAGCACCTGACGCGCGGCCGAGCCAACTCGCTGCGCCTCGCGGTGAGCGGCCAGCTCGGCCCGGACGCGCTCGTCTCCGAGGCGATGAAGGAGACGATGGAACTCTGCGTCTCCTGCAAGGGCTGCAAGCGCGAGTGCCCGACCGGCGTCGACATGGCGCGGATGAAGGTCGAGTTCCTGTACCAGTACCGGAAGCGGCACGGGCTTTCGCTGCGCGACCGGCTGGTGGCCTATCTCCCTCGCTATGCGCCGCTCGCCTCAAGGCTCGGCCCGCTGCTGAATTTGCGCAACCGCGTGCCGTTCCTGGCGGCGCTCGGCGAGCGGATCGCCGGCCTGAGCGCGGCGCGCCCGCTGCCGGAATGGCATGCGCGGCCGTATCGGAACGTCGCGGCTGGAGTACCCCCCACCCCGCCCCTCCCCCGCAAGGCGGGAGGGAGTTTCGATGGCGACGCCCCCTCCCTCTCGCATCACCAATCCCCCTCCCTCTTTAAGGGGGAGGGCCGGGGTGGGGGTGGAAACATCGCCAGCGGCCAACAACACGCAACCGCCACCCTCGACCCTACCCGCGACGTCGTCCTCCTCATCGACACCTTCAATCGCTGGTTCGAACCGGAGAATGCCCGCGCCGCCGAGCGGCTGCTCCGCCGCGCCGGCTACTATGTCCATGCCCCTGCCCTGCCCGCCGGAGACTCCCGTCCGCTCTGCTGCGGCCGGACGTTCCTGTCGGCCGGCCTCGTCGACGAGGCGCGGCGGGAGGCGCGGCGGACGCTCGACGCGCTCGCCCCGTATGTCGCGGCCGGCATCGCGATCGTCGGGCTGGAGCCCTCCTGCCTGCTGACGCTGCGCGACGAGTTCGCGGCGATGCTGCCCGGCGCCGGCACTACGGCGCTCGCGGCGCGCGCGATGCTGCTGGAGGAGTTCGTCGTCGCCGAGCGGGCCGCGGGGCGCTTCGACGTGGCGCTCGGCCCGGTGGGAGCGGCGAAGGCGCTGCTGCACGGCCATTGCCACCAGAAGGCGTTCGGCACCGCGGGGGCCGTCGCGGCGGCGCTCCGGCTGATTCCCGGACTGGAGGTCGAGACGTTCGAATCGACCTGCTGCGGCATGGCCGGCGCCTTCGGATACGAGGCGGAACACCGCGAGGTGTCGATGCGGATCGGCGAGCTGAGCGTGCTGCCGAAGATGCGCGAGGCGGCGCCCGACACGATCCTGGTGGCCGGCGGCACGAGCTGCCGCCATCAGATCGCCGACGGCGCCGGGCGCGAGGCGGTGCATTTCGCCCGCCTCCTCGATCGCGCCGTCGAGACGGCGGGGAGCGCGTCGTGAGCGAGGCGCTGGTGGACGACATGACGCCGCCCCCGCCGGCAACGCAGCGAAAGCTCGCGATCGCCCGCGAGAGCCTGCACGACAAGGTCGTCGCGAGATTGCGCGACCTGATCGTCGAGGGCGAGCTGGCGCCCGGCACGCGGCTCGGCGAGCGCGAGCTGTGCGAGACCTTCGGCATCTCGCGCACGCCGCTGCGCGAGGCGCTGAAGGTGCTGGCGTCCGAGGGGCTGGTGGAGCTGCTGCCGAACCGCGGGGCGCGGGTCGCGACGCTCAGCGAGGCCGACGTCGAGCATATGTTCCAGGTGATGGGCGCGCTGGAGGGCCTGTCGGGAGCGCTCGCCTGCGCCAATATCGACGACGCCGAGCTGGCGGAGATCGCCGCGCTGCATCACCAGATGCGCGCCCACTACATGCGCCGGCAGCTTCCGGAGTATTTCCGGCTCAACCAGGAGATCCACGAGCGCATCCTGACGGCGGCGCGCAACCCGGTGCTCTCGTCGACCTACCAGGGCCTCGCCGGCCGCATCCGCCGCGCCCGCTACCGCGCCAACATGTCGGAGGAGCGCTGGGCCGCCGCCGTCGCCGAGCACGAGGCGATCCTGAACGCCCTCACCGCCCGCGACGGCGCGCGGCTGTCGACGCTGCTGCAACGGCACCTTCTCAACAAATGCGCCGCCGTGCTCGACGGGTTGCGGCGGGACCGAGCAATCGCGGCGGTCGAATGATCCCGCCACCGAGAAGCTTGACCCGTTACCTGCCATCGAAGACGGGCGGGCAGTTCCCCTTTGCGGAACGCATGAGCTCCCGGGCATCTCCGACCGCAAAAGGCGACCGCGCCGCAGTTGCAGCTAGAAAATCGCGACGGACGATCCCCGTCGGCGACGCGCCTGGCCAGCCTTTCATCGTGGCTCTCCTCCAATAAAGTCGGCTGAAAGGCGATGGCAAGGTGAAGCCGGCGGCCCCGCTCGCTGCATATAGGCGATTGCTTACGTATGGTGCGGCGCCCGAAACGGACATAATTTTTTGCCATATAAAACGATCACTTTGTTATATTTTTGCCAACTCTTCCAGCACGTTCCTGGAACTAAGTATCTCTTTATCATATCTGCTAGTTCTATATAATATATTCATAGGGATAATATAGTCGCACAAAGGCAAAAAAGTATCTATCCTTTCGACAGGGCAGTACGGATCGCCCTCTGGGCGGCTCTCGGCCGTTTTCGCCACGCTCGCTTGGCATCAACCGACAGTATGCGAGTTTGCGCCGCGCCAGACTCGTCGGGTTGGTCGCCGAAACTGCAACGATTCTTAAGTAATCGCCTAAAGTACAAATGAATCCTCGTTAATGGAGTGAATAATGCGGCACATAGCTAGTTGGAATTTCTCGATACCATTGCTTTTCTTATGGACTTTGCTGTCGGGCGGCACGTTGAATGAGCGGTCCGCTTGGGCGGATCAGCAGCAACAAGCCGATATTTATGTCGATTGTGACGCAGGACGTCAGTCTATCACGAAAGCTCTCGATCAAGTTGAAGCAGATCCGATAACTATTTCGGTAAACGGGGCTTGCCACGAAAACGTGACCATCCAAAGCCCGAACGTAACGCTCGTGACGACAAGCGGGGCAACCATCACCGCAGCCGATGACACCAGACCAGTCGTTTTTGTCAGAGCGGACGGCGCGACGATCGACGGCTTCACGATTGTCGGAGGTCTTTCGGGCATCGTCGCCTCTGGTGTGCAGCGGCTCAATGTGCGGAATTGCACGATCCAGGATGCCAGCAGCGCAGCGATCAACGTAGTCCAGTCATCCGATGCCACAATCGACCACTGCACCCTTACGAACAACCGCTTCGGCGTGACCGCCGCCCTTCATTCAAGTTTCACGATTACGAATAGCGTCGTGTCCAACAATACGTTCGCCGGCGTCCAGGCCGTCTTTGGCAGCGCCGCGTTTATCGGCGGCAATGTCAGGGCCGTCATGGGGGGTAATCAAATATTCGGAAATGGCGCGAGCGGAATTCACATAGCTGCCGGCAGCTTTGCCGCCATCGCCCAAAATACGATTGCCAATAACGGCACGAACAACATCCCCCACTACGGTCACGCAGGCGTCACCGCCTACGAGGCAGGCGTCAACGTTGCCGGCGGCAACACCATCTCCGGCAACGGCTCATTCGGCATCGAACTTAGAGCTTCAATCGCACTTATCGGCGCAGGGGATGAATTTCCCAATATCGATCACGTCAATACCATCGTCGGAAATGGCGTGGGCCCCAACGCGCCGCCGAACGGCGGAGCCGGCATATCTGCCATTCTCGGATCAAAGATCGAGCTGGAAAATGCAAATATCAGCAACAACACCGGATATGGCATCTTCGCCCAGCTGCAGTCGTCTGTCCACAGCATCAATACGACCGTCAACAGCAACAGCAAGGATGGCGTTCAACTAACATCCGGCAGCGGGCTGCTGCTTGACGATCCGCAAAACACCGCAACCAGCAATGGCGGCTTCGACCTGAATTGCCTGGATGCCGAATCGAGCGTAGCGGGCAATATTACGGGCTTCGCAAACGTCAGCCAGTACTGCACCGGCTTCTGAAAAGTCGCGAGCCGATCACGCAGAGGACGGTTCGCAGCCTATCTCGACGACGTGATCGGATCTGACTTTCTGACTGGTGAACTGGGCGGCAGCCTGCCGAGACGGAGATCAGCGATAGGCGCTCCGGTTCCGCTGTCATTTGTACGAGACGCATGCTGGCATCTCCACGCCAAGCCGGTTGACCGGAGCGCTATCAGCTGATCTCTGAAAACCGGGCCGTTGCAGACGCCGACTCCTCCCCGGATCGCGGGGAAAGAATTCAACGGTCTGTTCGGATTGGCAGGACGGTATGCGTGCATTTGGCAGGATCACCCTCCTTGGTTGCACGGCAGCATGACACATCCAGGGACGGGATGGTCGCCAACGACGGCACGCCCCTCCCTGCGCTGCTGCAACGGCACCTTCTCAACAAATGCGCCGCCGTGCTCGACGGGTTGCGGCGGGACGGCGCCGTGCAGGGGGCCGCAGCAGGACGGATCGCCTCGCCGCGGCCAGTGGCTCATCGATAGCCGGCGCGAACCGCCGCCGCCGGCTAACGCGACGCCTGCCGCTGGTCCGCGCCGCGCTTGATGTCCGCCACCGCCGGCTGGCGATGGAACAGCGCGCTCGCCTTATCCCAGACCGCGCCGCCGACGTTCCGGCCCAGTTTCCGGCCCTCCAGGTCGCCGTCGGCGAAATGGATGCCGGCATAGCGGCGCGATATCCCGGCCTGATCGGCGGCGTCGGAGAACGTCGCCCAGGTGAGCTTGGTGTCGAAGGCCGGGCAGTGGCCGGGCTCGACCCGCGACGTGCCGGCGCGGAAGACTGCAGACCCGCCGAACACGTCGCTGCCGGTGAAGCGCCGCAGCGCCTCGGCCGCCGCCGCGCTGAAGGTGCTGTGGCCGGACACGTATTCCGGGAAGGGCGGCGTCAGCGCCGCGATCGGGTACGGCTCCCAGTTCGCGCCCGGCAACTCGATCGTGCCGATGATCGGACCGCCCCAGGCTTCGATCGTGTCGTCCCGCATCAGAAAGCGGATGGCGGTGATCGGCCGGACCGAATCGTAATACCGTTTGGCGTCCCACGCCGCGATGCCGGCGTCGAAGAGCGCATTGCTGAGCGCGAAGAACATCATCACGTCGTCATCGAGCGAGTGATGGTCGCGTTCCGACACCATCCGGCCGAACATGTACCAGTGCCCGGGCGGCGTCTCCGATGACGGTCCGTCGCCCCAGTACTCGGCGATCATCTTCTGCTCGTCGGTGAGAGTGGCGCTGTAGGCGACGAGTTGCTTCGCCTGATCGATGTAGCGCGCCTTTTCCGCCGGGAAGGAGGCCGGCGGGCCGGGACGGAACTGATCGCCTGCGGTCAGGGCGAACGGCGTCACCGTCCACCAATGCGCCGTCATGAAGCTCTGGACCGTAAAGCCGCCGCGCCCGTTCGGCACGCGCAACGGTTGCCACCGGCTCGGCTCGACGACGGAATCCACCGCGTTCACCGGCGCGTATCCGGTGTAGTCGGAATAAGCGCCGGGATGCAGGTCGCCGAGCTGGTTGGCGCCGTCGTGCCAGCGGAAGGCGAGCACCGCCTGCGCGGCCGTGTTGCCGACGCCGGCCGGCGTCGCGGGATCGGTCGACGCATCGGCAGGATCGCAGTCCCAAAGCGCCATCAGGAGCTTGAACGCCGGGATCTGTGACGGGAACTGGTCGGAGAGGCAGCGATACGCCGCGAAGCTCACCGCCTTGCTCTTGTTCGCCGCTGTCCGCTCCTTCAGCGGCCGGCGGGCGGCGGCGGCGCGGCGGGTCGGGACCGCGACGTCGTCGTAGGCGGTCCAGGCGTCGTACATGCAGGTATGGGCGATGGCGAGCGAGCGAGCGACGATCGGCGGCCCTACTTGGGTCTCTCGCACGGCCTGCAATGCCGCCCGGCTCCACTGCACGACCACGTTCTCGTCGGAGCCGGCGGCGTGTGCCCGACCGGCGGCGCACGTGGCGACGGCAATAGCGGCGGCGGCCAGCAACGGCAGCCAACGCCGCCCTGGCATGCACCTTATATGCTGCATGACACTCATGTCCCCCTAGTCAAAGGTGTTTTTTTGCGCGCAAGCACCTGTTTCGGCGGATTGCATAAGTGCATCCCGACGGGTGATGCCGATTTTCTCCCAACGAGCGGTATCCGTAAACGATTAAAGTAATTTCAACGCCGCTTTTACGCCTTGCATCCATAGGCAGGCGAGGTAAAAGTAACGAATGGTGTATGCTTTTCACATCTGTTTGGTCAGGGGTTGCATCGGTTGATGCGGCGACCTCACCGAATTTTCAAGCGGAAGGAAACACCTGCCGATAGCAAGCGCAGCGCATGCGATCGGATATCCAGGAAGCGGCTGCAGGTGCCTGCCGGTCGGCCGGCGGGCTCAAAAAGGAGGGGAAATCGTGAAGCTCTGGACAAAGATCGGCTTGGCCGCGCTCGTTGCCGCACTCTACGGCATGACCGATGCGAAGGATGCGCACGCCTGCATGGCGGCGGGTCAGCCGAAGGTCAAGATCACCCTGGAGAAGAATGGCACCGGCAAAGCCGTCATCTCGGAATATGACTGCACGATGATGGTGCGGAAGACGAACTGCGTCGTTGGACTGCGCCTGTCCGATCAGGCGCAGTCCGACACGCGCATCGCGATTCGCAGCCTGCGCTTCGTCGACCTCGCCACAGGCCAGCCGCTGCAGGGCTTCGCGCCGACGGCGAACCCGAAGACGACAGCCGCCTGGAACCATGTCATGGACGGCACATGGTACGGCTTCTCGGCGGTCTACAACGCCAACATCTTGAACAAGGGCGGCCTCGGGATCGAGGTCACGTTCTCCTATGATCCGGAAGTATCGGAGCAGCGCATCGCACAGGCGCTCGACTATGGCCATGTCGGCCTCGCCGAGGGCGACGGCGAGGGCCGGATCGCGCACGGCCACATGCTTGAGGTGGTGCAGATCCAGGGCGCGTCGCTGACGCGCGGCTGATCGCACGATCGATGGCGCCGGCCAAGCCGGCCGGCAAGACCACGGCAGCGCCCCACCCGCTGGGGCGCTGATCCGCATCGACCGGGCGATGCTATCCTGAGCGGGGGAGAGCCCGGCGGTTCCGGTAGCGGACAGGACGATCCTGAACCAACGAGATCCGTCCGCCGCGATCGCGAATGAGGAAATCCTTATGCCGTCGATGACGGAGGCCGCCGCCCTCGGAACGGCGCTCTCCGTCGCCGTGAGCAATCTCGTCGCGGCGCCGGCGACGCGCCATCTCGGCCCTTTCGCTTTCAACCGATGGCGCCTCCTCGCGGCGCTCGCGCTGCTCGCGGCGCCGGCCGCGGTCGGCGGCGGCTGGCCCGCCCTGTCGTATGGCGACCTCGCCGCGCTTGCGCTGTCCGGATTGATCGGCATCGTCGCCGGCGATACGGCGATCTACGCCGCGATGGCGCGTATCGGGCCTCGCCGGACCGGGTTGCTGTACGCAACCAATGCACCGATCGCGGCGATTCTCGGCTTTCTGATCTTGGGCGAGCGACTGTCTGCGGTAAAGCTCGCCGGGATGGCGGCGGTCATAGGCGGCGTCTGGCTCGCGATCGCCTACCGCGACGGGCTGAACGCCGCATCGGACCGGTGGGAAGAGATCAAAGGACTGCCCGTTATCGGAATCGCCTTCGGCCTCCTCGGCGCGCTGGGTCAGGCGGCGGCGGCGTTGATCGTGCGGCCGGTCATGCAGGCCGGCATCGATCCGGCAGCGGCGGCGTGCGTGCGGATTGCAGTCGCCCTCGTGTGCCTGATCGCGCTGACCGCCCTGCCCCGCTTTCGCGGTCATGGACCGCCGACCACGCATGTCCTCGGGCTGGCCGCGCTGAGCGGCGCGTTGGGCATGGGCGCGGGAATGACGCTGCTGCTCGTCGCGCTGCGGCAGGGCACGGTCGGCGTGGTGACGACGTTGGCATCGACGACGCCGGTCATGCTCCTGCCGCTGCTCTGGCTCGTCAGCGGCCGGCGTCCGCCTCTGCCGGCCTGGGCCGGGGCCGCCCTCGCCGTCGTCGGCGCCGGCCTGCTGTTCGGCATCGTCTGAAACCCGCGCGTACTTGGCCAACGGGCGACGAGGCAAGCTCAACGGCCGTTGATCTGACGCCGCCGCAAGCTCCGCCCTCCCCGCCCGACCGAGCACGTGCTACATCGGGCATGGGAGGAACGCTCATGGACGCCACGCTTACCGCTTCGCAGATCCTGCCCGCCGACGGCGCGGCCGGCACGCTCGTCGGCCGCGTCTGGCGACCCGACCTAGACGGCCCTTCGGTCGTCGTCGTCCGCAAGGACGGCGGCGTCGAGGACGTGACCCGCGCCGCACCGACCGTCGCCGCGCTGATGAACGAACCCGACCCGGTCGCGCTGCTGCGCGGCGCGGCCGGCGAGCGGCTCGGCACGGTCGACGAGATCCTCGCCAATAGCGCGATGGCCGCCGCGCCCGGCGGCCAGGACCGCTTCCGTCCCTGGTTCCTCGCCCCGATCGACCTCCAGGCGGTGAAGGCCGCGGGAGTCACGTTCGCCTCCAGCCTGCTGGAACGCGTCGTCGAGGAGCAGGCGCGCGGCGAAGCGGTGCGGGCGCAGGAGGTGCGGCAGGCGCTGGTTGCCGAGATCGGCGCCGACCTTTCGGCGGTGAAGCCGGGTTCGGAGGACGCGGCGCGGCTCAAGGCGGCGCTGGAGCGGCGCGGGCTGTGGTCGCAGTATCTGGAAGTCGGCATCGGGCCGGACGCCGAGATCTTCACGAAATGCCAGCCGATGGCGTCGGTGGGGGTCGGCGCCGAGATCGGGCTGCATCCGGGCTCGACCTGGAACAACCCCGAACCGGAAATCGTCATCGTCGTCGACGCGCGCGGCCGGATCCAGGGCGCGACGCTCGGCAACGACGTCAATCTGCGGGATGTCGAAGGACGCAGCGCCCTGCTCCTCGGACGCGCCAAGGACAATACCGGGTCGAGCGCGATCGGTCCGTTCATCCGCCTGTTCGACGAGACGTTCGACATCGAGGACGTGCGGCAGGCGGAGGTCGACCTGCGCGTCGACGGGCCGGACCAGTTCGTCCTCACCGGGCGCAGCTCGATGCGGATGATCAGCCGCGATCCGACCGATCTCGCGGCGCAGGCGATCGGCGCGACGAACCAGTATCCCGACGGGCTCGTGCTCTATCTCGGGACGATGTTCGCGCCGACCGAGGACCGCGACGCGCCCGGCGAGGGCTTCACGCACAAGCCGGGCGACATCGTGACGATCTCGACGCCCCGGCTCGGCGCGCTGGTCAACCGCGTCGGCACCAGCGACCGCATCCCGCGCTGGGAGTTCGGCGCGATGGCGCTGATGCGCAACCTGGCGCGGCGCGGTCTCCTAACTTCCGCTTCATGACGGCGGCGAAGCTCAAGAGCGCGCTCTGGGTGCAGGCGGTCGTCCGGCGCTGCGACCTCGTCGCGGTACCGGCGATCGTGCTGCGCAAGGGCGATCCCGACTCCGGCGCGATCCTGGTGAAGCTGCTGGCGCGCGACCGCACCTGCACGGTCCTTACCCAGACGCGCACGCTCGACGGCGAGCTGGTGCTGATGCGCGGCACCGGCCCGGCGCCGGTCGACGAGGCGACCGCGGACGCCTACATCGAGCGCCAGCGCTCGCGCGACCCGGACCTCTGGGTGATCGAGATCGAAGGGAGCGCACCGGACGGAAGGCTCCCCTTCGCCGAGCGGATCGTGTGACGCCGTCGGCCGACAGCCGGCGGCGGCGGACTACCTCCAATTGGGAAGTCCGTTGTAGCTTTTTTCTGTCAGCCGAAACATCGCGCCGAACGTTTATGTCCCGCCATGGCTGACCTCCGCGACATCCGACAAGCGCCGCGCCACGCGATCGCCCTGATCCTCGCCGGTGGGCGCGGCAGCCGCCTCAAGGCGCTGACCGATCACCGCGCGAAGCCTGCCGTCTATTTCGGCGGGAAGTTCCGGATCATCGACTTCACGCTGTCGAACTGCCTCAACTCGGGCTTCCGCCGCATCGACGTGCTGACGCAATACAAGTCGCACAGCCTGCTCCGCCACCTGCAGCGCGGTTGGAGCTTCCTGCGCGGCGAGGTGAACGAGTACGTCGAGCTGCTGCCGGCGCAGCAGCGGATCGACGAGGTGTCCTGGTACAAGGGGACCGCCGACGCGGTTCGCCAGAATCTCGACATTCTACGCGCCCGGCACCCGGCCTACGTGCTGATCCTCGCCGGCGACCACATCTACAAGATGGACTACGGCGCGATGCTG
This sequence comes from Allostellaceae bacterium, assembly GCA_036403035.1. Classification (GTDB taxonomy): domain Bacteria; phylum Pseudomonadota; class Alphaproteobacteria; order ATCC43930; family CGMCC-115725; genus DASWRT01. The sequence continues at coordinate 2,945 of DASWRT010000528.1, read as the reverse complement.
GAGGAGCACATCGCGAAGGGCGCCGACGTAACGGTCGCCTGCGTCGAGGTGCCGCGCGCCCAGGCCAGCGCGTTCGGCGTGATGGCCGTCGACGAGGAGGACCGCGTCACCGGCTTCCTGGAGAAGGTGGCGGACCCGCCGGGCCTGCCGGGAAACCCGGACCAGTCGCTCGGCAGCATGGGGATCTACATCTTCAACGCCGGGTTCCTCTTCGACGAGTTGCAGCGCGACGCCGAGGACGAGAACTCCAGCCACGATTTCGGCCGCGACATCATCCCCTATCTGGTGCCGCGCGCCCGCGTCATCGCCCACCGCTTCCAGCGAAGCTGCATCTTCAGCCATAAAGGCGCCGAGCCCTACTGGCGCGACGTCGGCACGATCGACGCCTACTGGGAGGCGAACATCGACCTGACGCGGATCAGCCCCGCGCTGAACATGTACGATGCGAACTGGCCGATCTTCACCTACCAGGAACAGCTTCCGCCCGCGAAGTTCGTGCACGACACAAACGACCGGCGCGGCTTCGCCGTCGACAGCCTCGTTTCCGGCGGCTGCATCATCTCCGGCGCGTCGGTGCGCCAGTCGCTGCTGTTCTCGACGGTGCGGGTGAATTCCTACGCCCGGATCGACAACTCGGTGATCCTGCCCGAAGTCGAAGTCGGGCGGCATGCGCGGATCACCAAGGCGATCATCGATCGCGGCTGCACCATTCCGCGGGGGCTCGTCGTCGGCGAGGATCCGGAGGCCGATGCCCGGCGCTTCTACCGCTCCGAAGGCGGCGTGACGCTGATCACACGCGACATGCTGGCCCGCCTCGGCGAAACGGCAGCCACCACGACGACGACGGCGTGATGGCGCCGGCGCCGCGGATCCTGTTCGTCGCGTCGGAGCTGTATCCCTACGTCAAGACGGGCGGGCTGGCCGACGTCTGCGGGGTTCTGCCGGTGGCGTTGCGTGCGCTGGGCTTCGACGTGCGGCTCCTCGTCCCCGGATATCCGCCGATGCTGGCCGCGAGCGAGGCATTGTACGGCGAGCTGCGCCGCGGCGTGACGCCGGCCGGGGTGCCCATGTACGTGCTCGACCGACCGGCGCTCTACGACCGGCCCGGCAACCCCTATCTCGGCCCGGACGGACTCGACTGGCCGGACAACCACCTGCGCTTCGCCGCCCTGAGCCGCGCCGCCGCCTGCTTCCACGATCCGCTCGACGACGCCGATGGGGTCGGCGGCTGGACGCCGGACATCGTCCACGGCCACGACTGGCAGGCCGGGCTGACGCCGGCCTATCTGGAATGGGGTTCCGGCCATTCCGGCATGCGCACGGTGATGACGATTCACAATCTCGCCTTCCAGGGCCTGTTCCCGGCGACGGTCCTTGGCGAGGTGGGCCTGCCGCCGGAGAGCTATGCAGTCGACGGCGTCGAGTACTGGGGAAAGGTCGGCTTTCTCAAGGCCGGCCTATTCTACGCCGACCGGCTGACCACGGTAAGCCCGACCTACGCGCAGCAGATCCAGACACCGGACGGAGGCATGGGGCTGGACGGGCTGCTCCGCACCCGCACCGGCGACCTCGTCGGCATCCTCAACGGCGTGGACGAGGCGGAGTGGAACCCGGCGACCGATCCGCGGCTCGATCGGCGCTACGATTCCAACAGTCTCGACGCGAAGGCGGCGAACAAGGCCGCGCTCCGGGCCGAGCTCGGCCTGGAAGCGCGGTCCGATGCGCCGCTGTTCGTCGTCGTCAGCCGTCTCACGGTGCAGAAGGGGCTCGACCTCGTCCTGTCCTCGCTCGGTCATCTGCTCGCCCGCGGCGGGCAGCTTGCGGTGCTCGGCAGCGGCGACGCCGTGCTGGAGGACGGATACCGCGCCGCCGCAGCGGCGAACCCCGGCCGCGTCGCCGTACGCTTCGGCTACGACGAGGATTTCTCGCACCGGCTCCAGGGCGGCGGCGACGTCATCCTGGTACCGTCGCGCTTCGAGCCGTGCGGCCTTACCCAGATGTACGGGCTGCGCTACGGCACGCTGCCGCTGGTGCGGCGCACCGGGGGACTCGCCGATACGGTGGCCGACGCGACGCCGCAGGCGCTCGCCGCCGGCACGGCGACCGGCTTCGTCTTCGATGCCGCGGCGAACTGGGCGTTGAACGCCACGCTCGACCGCGTCTTCGATCTTTTTCCGGACCGCGATACGTGGCGGCGCATACAGCGCCGCGCGATGGCCCAGGACGTCGGCTGGACCGCCTCCGCCAAGCGCTATGCGGCGCTGTACGCGGACCTGCTCGCCGCGCCGCCGCCACGAACCGGGCCGCGACTCAGCCCTGCTTCAGCGACGCCTTCAGCGTGATCTTCGTGGCGGCGAGCGCCTTGGAGATCGGGCACCCCTGCTTCGCAGCGTCCGCCTGCTGCTGAAACGTCGCGGCGTCGATGCCCGGCACGTCGCCTTCGACCTCCAGCTCGATCAACGTGATCGCGAACCCGCCTTCGACCGCGCCGAGATGCGCCTTCGCCGTGGCGTGCACGCGGGTCGGCGGATGCCCGGCCTGCGCCAGCCCGTGCGACAGCGCCATTGCGAAGCAGGCCGCGTGCGAGGCCGCGAGCAGTTCCTCGGGATTCGTCCCCTGCCCGTTCTCGAAGCGCGACGGGAAGGAGTAGCTGCCCTCGAAGGCGCCGCTGCCGAGCCTCACCTTGCCTTGCCCGTCTTTCAGCGCGCCGCGCCATTCCGCATCGGATGTCCGTACCGCCATGACTGCCTCCTCTATGGACCTTTGCCGCACTGCCGCCGATAAATTAGGTCCGCGATGCAAGTCTGGTAGGTTGGCGCCGATGGATGACAGGCCGAAATGTCCGCCCAATCTATGCGCTACCTCGAGCCGCAGGCACTTCCGAGCATGAACAAGCCCGACCGCATCGTTCCCCGCAAGAAGATCGCCGTCACCGTCGCGGCAGC
>DASWRT010000527.1:0-9313 GCA_036403035.1 Allostellaceae bacterium | reverse complement strand
GACCTTCCCTACATCTTCCCCGACACGGCGGCGCTGCGGAAGGTGACGGACGGTCCGATCGGCAAGGATCTGTTCAAGAAGCTGGAGCCGAAGGGGATCGTCGGCCTCGCCTACTGGGACAACGGCTTCAAGATCATGAGCGCCAACCGGCCGCTGCACAATCCGGACGACTTCCTCGGGCTGAAGATGCGGATCCAGTCGTCGAAGGTGCTGGAGTCGCAGATGAAGGCGCTCGGCGCGGTGCCGCAGGTGATGGCTTTCTCCGAGGTCTATCAGGCGTTGCAGACCGGCGTCGTCGCCGGCACCGAGAACCCGCCGTCGAACATGTACACGCAGAAGATGAACGAGGTGCAGAAGTACGCGACCCTCTCGAACCACGGCTATCTCGGCTACGCCGTGATCGTGAACAAGAAATTCTGGGACGGGCTCGACGCCACGGTCCGCGGCCAGCTCGAAAAGGCGATGGCCGAGGCGACTGCGTACGCCAACGAGATCTCCCAGAAGGAGAACGACGGCGCGCTCGCCGCGATGAAGGCGACGGGGAAGACCGAGTTCTACGAGCTGACGCCGGACGAGAAGAAGGCGTGGATCAAGGTGCTCCTTCCCGTACACAAGGAGAACACAAGCCGCGTCGGCAAGGATATCATCGCCGAGATCTATAAAGAAACGGGCATGAAGAACGAGAACAACTGACCGGCGCCGTTCTGGTGCGGATTGCGCTTGGACTCGGAAACGCTCGACGCGGGTTCCCCCACTCCCGACACTCCTTCGCAAAGGGGAGGAAGAAATGGCGAGACGACGCCGTTTGAAGCCCTCTCCCCTTGCGGGGGAGGGTTGGGCGGGGGAACCCGGCACGATGCCGGGCTTATCCGTGCAAACTCGAAGGCGCTAATGGTGCCGTACCGGCCCTCCTCCGAGAGGGCCGGCCGGTTTTGGGGAGGTATGTCATGCTGTTGAGAATCCTCGACCGTCTCGAGGAGGTCCTGATCGGCACCCTGATGGCTGCCGCAACACTCATCATCTTCGTCGCGGTCTGTCACCGCTACGGCATCGGCGCGGTCGCGAACGTCATCAACTGGTCGCGCGCCCACGACGTGCCGTGGCTGATGGCCCCGGCGCGGTCGGTCTACCGCTTCCTTGCCGACATCAGCCTGACATGGGCGCAGGAGCTGTGCGTCTACATGTTCATCTGGGTCGCGAAGTTCGGCGCCGCCTACGGCGTGCGGACCGGCATCCATGTCGGCGTCGACGTGCTGATCAACAAGCTGCCGGCCGCGGTGCGCAGCAAGGTCGTTATCTTCGGCCTGCTCTGCGGCGCGCTGTTCACCGGCGTCATCGGGACGCTCGGGGCGAATTTCGTCTGGAACATGTCGCAGACGGACCAGACCTCGCCCGACCTCGAACTGCCGATGTGGCTCGTCTATCTCGCCATTCCGGCCGGATCCTATCTGATGTGCTTCCGCTTCCTTCAGGTGGCGTGGCGGTTCGCATGGACCGGCGAGCTTCCCTCCCACGGCCACGTGCATGTCGAAGGCATTGAAACCCCGCTTCCCGGCGCCATGCCTGCCGCCGCCGACGCCGCGAGAGGTGCCTCCCGATGAACGCCGCGATCATCTTCGGGCTGCTGTTCGCCCTGATGCTCACCGGGATGCCGATTTCGATCTCGCTCGGCCTCACGGTGCTCACCTTCCTCTTCACGATGACGCAGGTGCCGATCGCCAGCGTCGCCCTGAAGCTGTTCACCGGGATCGAGAATTTCTCGATCATGGCGATCCCGTTCTTCATCCTCGCCGGCAACTTCCTGACGCACGGCGGCGTCGCCCGCCGGATGATCAAGTTCACGACCTCGCTCGTCGGCCACTGGCCGGGCGGCCTGGGTCTTGCGGGCGTGGTCGCCTGCGGGCTCTTCGCCGCCATCGCCGGCTCCAGCGTCGCCACCGTCGTCGCGATCGGCTCGATCATCCTGCCGGCGATGGTGCAGCACGGGTACCCCAAGCGCTTCGGCGCCGGGGTGATCACCACGTCCGGGGCGCTGGGCATCCTCGTGCCGCCGTCGATCATCCTCGTGCTCTACGGCGTGTCGACCAACACGTCGATCGGCGCCCTGTTCATGGCCGGCGTCATCCCTGGCGTGCTGCTGACCATCGTTCTCGGCACCCTGACGTGGTTCATCGCGCTACGGAACGGGTATCCGCGGATGGAGCGGGCGACCTGGGCCGAGCGCTTCTACGCTTTCCGGGAGAGCCTATGGGGCCTTCTCCTCGTCGGCATCGTGCTCGGCGGCATCTACAGCGGCGCCTTCACGCCGACCGAGGCCGCCGCGGTCAGCGCCGTGTACGCCTTCGTCATCGCGGTCTTCGTCTACAAGGACATGCCGCTCCGCCGCGTGCCGAAGGTACTGCTCGACTCGGCGAACATGAGCGCGATGCTCCTCTACATCATCACCAATGCGGTGCTGTTCTCGTTCCTGATGACGTCGGAGAACATCCCGCAGGCGATGGCCGAATGGATGATCAGTAAGGAGTTCAGCGTCTGGGCGTTCCTGCTGATCGTCAATATCGTGCTGCTCCTCGCCGGAAACGTGATGGAGCCGACCTCGATCCTGTTGATCATGGCGCCGATCCTGCTGCCGCTGGTGACGCGGCTCGGCATCGACCCGATCCATTTCGGCATCCTGATGGCCGTCAACATGGAAGTGGGGCTGTGCCACCCGCCGGTCGGGCTCAACCTCTATGTCGCGAGCGGCGTCGCGAACATGGGCATCACCGAACTGACGGTGGCGGTGATGCCGTGGCTGATCGCGATGCTGCTCTTCCTCGGCGTCATTACCTACGTCCCTGCGATCTCGCTCTGGTTCCCGCGCCTGCTCGGCGTGATGTAGCGGATAGATTCCCCGGAAGGCGCGCCCGCGCAGCGTCGCGCGCCTTCCGGGTGACATGCCGGGAGAGGGGCTGGACCGCCGGTTATCCGGCGGCGCCGGTCTCCTTGTCGATCTCCTGGATCAGGTCCTTGCCGATGCGCGGGGCCATCTCGTCCTTGACCTTGCTCAGGGCCTTGCGCCAAGCCGCCCGCTCGGCGTCGGTGAGTGTGTAGATCGTTGTCGTGCCCGCCGCCTTGATCGCGGCGAGCGCGTCGTCGTTCTCCTTCTGCGAGATCTCGTTGCCGTAGGCGGTGACTTCCTGCATCGCGCCTTCGAGCGCCGTCCGGATGTCCGCCGGCAGCCCGTCCCAGAAATTCTTGTTCGTGATCACCGCATATCCGATGTAGCCGTGGTTCGACACGGTGAGGTGCTTCTGCACCTCGTGCATCTTCTGCGTGTAGACGTTGGACGGGGTGTTTTCCGAGCCGTCGACGACGCCGGTCTGCATCCCCTGGTAGACCTCGGAGAAGGCCATCACCTGCGGCACCGCGCCGAGCGCCTTCATCTGCGACTCCAGCACCTTCGACGACTGGATCCGCATCTTCAGCCCGAGGAAGTCGTCCGGATTGTGCAGCGGCGTGTTCGCCGTCATCACCTTGAAGCCGTTGTCCCAATAGGCGAGGCCGACGATGCCCTTCGGCTCCAGCTTCTTGAACAGCCCCTTGCCGATCGGGCCGTCGGTGACGCGCCGCAGCGCCGCCTTGTCCGGGAAGATGTAGGGCAGGTCGAAGACCTCGAACTCCTTGACCCCGAGCGGGCCGAACTTGCTGACCGACGGCGCCAGCATCTGCACCGCCCCGAGCTGGAGCGCCTCCAACTCCTCCTTGTCCTTGTACAGCTGCGAGTTCGGGTAGATTTCGACCTTGACCCGGCCGTTGGTGCGCTGCTCCGCCAGTTCCTTGAAGCGCCGCGCCGCGAGCCCCTTGGGCGTGTCGGGCGCGACGACGTGACTGAACTTGATGACGATCGGCTCCGCCGGTGCCGGCGCCTGCTGCGCACCGGCCGGCGTCGGCGCCGCCGCAAGCCAGCCGAGCACTCCGGCCAGAACGAACGCTGTCCTCATGACTTCCTTCCTCCCCATGGTCTTGTTGCCGGCCATTCTGGGGCGCGGCCATGCAGGAAATCCAGGGTGAATTGCGCCCCGCGCCGGCTGTCGCCGGGGCGGCGTCCGCCACGGCGCTCCGCCGCGACTGCTGTGCCGCCGCAAGGAAAGCTTTACCAACTCACGGTAGCGTTCGTCGCGATTTCAACGCGGGTTGCGATCGACCCGATTCTCGATGAGTTTCGCCGTGGGAGTGTCGCCTTGGCCAATCTGAATTCCTCCGTCCTCGTCGTCGACGACTACAGCACGATGCGGCGGATCATTCGAAACCTGCTGACGCAGATCGGCTTCACCAGTGTCGACGAAGCGTCCGACGGGGCGGATGCCTTGCGGAAGCTGCGCGAGAAAAGCTTCGGCCTGGTCATATCGGACTGGAACATGGAGCCGATGACCGGACTGCAGCTGCTCCAGGAAGTCCGCGCCGACGCCAAGCTGAAGCCGATGCCGTTCATCATGGTCACCGCCGAGAGCAAGACGGAGAACGTCGTCGCGGCCAAGCAGGCCGGCGTCAACAACTACATCGTCAAGCCCTTCAACGCCGAGACGTTGAAGAAGAAGATCGAAAGCGTCCTGGGGCCGCTATGAAGCGCCTGCCGCACCTCGACGAGGAGGAATATCTCGCGATCGAGGAGACGCTCGCCGCGAATGCGCGCGGCCGCGCCTTCCTCCGCATGCGCGACCAGCGGTCGCGGGTCGTCGCGCTCGAAGAGGTGCGGCGGCTGGTGCGCGACCTGAGGGACTCGCCCCGCCGCCGGCCGGGAGCCGAGGCCGGCGGCGAGAGCAGCACGCACATCCGGATCCTGCGGCAGGAGCTGCAGCAGATGAGCGCGACCATCCAGCAGACGCGCAACGAGATCGCGGCGCTCCGCCCGGACGATCCGGGCAACAACCGGATCATGGCGGCGACGGGCGAGCTGGACGCGATCGTCACCGCGACCGAGCGCGCGACCTACGACATCCTCAACGCCGCCGAGCGGATCCAGGAGATCGTCGGGCGCATGCCGAACGACGGCGACATGGGCGCGGTGCGGAGCGAGATCGAGGCGCAGACGATCGAGATCCTGACGGCCTGCTCGTTCCAGGACATCACCGGCCAGCGGACCACCAAGGTCGTCAACACGCTCCGCTACCTGGAGAAGCGCGTCAACACGATGATCGAGATCTGGGGCGTCGATGCGGCGCATCCGATCCGCATGACGGACCTGGAGGAGGACCGGCGGCCGGACGCGCATCTGCTGAACGGGCCGTCGCTGAACGGCGTCAGCCAGGACGACGTCGACGCCCTGCTCGCCGACCTCAACGATGTCGCCGCCGCCGGTGCGGCGCCCGCCCCTGCCGTCGCTCCGGCGCCCGCACCCGCGCCCGCAACTCCTGCACCGCCGAAGCCGGTGAAGGCCGCAGCGCCGACGCCTGCACCGGCACCGGCGCCGATCCCTGCTCCGCCGAAAGCCAAGATCCAGGCCGAGAAGCCGGCGCCCCCGGCGGAAGCGCCTCCGCCGCCGCCGCCGGTCATGAACGGCGGCGCCTCGATCAATCAGAGCGACATCGACGCGCTGTTCGACTGATCCCCACGGCGCAGGCCCATAGAGCAACAGGCCGGCGCCCGGCCGGACGCCCCACCCGCCCCTCCCCCACACGCGGCGGAGGGCTTCCATGTCCCTGAAATTGCTCTCGATCTCTCCCTCCCCCGCTTGCGGGGGAGGGTCGGGGTGGGGGCAACATCAGGCGAGCAGCGGCGCGTCTACTCCGCGGCGTCGCTGACCGGCAGCGTCGTCGCGTCGCCGCCCGGCGCGGTCGCCGCGTCGCCGCGTCCGTGCAGGAAGGACCTGATGTTGCGCACCGCCTGACGGAGCCGCTGGCGGTTCTCGACCAGGGCGATCCGGACGAAGCCCTCGCCGTACTCGCCGAATCCGACGCCCGGCGCCACCGCGACGTTCGCCTTCTCCAGCAGCAGCTTCGAGAAGGCGAGGCTGCCGATCTCGCGGAACTGCGGCGGGACCGGCGCCCACGCGAACATCGTCGCAGCCGGCGACGGCACGTTCCATCCCGCCTGCCGCAGTCCCTCGATCAGCACGTCGCGCCGGCCGAGATAGCGCGAGCGCATCTCCTCGATGCAGTCCTGGGGGCCGTTGAGCGCCGCCGTCGCCGCCACCTGGATCGGCGTGAACGCGCCGTAATCGAGATACGACTTGACGCGCGCCAGCGCCGCGATCAGCCGGGCGTTGCCGACCGCGAAGCCCATCCGCCAGCCCGCCATCGAATAGGTCTTGCTGAGCGACGAGAACTCGACGGCGATCTCGCGTGCGCCCGGAACTTCCAGGATCGACGGCGGCTTCCGCCCGTCGAAATAGAGTTCGGCATAGGCGACGTCCGACAGCACGAAGATCTTGTGATGCCGGCAGAACTCGACGACCTCGCCATAGAAGTCGAGGTCGACCGTCTCGGCCGTCGGGTTCGACGGGTAGTTCAGAACGAGCGCGGTCGGCGCCGGGACGCTGTGCCGCACCGCCTTCTTCAACTCGGTCAGGAAGTCGAAGCCCGGCCCCACCGGCAGGTGGCGCACCGACGCGCCGGCCATGATGAAGCCGAAGGAATGGATCGGATAGCAGGGGTTCGGCGCCAGCACCACGTCGCCCGGCGCGGTGATCGCCTGGGCGAGGTTGGCCAGCCCCTCCTTCGACCCGAGCGTCGCGATGATCTCGGTCTCCGGATCGAGTTCGACGCCGAAGCGCCGTGCGTAGTACGCCGCGTAGGCGCGGCGCAGGCCGGGAATGCCGCGCGAGGTCGAATAGCCGTGGCTGCGCGGGTTCTGCACCGCCTCGATCAGCTTCTTGACGATGTGGTCGGGCGTCGGCGAGTCCGGGTTGCCCATTCCGAGATCGATGACGTCGTGCCCCGCCGCTCGCGCCTTCGCTTTGAGCGCGTTGACCTCGGCGAAGACATAGGGCGGCAGGCGCTTGATTCTGTGGAAATCTTCTTCCATGACAGCCATCGAAACAGAAAGGTAATTACGACCGGCCGGCATTCTATGCAACTCGCCTCCGAATGGCGAGCCCCCCTGCGCACCTGGAACGCCGCATTTCGCCGACCCCGTTTCCGAGAAATCGAACTAATTCTTGCGGCGCTTGTTTTACAATGTGAGGCCCGATGCAAACGCATCTACCTGGTTCACAACATCCCGGCGTAAAGCCGGAACGGATTGGAGAGTTGAGATGCCGTATTTTCTCGCTTGGCTCCTGGGCGTTCCGCTGACCGTTCTTATCGTCATTTACCTGTTCATGCACGCCTGATCGTTTTATTGCGGCGCACCATGATGCGGGCGCCCGAAGGCGGCGGCGCGTATCGGTGAGGAACGTGCGCGGCAGGCGTCGCGCGGCAAAGGCGGCGGCGCGGAACACGCGCCGCCGCCGGTCGTTCAGGAAACGGATCGGTCCGCCGCGCAAGCCACGCCGCGGGCTGGCCGCGCTACTCGCTTCCCTTGCGACGACGATCAGCCGAAGACGATCAGCCCTTGACCTCGATTTCCACGCCGCCGGGCGGCAGTAATGAAGACGACGGCAGCGTCGGGATCGCCGTCGCCTGCGCCAACGTGCTCGGCGAAGGCGCACTGTGGTCGGCCGAGGAGCACGCGCTCTACTGGGTCGACATCGAGCGCGCCGAGCTGTGGCGCTTTGTGCCGGAGGACGCCGCGGCGGAGACGCCGCCGCCTGAGCCGCGAACCTGGCGGCGGCCGGAGCGCATCGCCGCGGCTACGCCGCGGCGGGACGGCGGCAGCCTGATCGTGGCCCTGGCTACGGGGATTGCCGCCTTCGATCCCGCGACCGGACAAATCGAGCGCCTCGCGGATGTCGAGGCGCGGTCACCGCACACGCGGCTGAATGATGCCCGCTGCGACCGGCAAGGCCGGTTCCTCGTCGGCGGCCATGTCGAGCATGGACCGGCGCTCACCGCGCTCTACCGCTTCGACCACGACCTGACCGTGACCGCCGTGCTCGCCGGGATCAGCACCGCGAACAGCATCTGCTTCGCGCCGGACGGGCGGACGCTCTATTTCGCCGATTCCCCGCGCCGCGAGATCCTCGCCTACGACTACGATCCGGCCACCGGCGCGGTCGGCGGCGGCCGTGTGTTCTGCCGCCTCGGCGAGCACGAGCCGGGCGTGCCGGACGGCTCCACGGTCGACGCCGAGGGATATCTTTGGAATGCACGCTGGGGCGGCGCCTGCCTCGCCCGCTACGCGCCGGACGGCACGCTCGACCGGATCGTCCGCCTGCCGGTGTCGCAGCCGACCTGCCCCGCCTTCGGCGGCGACGATCTCGGCACGCTCTATGTCACGAGCGCGCGCCAGGGCCTGTCCGCCGAACGGCTCGCCGCCGAGCCCGCGGCCGGGTCCGTGCTGCGGATCCGCCCCGGCGTCCGCGGCCTGCCCGAAATGCCGTTCGCCGGTTAGGCATCGCTCATACGCCCGTTCCCGCATTGCTGCGCCCCGCCGGGCCGGTGCATCATCGACGGCCGGAAGCGGCCGGAATGCGCCGCCTCGAATCTCGGGGAGATGGGGGATGCGCCTGCCGGACGTGAAGCACCGGCCGCTTTTATCGAGAGCGGCCGCCGCCGTCGTGTTCCTTATCCTGCTGCTCGCCGCCTCGACCGCCGCCGTCGCAGCGGAGCAAGGACGGAACTGGGTGGTCAGCTGGGCGGGGTCCGTGCAGGGACCCTATCCCGTCGGCAACCCGTCGGCGCAACCCGATCTGCGCTTTGCCTTCCCCTCGGCCGAACGCGGCGCTCAGGACCAGAGCTTTCGCCTCATAGTACGTCCCGACATCTGGGGACGGGAGCTGCGCCTCCGTCTGTCGAACGCTCTCGGCACCGCACCGGTGACGTTCGACGGCGTGTTCGTCGGGTTGCAGATGTCGGGCGCGGCCCTCGTCCCCGGCAGCAATCGGCCGGTAGGCTTTCGCGGGGCGCGCAGCGTCACCGTGCCGCCCGGCGGGTCGGCCTGGAGCGACCCGGTCGCCCTGCCGTTCGTCCGCAATCCGGCTGCTCCCGAGCTTGCCGGGCGCAAGCTCGCCGTGAGCTTCCACCTGGCCGGCGAAAGCGGTCCGATGACGTGGCACGCCAAGGCGCTGACCACGTCCTACCTGACCGGACCGGGCGCCGGAGCGATCGGACAGGCGGAAGACGAGACCGGATTTCCGTTCAGCACAACCTCCTGGTACTTCCTCGACGCAGTTGACATGGCGTCGCCGCCGGACACGCAGGCCGTCGTCGCCTTCGGCGATTCGATTACCGAC
>DASWRT010000526.1:0-8389 GCA_036403035.1 Allostellaceae bacterium | reverse complement strand
GACCGCCAGCAGCGCGGCGAGGTGGATGACGACGAAGAAAAGGATCGACCCGGCGACGAGGAAATGCAGCGTCCGCGCCGACTGCCGGCCGCCGAACAGGTCGAGCAGCCAAGGCGCCGCCGCGTCGATGCCGGGCGACATCGTCAGGCCGGTCAGGACCATCAGCGGCAGCGCGACGAAGATCACGCCGAGATAGGCGAGCTTCTGCAGCACGTTGTAGTGCCGCGCCGCCTCGCCCCGCGGGAAACGGAGCCGCAGATGGTCGACGACGTGATGCGCCAGAGTCCGCGGCCGAAGCTCGTCGCGTCGCGGGGCGATGTCGCGGCGGAAATGCCCGTTGAGCAGACCCGCCGCGAGATACGCCGCCAGATTGGCGACGAAGATCCAGGCGAAGAAGAAGTGCCAGCGCCGCGCCGTCGCGAGGTCGCGCCAGCTCGGCAGCGTCGACCAGGACGGGAAGCCCTGGATCAGCGGATCGCCGTCGGGCCCCGCCGAGACGCCGAGGATTCCGGTCGTGCCGATGCGATGGCCCAGGATCTCGGCGAAGCCCCGCGGGTCGTCCTCCGATCCCTGCGCGCCGAGTTCGAGGAACGGCCGGTCCGAGTCGGCGCCGAACTGGCCCCAGTAGAGGCGCGGATGGGCGTTGAAGATGTTCAGGCCGCTCATCAGCAGGATGGTCAGCGCGACGAGGTTGACCCAATGCCAGATCCGCGTCGTGACGCGATGGCGGTGGATCACGCGACGCCCGGCCCCGGCGGCAGCAAGCGTCGGCGCGGCCGGAACGGCAGCGCCCGGCGTCTCGGTGCTTTCCGACATCTCAAGGTCTCCGCGACGGAGCCGGACGGGAAACCGGCGAGCACCGCCGGTCTCCCGATATCGCAACCCGACGCCCGGCGCTCGTCAGTTCGCCGCCGCGCCGGGCCGCCCTGCGCCCGCTACTGTTGTTTATCTCTGCCCGACTTCGAGCCGGCACTCATCGTGTCGGACGACATCGCGCCGGAGTTTGCCGTGCCCGATTTCATGGCGCCGGACGACGCTTTCCTTCTGCCCGATTTGCTGCCCGCCCTTTCCGAGTCCGCCTTCAACGTGTCGGAGCTCGCCTTACCGGAGTTCATCGCGTCTGATTTCATGGCGCCGGACGACGGCTTCAGATTGCCCGTCTTCGAGCCGGTGGACTGCATCGTGTCTTGGGCGAAGCTCGGCGCCGCCATCGCAACCGCCGCAAGCAGCGCTGCCGCACCGGCGGCAACCGTCAATCGTGACTTCGACATGTGTCTCCCTCCTCTTGGCCGCAGCATCGGCGGCCGTTCTGATCGACACCGCCCCGCCGCCGATTGCGTCGAGCGCTGTCGGCGGCACTTTCGCACGGAACCGGTGCGCCGTTACAGCCATCACCTTCTTGTGATGACTCTCTTTTCCGGGCGGTCAGCCGCGCGCCGCGGCGAGGATCGGGCCGCCGGTTCCGGCCTGCACGAGCACCGCGGTCGACAGCCCGTCCTGTCCGGGCTGCGGCACATCGAAGCTCGCCGCCTCTCCGGTCCAGCTTCCGAGCCGGACCAGTTCCCGCACGACGTTGCGGTGCGGCAGGGTGCGCCCGCCATTCTCGCCGGCTTTGACCGGCACCTGGACGATACGCGAATCGTAGCGGACGAGCCAGACGTCGGCGCCGCCCGAGGGCGGGGCCGCCGCCCCGGCGCGTCCGATCGTGACGCGGTCCGATGTGATCCGGACATCCGGCGCCGCCGCCGCTCCGGCGGCGGCATCCTTGACGGCGGCGTCGAGTTCCGCGCGGTCGCTGCCGACGACATCGCTGCGCCCGTCGACATAGACTTGCGGCGTCCACACCGACCCGCGGCGCCGGGCGCGGGCATAGTCCCATTGCCGGTCGGTGAACTGCTTCTTCGCGAAGGTGTCCTTCCAGCCGAGATGGTCCCAGTAGGTGACGCCGAACGACAGCGCGAGCACGTCGGGGCGGTCGGCGAGCGCGTTCAGGTTCGCGTTCGCCGGCGGGCATGACGAGCAGCCCTGGCTCTGGAACAGCTCGATGACGACGCGACGGCCGGCGTCGGCCGCACGGACCGCCGGAGAGACGGTCGCGGCAGTGGCGAATGCGGCGGCAACGCCGGCCAGCAGGACGAGTCGCATGGGGTGAGCCTCCTCGCGGCGGACGCGCGCACGGACGGACGATCCCGGTGCGCGCCGTGCGAAACTATTCGCCCGCGGCCCGATCCCGGTTACATCGGCCGCGCCGCCTCACCAACGCGTGATCGCGGGAAGGACCAGCCGCGCGGCGGCGGCGATCGCTACCATTCCCGCGGCGTACCAGACGGCGATGTACAGCGGATCGTCATAGGGGCACGTGAAGGCGAAGACGAAGGCGCCCGCGGCGCCCCCCGCCAGACCGACGGCAACCGCCGTGCCGCGCGGGTCCGTGGGTGCGCCGCGGCGCATCTGGAGCCCGAGCGCCAGCAGGATCGGCACCGCGCAGACGATCATCTCGCCGACGCACGGGATCCCGTGGCGCCAGTTCAGCCGGTCGACGAGCGCCCCGACGCCGGGCCGGGCCGCGTCGACCAGCCACCCGGCGGCCAGCGCGGCGAGCGCGATGCCGGCGGCGATCCGCAGCCCCGGCCGCGGCGTGCCCGCCGGGTGGAACGAGCGCACCGCGACCACGGTTGCGACGGTCGCGAGCAGCCCGAACGCAAGCAGCTTCCACCAGAACGACACCATGGCGAGCGCGTCGAGCAGATCCGGACGCATACGCCCGAGCCACACCAGGACCGCCAGCTCGACCGCGGCGAGCGCCGGCAGCGCCGCGAATTCGCGGACCGGGCGCCGCGGCCGAACCGGCTTGAGGTCGGACACAAGCCGATCGAGCAGGCGATCATTCGACATCGCGGCCTCCCGCCAGAAACTTCGCGAGCCGGCCGAGGCCGCGATGGATATTGACCTTGACCAGGGACACGCTCTGCCCCGTCCGCGCCGACGCCTCCTCGACGCTGAGGCCATGGAGCTTCACCAGACGGATCGCCTCCGCCTGCGCCGGCTTGAGGGCGGAGAGCAGGCGTTCGAGGGCCAGGGCGCTGGTGACGGCGTCGCCGTGATCGGGAACCGCGAGTTCCGGCGGCAAGGGAGTCTCGGCGCTGCGCCGCATCGCGCGCAGCCGATCGATGTATTTGTAACGCGCGATGGCGGCGAGCCACGGCTCGAACGGCCGCGCCGGGTCATAGGTACGGCGCTTCTCGTGGACGGCGATCAGGGCGTCCTGTACGGCGTCGTCGACGATTGCCGGCGGAAGGCGCCGCGCGAAATAGCGCGCCAGCCAGCGGCGCACATCCTCCAGCAGAACGCGGTAGGCGGCGGCATCGCCGGCCTGCGCCGCCGCCATCAGCTCCCCGAGGCTGCGTCGTTCCAAGCAACTCTCCCTGCCTCGCCCCAGGAACGGCACGATAGCGGCCGGCTGCCGAACGGGCGGGCTCCGCGACGGCGACGCGAACATAAAGCCTACTTCGTTGCCGGAGCCAGTCCGGTTACATCCCTATTCCCGAAGCAGGCCGGCCGGCGTTCGCCGCAGGGCTCGAATACTGGGCGTCGGCACGCGCGGATCGGGCCGCCCCTTCAGTTACGCGAACATCCGGCGGGATGTATCCGCAAAAACCAACCAAATGAATCACCCCAGGCCGTCCGGCGTTTACCCAGAAATAACCGAAGAAAAGAGAGGCGATCATGGATATCGGGCAATTCTTCCAACGCGATCACGCAAGAGCGAACAGCCTGTTCGAAAAACTGTCGGATACGTCCGAAGGCGCGGTAAAGACGCGGGAGCGTCTTTTCGGCCAGCTCAAGACGGAGCTGGAGGCGCACGCCGCTGCGGTCGAGGAGGTTCTCTATCCGGTCCTGAAACGGCATCCGGAAACGAAGGATCTCGTTCCCGCGAAGCGCGAGGCCAACGATATCGACAGGACGCTCCGCGAACTCGACGGAATGCCCAAAAACGACGAGACCTTCCTGAAGAAGCTCGGCGAGTTCAAGCGTGTCGTCGAACGCCATCTTGGGGAGGAGGAGAAAAAGATCGGGCCGGCTCTCAAGAAGGCGCTGCGCGAAGACGAAGTCGACGAGATCGCCCGAAAGCTGTCGCCCGAAAAGCGCCAGGAACTTGAGGACGCCGCTTCGCCGCAGCAGGAGAGCGGGCAGCAGGCCCGGACGGAGCAGGATGGACGCCGGGATGCCGATCGGCAGCAGCAGCAGCGCGAGGCAGGAGGCGGTCAGCAGCGCAATGGAGCCACCGGAAGAGCCGAGGCAGGCGCCGACAGGGCCGCCCAGACAGGCGCCGATGCGGCCCGGCGGATGGCCGAACGGCAGACGGAGGCGGTGCGGCAGGGCGCGACGGCAGCAGCGGACGCAGCGCGGCGGGTGACGGAGCAGCAGGCGGACGCCGTCCGGCAGGGCGCGACGGCGGCGGCGGATGCGGCGCGGCGGATGACCGAGCAGCAGGCAGGCGCGGTCCGGCAGGGCACGACGGCGGCCATGGAGGGCGCGCGGCAGGTGTCGGGCATGATCGCCGATCAGGCGCAGCAGGCAAGCCGAGGCACTGTCGAAGCGACCAGGACGTACGGCGAAATGGCGCAACGCACGGCCGAGGGCATCCAGGCCCTCGCCAAGTCCTCGCAGGTCGGCGCCGAGAGCCTTCAGCAGGTTCAGCACGCCTGGATGGACCTGTTCAACAATGCTGTCCGCCGCGGCACGCAAGCGTCGCAGGAGCTGCTCACCTGCACCAGCCCGCAACAGATCGCCGAAGTGCAGCGGCGCTTCGTCGAGGAAAGCATGCGGGAGTGGTTCCAGGCGAGCACCAGCATGATGCAGCTTTCGAGCCGCATCATGGGCGAGATGACGCGGCCGTTGCAGGAGGGCGCTACCGGTCCAAAACGCCGGCGATAGCAGCGCGCGGCGAGGCGCGGACCGGGACCGAACCGGAGGCGCGGCGCAGCGAGCGGCGCCGCGCCTCTCAGGATCTCGACGGCGCGGCGGCGTCCGGCGCCGTTACCGCCGTGCCGTCGGCGCGTTTGCGCAGCGTGACGACGTTGCGGTCGCCATGGCGGGCGTAGAGGACCTCGTCCATGAAAGTGCGAACGAGGTGGACGCCGAGCCCGCCGACCTGCCGGTCCTCGACCCCGGCGTCGAGGTCGGGAGGCGGCGCAGTCAGCGGATCGAAGGCTGCGCCATCGTCGGAGACCTGAATCTCGACGCCGCGGCGGCGGCCGACCGTCACGCGCACGCCGATCTTCAGCGGCTTGCCGCCGCCCGCCGCCACGCCGTGGCGAACGGCGTTGGTGACCAGCTCGTCGATGCAGAGATTCACCTGGAACGCCACGTCCGGCGCGATCGCGTTCTCGGCAAGCAGCCCGTCGACCGCGGAAGCGACCGGGGCGAGCTGCGAGAGATCGCCGGGTATCTTCAGGGTGATCGACCTGCGCATGGCCGGGAGCCGATCAGCCGGGGCGGGCACGGCGGCGGCGCCAAAGCGGCGTCAGCGGCGGCAGCGCTGGCCTGTCATCGGAAGGTGTCATGGGCCGTCGCGAGGTCCGGCGCGAAGGTGAGGATCCTGGCGAAGCCGCTGACGCGGAAGATCTCCATGATCGGCGCGCCGAGATTGCACAGCACGAGGTCGCCGCCGCTCGCCTTCAACTTCTTCGCGGCCAGCAGCACGACGCGAAGCCCGGCGCTGCTCATGTAGGTCGTGCTCGCGAAATCCATGATCAGCCGGGTGCCCTCGCCGACGATCGCGGCGAGCACGTCGGTCTCGAAGCCGGCCGCGCTGCTGCTGTCGACGCGCGCGGGCAGCGCGAAGACCTTCGGTTCCCTGTCGCTCAATGGGACTATCCTCACAAGCGGCCGGCGGCAGATGCCGGCCGTTCCTCTCTACCACGCGATTATGCACTATTCCTTCGTGCCGGTCAGTCATAGGGTGAACGCCGGTTGTGGAGCGCGCGGCCGGGTCGTGACGCGCGTCCGCCGGCGCTCGCCGACGCCGGACGCGGAGAGGGGGTCATCGGTGGTGCGGTTCTTCATGTCGGTCGACGTCGCGGGATCGACATTCTTCAAGTCCAGCTTCAGCGGTTTGGGAGAGGTCGGCTGGCTGAAGCATTTCGAGACGTTCTTTTCGGCCTTCCCGATCATGTTGACCGGTCAGGTCGGCCTGGAATTCCTCGACGAAGCGACATTTCCGCGGCTCGACATCTGGAAGGTGATGGGGGACGAGATCATCTTCACCTGCCGGCCGGCGAGGGCCGAGGAGATCGCGCTGATGCTGCGCGCGCTGTTCGGCGCGATGCGGCGCTACGAGGATGAGTATTTCGCCGACCTGCCGCTGCGGCTCAAGGGAACGGCGTGGATCGCCACCTTCCCCAACCCGAACATCGAGGTCAGGATTCCCGAGCTATTGTCGGACGCGGGCGACGGGCAGGTCGACTATATCGGCCCGGACATCGATCTCGGATTCCGCATCGCGAAGTTCGCGCGGCCGTCGGCGGTCGTGATCTCGGTCGACCTGCTCGACGTGCTGCTGCGCGCGGCGAACCGCGCGCAGATCGATTTCTTCCTGATCGGACGGGAGAAGCTCAAGGGCGTGCTGTTCGACCGGCCCTACCCGATCGTCTGGACGCGCCCGGCCGGCGAGCCCTTCGCCTTCATGCCCTGGGAAGTCGAGGACTGCGCGCTGACCGCCGCCGCCGCGGCCGCAAAGCCGACGGCCGCCCGCAAGCTCGCCGAGGCAGTCGACGGCATGCGCAGCTACCTGCGCAAGATGCACGGGATCGACCGGCCGAAGATCAGGTTTCCGACGGCGCGATGACGCCGCCGGCGGTGACGGCCGGTGGCGGGTCGCCGATTCGCGGTTGCAACCGACCCGGAACACACGCCACGGTCGCCACCCGGCAGTGCGCACCGATGCGGCATGTCTCCGACTTCGACACAAAGGCTTAACTTCCCGGCGATTCCAGACCGTGTTACGCTTCAACTTGGATTTACGAACATTCAATCAGAGTTCGTTGTGAACGGACCGTCGCGATGGTGCCTTCTATCGCAAGAACGGGGGGCTAAACCATGTCCGCCGACCGAACCATCCCACGAAGCATTCCGGACCGAATCAGAGCCGCCTACGAGCAAGGGCGTCGTGCGTCGCTTGTGCCGCATAGTTGCTTCACTCTTGCCGTCCGCGAGTGGCTGAAAGTGCACCCCGGAACCGACCTGATGGAAGCCGAGGCCGAAGTGGCGGCGCTTCTCGACAAGCCGGCCGGCACAGTTACGTCAGGGGAGTCCGTCGCAGGCCGGTAATGCCGCCGGCCGCGGCGGCGAAACGCAGTCCTGGCCGGATCATTCGTCGTCCGTTATTCCGCCGGCCTCAGCCGTCGACGGATGCCGAGCGGGTTCGTTCGCGCCGCTCCCGCTCGGCGCCGGCTCGCCGCTCTCGTCACGTCGTTGTGTAAAGGCCCGCCTCCGCCTTCAGGTACCGCGCCACGGCCTGCTGGAAGGCCACGCGCGCTGTCTCGATCGCAATCTGATCCCCGCCCGACCGGTAGGCGTCGCGGAGCGCCTCCTCGCAGGCGTGCAGTTCGTCCGCGGCCTCTTCAAGTTAAAGCAGCGCCGTCCTTCTGCTCTTTCCGCCCGACATGTACGTTCCCGCTTTCCATCCGGCTGCCGATGCTTCCGGTGCGGGAATTAGGCTTTCAGAGAGATGCGCGTACGACGAGCAATATTGTGATTTTCATCTAGCTTAGAGATAAGCACCATCCTTTGTGACGACTCGACTCCGTGCCGCTCTTCGCGCAACTTTTACGAACATTTAAAACAAAATCCGCCGCGATGGTGCTGTCTGTCGCATGACCGGGGGCTGAGCCATGTCCGTCGACCGAACGATCCGACGAAGCCTTCCCGACCGGATCAGAGCCGCCTATGAGCAAGGGCGCCGTGCATCGCTTGTGCCGCATAGCTGCTTCACTCTTGCCGTCCGCGAATGGCTGAAAGCGCGCCCCGGAGGCGACCTCGCGGAAGCCGAGGCCGCGGTGGCGGCGCTTCTTCGGGAACCCGCCGGCACCGGCGCGCAGGAGCGCCGACACGTCGCCGGACGGAATAGCTTCGCAGTTGGCCCTGAAGAACAGGCACGCTAAAAGAACAGGCGGGCGCTGAGCTGAAGCTGGGTGTCGACGGTCTTCGGGTTGACGCCCCCACTCGCGCGCAGCGCGCGGAAGCTGTCGATCGCGAGAACCTCGCCGCTGAGGCGCAGCCAGGGCTTGGGGCGCCAGCCGAGATCGAGGGTCAGGGCGTGGCCATGCTCGCTGCGGTTGATGCCGTCGGCCGGGTTGAAGCCCGACGTGCCGAACTGGTCGATGCG
>DASWRT010000525.1:0-2703 GCA_036403035.1 Allostellaceae bacterium | reverse complement strand
TTCGGCGGTGTGATCGCGGCGTTGCCCGGCTTCCTGGTCATCAAGGACGCGCTCGCCGCCATCCCGAACCCGCTCGTCAACGAGGCCATCAGCGTCACCACCCTGGCCGGGATCACCGGCTCGGCCTCCGGCGGCATGAGCATCGCGCTCGCGGCGATGGCAGACCAGTTCCTCGCCGCCGCGAACGCCGCCGGCATCCCGCCCGCGGTGCTGCACCGCGTCGCTGCAATGGCGAGCGGCGGCATGGACACCCTGCCGCACAACGGCGCCGTGATCACGCTTCTAGCCGTTACCGGCTTGACGCACCGCGTGTCGTACGGCGACATCTTCGTGATTACGACGACGAAGACGCTCGCCGTGTTCGTCGTGATCGCCGTCTACTACCTGACCGGGATCACGTGATGCCGTCGGCCTCGGTCGTTGACCGATGCCGAGCGGGCGACGCTCAGACGCCGCGCGGGCTCGACCAACGGCCGATGAGGCAAACCCAGCGGCCGCTGGTGTAAGATCACGAAAAGAAAGCCGGTTCGGCACCATAACGGGGGAGGACATCATGCCGGTCGTCGTGCCGCATCCCATGCTGGCGTCGCTGCGCTCGCAGGAACGGGGCAAGGTCGTCACGGCCGCCGACGCGGTGCGGCTGATCCGCGACGGCGACACCGTGGCCACCGGCGGCTTCGTCGGCATCGGCTTCCCCGAAGGCGTCGCGGTGGCGCTGGAAGAACTGTACCTCTCGACCGGGGAGCAGCATTTCCAGGCGACCGGCAAGCCGCGGAACCTCACGCTCGTCTACGCCGCGGGCCAGGGCGACGGCAAGGAGCGCGGCCTCAACCATCTCGGCCATGACGGGCTGGTGAAGCGCGTCGTCGGCGGCCACTGGGGGCTGGTGCCGAAGCTGCAGCAGCTCGCGATCGCCGACCGGATCGAAGCTTACAACCTGCCGCAGGGCGTGATCACCCACCTGTTCCGCGACATCGCGGCGGGCCGTCCGGGTCACCTCACGAAGGTTGGGCTCGGCACCTTCGTCGACCCGCGCTTCGGCGGCGGCAAGATCAACGCGCGCACCACCGAGGACCTCGTCGAGCTGGTCGTGATCGGCGGCGAGGAGTGCCTGTTCTACAAGGCGTTCCCGATCAATATCGGGATCATCCGCGGGACGACGGCCGACCCCGAGGGCAACGTCACGATGGAGAAGGAGGCGCTGACGCTGGAGGCGCTGGCGATCGCGATGGCGGTGCGCAACTCGCGCGGCATCGTCATCGCCCAGGTCGAGCGGGTGGCCGAGAGCGGCAGCCTCAACCCGCGCCAGGTGAAGATCCCCGGCATCATGGTCGACTGCGTCGTCGTCGCCGAGCGGCCGGAGCATCACTGGCAGACCTTCGCCGTTGCCTACAACCCGGCCTTCAGCGGCGAGATCAAGGCGACGATGACCTCGATCGACTCAATGGAGATGAGCGAGCGCAAGATCATCGCCCGCCGCGCGGCGCTGGAGCTGAAGGCGAACAGCGTCGTCAATCTCGGCATCGGCATGCCGGAGGGCGTCGCCAACGTCGCCGCCGAGGAGAAGATCATCGACCTGATCACGTTGACCGCCGAACCGGGGGTGATCGGCGGCGTGCCGGCCGGCGGGCTCAATTTCGGCGCGGCGACCAACACCCAGGCGGTGATCGACCAGCCCTACCAGTTCGATTTCTACGATGGCGGCGGGCTTGACATCGCGTTCCTCGGCCTCGCCCAGGCCGACGCGCAGGGGAACCTCAACGTCAGCCGCTTCGGCAGCAAGCTCGCCGGGGCCGGCGGCTTCATCAACATCAGCCAGAACGCCAAGGAAGTGGTGTTCGTCGGCACCTTCAACGCCGGCGGCCTCCGCACCGCGATCGAGAACGGGCGGCTGCGCATCCTGGAGGAGGGATCGGCGCGCAAGTTCGTCCGCGAGGTCGAGCACCGCACCTTCAGCGGCGCCTACGCGCGGCAGCGGCGGCAGCCGGTGCTCTACATCACCGAGCGCTGCGTCTTCAGCCTCGGCGAGAACGGGCTGGAGCTAATCGAGATCGCCCCCGGCGTCGACGTCGAGCGCGACATCCTCGCGCACATGGAGTTCGTGCCGGCGATCCGCGAACCGCTCAGGCTGATGGACGAGCGGATCTTCCTGCCCGGTCCGATGCGGCTCCGCGAGGACCTGCTGCTGCTGCCGCTGGAAGAGCGCTTCGTCTATGACCGGAAGCAGAACCTGTTCTTCATCAACTTCGAGCGGCTGACGGTAAAGAGCCTGGAGGACGTCGAGCGGATCCGCGCGCTCGTCGCCGAGCACCTGTCGCCGCTCGGCCACAAGGTCCATGCGATCGTCAACTACGACAATTTCACGATCCTGCCGGACGTGCTCGACGCCTATTCCGACATGGTGAAGGACCTGACGACGCGCTTCTATTCAGGCGCCACCCGCTACACGACGAGCGGCTTCCTCCGCGCCAAGCTCGGCGAGGCCCTGGAGCGCCGCGAACTCGCCCCGCATCGCGGGGGGCAGCACCGCCGAGGTGACGAAGACGACCACCGCCGCCAGGGTCGCGGAGGCGATCCTCGCCACGGCGATCGGCGTCGCGCGCGAGCGCAGGAGGGGGAGCAGGTTCTCGAACGTGCGCGGGGACGCTAGTTGACCAGCACCCCGACCGTCCGCGAATGCGCGTCCGCGAACGGGAACGTCCG
>DASWRT010000524.1:0-4855 GCA_036403035.1 Allostellaceae bacterium | reverse complement strand
TTCTTTGATGCGCTTGACGGAAACGGCGAAGGATGTCAGTGATTCCGCCGTCGTACTATCATTCATGGCGATATGGCCCTGATGGCTCCGCAGGGGTTGAAGGGCAGCTTGCGCCGCGCCACCACCGCTGAAGCGCCACGGAGCGGTCCGTGAGCCCCTGTCCCGGCTGACATGGAGAGCACGGATACGCATGCTATGTCCCGATACCGGCATCGCGTGCCTCCCGCTGTGCGAGTGCGTCTGAGCGCTGGCCGACGCGCGTGCCTCCGCACCGCCTTCCACCGGCGGCGTGATCGAGAGCGCCCCTCGTCAACAACTCAATCGGTCGCGTGACGGTGCTGCCGCGCAGGCGAAGGCAAATGCAGGAGGGAGAAGGACGATGCGGGACAGGACCAAGCTGAGCGGCGCGGCCGTCGCCCTTCTTGCGGCGCTTGCCGCTCAGCCCGCGGCGGGCCA
This sequence comes from Allostellaceae bacterium, assembly GCA_036403035.1. Classification (GTDB taxonomy): domain Bacteria; phylum Pseudomonadota; class Alphaproteobacteria; order ATCC43930; family CGMCC-115725; genus DASWRT01. Next base: position 4,399 of record DASWRT010000524.1, on the reverse strand, counting down.
GGAGAAGGGGGTCAAGATCGGCGTGCTCGGCGACCAGAGCAGCGCCTATTCCGATGCCGGCGGCAAGGGGGCGGTCGTCGCCGCCGAAATGGCCGTCGAGGATTTCGGCAAGACGGTGTTGGGCAAGCCGGTCGAGGTCGTCTCCTCCGACCACCAGAACAGGCCGGAAATCGGCGCCAACATCGCACGGCGCTGGTACGACCGCGAAGGGGTCGACATGATCACCGACCTGACGAACTCGGCCGTCGCGCTCGCCGTCCAGAACATCTCGAAGGAAAAGAAGAAGATCGATCTCGTGACGAACACCGCGACGACGGCGCTCACCAATGAAGAATGCTCGCCCTACGGCGTGCATTGGACCTTCGACGCCTACGCGCTCTCCGTCGGCACGGCGGGGGCCCTGGTCGAGCGCGGCGGCAAGTCCTGGTACTTCATCACTGCCGATTACACCTTCGGCACCAATCTCGAGGACAATGCGACGCGGGTCATCAAGGAATTCGGCGGCAAGGTGTTGGGCGCCGCGAGGGCGCCGCTCAACACGACCGACTTCTCCTCGCAGCTCCTCGCCGCGCGTGCTTCCGGTGCCGACGTGATCGGCCTTGCGAACTCCGGCGCCGACACCGCGAATTCGGTAAAGCAGGCCGCCGAGTTCGGCATCACCAGGAAGCAGAAGCTCGCGGCTTTCCTTCCCTACATCACCGACATCGACAGCATCGGACTCGACAACGCCCAGGGCCTCGTCCTGACGACGGCCTTCTACTGGGACATGGACGATGCGAAGCGCGCCTGGGCGGAGCGTTTCCTCAAGCGGCACGGCACGATGCCGACGATGGTGCACGCCGGCACCTACTCGGCGGTGCTTCATTACCTCAAGGCGGTGCAGGCGGCCGGCACGTCGGAAACCGAGGCGGTGATGCGGAAGATGCGCGAGCTGCCGGTCGACGACCTCGTCTTCAAAGGCACGATTCGCGCCGACGGGCAGATGATCCACGACATGTATCTCGTCGAGGTGAAGAACCCGGCGGAATCGAAGCGCCGGTGGGACTACTACAAGATCCTGAAGACGATCCCCGGCGAGCAGGCCTTCACGCCGGCCGCCGAGAGCAAGTGCCCGCTGCTGGCGCGGCAGCAATAGTCCCGTATCCCGCGCAACCGGTTTCGCCGGTCGCGCGACCCGTCGAGAATCAAACCCGATGTCCGATCTTCTCGCCAGCCAGATCCTGATCGGTCTCATCAACGGCTCGTTCTACGCGCTCCTGAGCCTTGGCATGGCGATCATCTTCGGCCTGCTCAACGTCATCAACTTCGCGCACGGCGCCTTCTACATGATAGGCGCCTTCCTCGCCTGGATCCTGCTGCAGCGTTTCGGCCTCTCCTATTGGGCGGCGCTCCTCGTCTCGCCGATCCTCGCCGGAGTGCTCGGCATACTCGTCGAGCGGGCGCTGCTGAAACGCCTCTACCGGCTCGACCACATCTACGGCTGGCTCGTCACGTTCGGCCTCGCGATGATGATCGAGTCGGCGTTCCGCTATTTCTACGGCGTTTCCGGCAAGCCGTACGCGCCGCCGCCGGCCCTGCGCGGCGGCTTCGAACTCGGCTTCATGTTCCTGCCGACCTATCGCGGCTGGGTGATCGTCGCTTCGGCGGTGCTGTGCCTCGCCGTCTGGGGCGTCATCGATCGCACCAAGCTCGGCGCCTATCTGCGGGCCATGGTCGAGAACCCCGAACTCGTGCAGGCTTTCGGCGTAAACGTGCCGCGCATGCTGACGCTGACCTACGGGTTGAGCGTCGGCCTTGCCGCTCTTGCCGGGGTGCTCGCCGCGCCGATCTACCAAGTGACGCCGTTGATGGGCTCGCAGATCATCGTCGTCGTTTTCGCCGTCGTCGTGATCGGCGGGCTCGGCTCGATCTTCGGCACGGTGGTGACCGGGTTCGGCCTCGGCCTCGTCGAGGGCCTGACGAAGGCCGTCTACCCGCAGGGCGCCAATCTTGTGATCTTCGTCGTCATGGCCATCGTGCTGCTGACGACGCCCGCCGGACTTTTCGGCAAGCGGTGACGGGAATGCGCCTCACCCCTGCGGCGGCGGTCGCTGCTACCGCCGCCGCCGTTGCTGCCCTCGTCGCGGCGCCGTTCTGGATTTACCCGGTGTTCCTGACGCAGGTGCTGTGCTTCGCGCTGTTCGCAAGCGCATTCAACCTCCTCTTCGGCTATGCCGGCCTCCTCTCCTTCGGCCACGCCGCCTTCTTCGGCAGCGGTGCATATGCGACCGCGCTCGTCATGAAGTCCGCCCATGCTTCGCCGCTCCTCGCGATCCTCGCCGGGGGCGGCGCCGGAGCGCTGCTCGGCGCGCTGATCGGCGGCTTTGCGATCCGCCGTCAGGGCGTCTATCTCGCGATGATCACGCTGGCGTTTGCCGAGGTCGTCTACTTCGTCGCGCTGCAATCGCCTTTCACCGGTGGCGAGGACGGGCTTCAGGGCGTGCCGAGCGGCACCCTCCTCGGGCTCGTCGACCTCGATGATCCGGTGGCGATGTATTTCTTCACCCTCGCGGTCTATCTCGGCGGTCTCGCGATGATCTGGCGCGCCATCCGCTCGCCGTTCGGCCACGTGCTGCGCGCGATCCGCGAGAACGAGCCGCGCGCGGTGTCGCTCGGCTACGCGGTGCAGCGTTACAAGCTGCTCGCCTTCGTGCTCTCGGGCGGGCTCTCCGGCATCGCCGGGGGCTTGAAGACCGTCGCGTTCCATTTCGCCGCGCTGAGCGACGTCTACTGGCAGACGTCCGGCGACGTGATCCTCATGACGCTGCTGGGCGGGGCGGGCACGCTCGCCGGTCCCACCGTCGGCGCGCTCCTCGTCATCACCATCTCCGATTCGCTCGCCTTCATCGGCGAATGGGTCAAGTTCATCCTCGGCGCCGTCTTCATCGCCTGCATCCTTCTCTTCCGCCGCGGCATCGTCGGTGAATTAGTCATGCCGCGCCTGGTACAAGGTAAAAGGAGCGCGCGGCCGTCCGGGGCGCGGCGCTTCGAGCAGACTGATTCGGTTCGGTGACCGCGGATCCCGCTTCGCCTCAGCGCCGCCTCGCCTCAGCGCCGCTTCGCGTGGGCGTGACGCCGCCAAGGGGCCGCCGAGGCCGGCTTGCCGCGGGCCGGTCCCGGACGTTGTGCCGCCGCCGGCCGCTTCTCGGCGAAGCAGGCGTCGCACAGGGCATGCCGGTGCCGCGGCGGCAGCGGCGCCTCGCAGCGCCGGCAGGCGCGGGCGCCGCTGAGCGTCGCCAGCAGCGCCTCGATGCGTCCGTCGGTCTCCCGGCGGGCGTCCCGGCAGCGGTCGAGGTCGGCGTAGGCGTCCGGGAAACGCTGCCCGAGCCATGCATAGAGCACGAGCGTCTTGGCGTAGCCTTCCAGGACCTGCAACTCGTCCCCGGCGCCCGGGCCGCGCCTGACCATGCCCGGCAGCGGCGCGGTCAGCCCTCCCGCATGGAGCCGCGCCCAGCGCACCACGAGCGGCAGCCGGTAGGAGTCGGCGTCCACGGGCGCGAGCGCGTAGACGAACCGGTCCTCGAACGAGAGCCCCGTGCCGTCGACCGCCGCCGCGATCTCCAGCGCGTCCGACAGCGGCGCGACGCGGAACGCCGCGTCGTTCTGGAGCAGCCGCGTCCGGATGTAGTCGAGCGTCTGGTACAGGCTGTCCGTGCCCAGCGCCTCGGCGGTGCCGCGCGCGTGCGCCAGCGTCGGCGCGACCCAGAAGCGCGCGTTCGGCGCGTGCTGCCGGATCGGCCGCGCCAGCGCCTTCGCGATCGGCCGCGGGTCGACGCCCAGCCCGCCGACGAACCCTTCCTCGTGCAGCCCGAACCGTCCGGCCCGGCCCGCGACCTGCCGGATCTCGGAGTCGGTCAGCGGCCGCTCGCTCCGCCCGTCGAACTTCTCGACCGCGGAGAAGAGCACGCGCCGGATCGGCATATTGAGGCCAAGCCCGATCGCATCGGTGGCGACGACGACCGATGCCTCGCCCTCGCGGAAGCGCCGCGCCTCGGCCCGCCGCACTTCCGGGGTCAGCGCGCCGTAGACGGTCGCGACGCGCCGCCCGCCGCGCAGGATAAGCTCGCGCAACTGCATCACTTCGCGCCGCGAGAAGGCGATCACGGCGTCGCCGTCCTGAAGCTCGCCGAGCCGCACCGGCCGGGGGAGGACGGTGAGCGGGTTCTTGCGCTCCAGCCGGTGGACCTCCAGCGGCGAGCCCGACAGCTCGGCCAGCCGGCGGATCAGCGGCAGCGCATCGACCGAGCCGCATAGCACCACATCCCGCGCCGGCACGCCCAGCACCGCCGCGGTCCAGGCCCAGCCCCGGTCCTCGTCCTGGAGGAGCTGCACCTCGTCGATCACCGCGCAGTCGATCGGC
>DASWRT010000523.1:0-2493 GCA_036403035.1 Allostellaceae bacterium | reverse complement strand
GCAATGGAGAACGGACGTCCGGTCTCGCGGACGGTCGAGATCCCGTGGGTATTCCGGATCGCGAAGTGACCGCCCGGAACCGGCCGGTAGCGGCGATACGGTGCGCCGTCCGGCAAGCCGGCGCGTGACGTCGCGGTGGAGACAACCTACCTTTGTCGGATGCCCGACGACCGCGCGACCTTCCTCGATCCTTTCCTCGACGACTATTTCCTCCGCCCATGGCTCGACGGGATCGTGCTGCGCGGCCTCGCCCACGGCTTGTTTCCGCTGTCGCGCGCCTGGGCCGAAGCGGTCGATCCCACCGCCACCGTCGACTCCTTCGCCGAGCGGGCCGGCCGGCCGCTGCTGCCGCGGCCCTACCTCGCCGGCCTGCTCGATTCGGCATCACGCCGACGCCGCCTCTACGATGCCGCCGCCGCGAACTGGGAGCGGTGCTTCTTCGGTCCTGAGGATGGGCGCCTGCCGCCGCCGGCCGATCTGCTTGCCGTCGAGTCGGCGCGCGTCGAGGCGGCGCACGAGCTGATGGCGGTGCGCTCGATCCTGCTGCCGCTGCGCTTCGCCGCAAGGGTGCCGCAGGTCCGGTGGGAGGTCGCCCCGCCCTCGGCCGTCGCGGCGCGGCACGATCCGCGGCTCCACGGCGGGCCGCAGCACGCCTTTCCGCCCGGTACGCCGGCCGGGCTGGAGACCTCGCGCGCCGCCCGGCTGCCGACGGGCGACCTGTCCTGGATCCGCTTTCCGAGCCGGGTCGGAGGACAAGCCGACCGCGCCTGGGCGCGCGTGCTCAGCCCGCGCGGCGAGCCCGACCCGCCGACCTTCATCTTCCTGCATGGGCTGGCGATGGAGACGGAGTTCTGGCGCATCTCGCGGCTTGCCTCCGACCATCTCGTCGAGCAGGGAATCCGCGTCGTCTATCCGGAAGGGCCATGGCATGGGCGCCGCCGCGCCGAAGGCTGGTTCGGCGGCGAGCCGGCGATCGGCCTGGGCCCGCTCGGCATGCTCGACCTGCTGGAGGCGTGGGTCGCCGAGATCGGCGCGCTGGTGCGCTGGGCGCGCGGCACGAGCCGCGGACGGGTCGCGATCGGCGGCCTGAGCCTCGGCGCGCTGACCAGCCAGCTCGCCGCGGCGGCCGCGGCCGACTGGCCCGACGAGGCCCGGCCCGACGCGCTGGTCCTCGTCGCGACGAGCAGCAGCATGATCGAGGCCGCGGTCGACGGCAGCCTCGGCCGCGCCCTCGGCGCCCCCGAACGGCTGGCCGAGGCCGGCTGGACGCCCGACGTGATCGAGCCGCTGAAGCCGCTCCTGGAGCCGCTCGGCGCGCCGGCGATCGATCCCGGCCGCATCGTCCTGCTGCTCGGCGCCGCCGACGACGTGACGCCCTATTCGAGCGGCCGGCAGCTCGCCCGCGCCTGGAACGTGCCCTCCGGCAACATCTTCGTCCGGCCGCAGGGCCATTTCACGCTGGCGATGGGCCTCGCCCGCGACGACGCCCCGCTGCAACGGCTGGCGACGCTGCTGAAGCAATGACGATCATGCCGTCGTCGTCGACGGCCGGACCACTCACCGCTAAGACGGCCGACATGGACACCTACTTCTACGATCCCCGAGAAGGGCACGGTCTGCCGCACGACCCGTTCAAAGCCATCCTCGCGCCGCGTCCGATCGGATGGATTTCGAGCCTGGACGCCGCAGGCCGCGTGAACCTGGCGCCATACAGCTTCTTCAACGGCTTCAACTCCAACCCGCCGATCGTCGGCTTTTCGAGCGAAGGCCGGAAGGACAGCGTCTCCAACATCGAGCAGACCGGCGAATTCGTCTGCAACCTGGCGACCCGCGACCTCGCTGAGGCCATGAACCGGACCTCCGCTCCCGCTCCGCGGGGCGTGAACGAGATGACCCTGGCGGGGCTGGAGGCGGCGCCGTCGACCCGCGTCCGGCCGCCGCGCGTGGCGAAGTCGCCGGCCGCCCTGGAATGCCGGCTGCTCCAGATCGTTCCGTTGCACGATCTGGAGGGTGCATCGGTCGGAGCGTACTTGGTGCTCGGCCAAGTGATCGGCGTCCATATCGACCTTGCCTATCTCAAGGATGGCCGGTTCGATACGGCGGCGGCGCAACCGATCGCCCGGTGCGGCTACCGCGGCGACTATGCCGAACTCGGCCGGATGTTCGAGATGATCCGTCCGACATCATGAGCGTCGACCGCCGCGCGCCTAACCGCCGGACGTCACGGCGCAACCCAGACCACGGCGGCCAGCTGGGATAGGCTCTTAACCGACGACCGATGAGTCAAGCTCAGCGGCCGTCGGTATTACTTCTGGCCCGGACGGATGCGCGCCGCTTCGTCGGGGGAGAGCTGGAAGCCGAGAATGATGCCGTAATCCGCACCGATCGCGCCCTCGGGCAGCGGGATCCGCTCCTCGACCTCCTCGCGGATGCCGGCGCGCTGCTGGTTCGAGCGGAACTGGATCCGCGTCGGAAACACTTCCTTGGCCAGGA
>DASWRT010000522.1:0-10774 GCA_036403035.1 Allostellaceae bacterium | reverse complement strand
AGCGCCGCCGCGAGCCGCTACCCGTTGCGCGCCGTCAGCCGCGTGGCAGACACGTCCCCGGAAAATGCAGCGCCGTGAGATCCCTCGCGACCTTCCGTCGTTCCGCGGCTTCCGGTGGGAAGCCGCCGACGGCAACGTGGCGCATTGCTGCGGTGATCGCAACGGCGTGCGGCAACCCTGTCGATATCGTCACGGCCATGAGTCCAACCGCCGCGTGTAGCAGGTTTGGTGCATTAGATACACTCAAGGATATCGCCGACACATCTCGCCACGGCGGCGCCGCACGCGGTCGCGCCTTGCAGCAGGACGGAATGGCGATGCCCCTGGCCGGATATGGTCGGCCGCGTACAGTCCATCGCGCCGGCCGGCGACGGTGCGATGCATCTAAAGGTGTCCGAAGGACATCTGAAGCGGTTGCACGAGACCCATCGGATCGACGTCGGCAGGGGCGTCACCGCACCAACTTGGCGCCAGGAGGCGATGCGGTCGGCTGCTGCCAACGATCGTCCGGCGATCTCTTTGCGCGAAATCGATTGCTCCAATATCCTTTTTGGACATAAGCTCCGCCGACGCTCTTTGACATCGTGAAATGCGTAACGACCGTTGCCGAAGCGCATGGCGGGAGCGGAAGGCGGCTGCCTCGCTCACGCTCGTCGGCGGCGCTTCGGCTCTTCTGTGTACCGTTCGTTCGGCACAAAAAACAGGACGGAAACAGGAAAAATGCAGGGCGGAAACAGGTGAGAAACAGGAGCCACTACCTGTAAAATGGTTGAAAGGCGCTCCGCAAGTGCCTGAAATCCCGTGATCTCGTCGGTAAAGGTCCGTCATTTTCTCCTGTTATTAACAGGCGGCGCAATCTCCGGTTGATGACGAGAGCACCGCTCCGACCGCTCATGCATCGCCGGAACGCGGCATATGCCGTGTGCTTGTCACAGCGCTCGACAGGCTCAGCAGCCCGTCGCAGAGTGCCGCCCGTGCGACCGCCAAGGACCGGCGGAAGATGCGGTGAGCGCGGAGTACATGCGGTGGAGCGGCAGCACTTTTCATCTCACGGGGATCGAGCCCGGCTCGGCGCGCCGCGTTCGGCGCTTCGGCTCCCCCCGCGCCGACTTGCGGCGCTCCTCGTGCTCCTCGCTCTCGTCATGGCCGCCGTCGCCTGCGCGGCGACGTCGCGTGATCTGCCTCCCGGCTCCGCCGATGCGGCGGTTCATGCCACGGTGCTGCCGCTCGCGCCCGGCGTCCCGGCGGGCCATGCGGCCGGTACCGGCGACGCGCTCGTCTTCCGCGGCGCGCTGAAGCTGACCGCGGAGGATCCGCGGTTCGGCGGCCTCTCCGGGCTCGCCGTCGACCCGGCGGGGCGTGCACTCTCGGTCTCCGACAACGGCCATTTCGTCGCGTTCGACCTCGTCGAGGAGGGGCAGGGCGATCTCGTCGGCGTGGCGAACGGCTGGATCGAGACGATGCGCGCCCCAGACGGGCACCTCCTGCGTCGCACCCGCGAGCGCGACGCCGAGGAGTTGGTGCTGCTGCCCGACGGCACACGGCTCGTCGTGTTCGAGCGCAACGTGCGGCTCGGCTGGTTTCCGCCGGACAGCGCCCGCGCGTCGCGGATGGCGCCGCTGCCCGGCCTCGTGCCGCCGACCAATACGGCGATCGAGGCGATGGTCCGCTTCGCCGACGGAAGGCTGCTGCTGATCGCCGAAGGGCAGGGGGAGGAGCGGGGTGGCATCCGCGACGCCTGGATCGGCACGCCGGGGCATTGGGAACCGCTCGCCTACGTGCCCGAACACGGCTTCGACGTCTCCGGTGCGGCGCTGCTTCCGGACGGCGACCTCCTCGTGCTGGAACGGGCGGCCTCGGTGTTCCAGGGCTTCCGCAACCGGCTGACGCGCGTGCCGGGCCGCGCGATCCGGCCGGGCGCCCGGCTCCAGGGGAAGGAGCTGCTGCGCCTCGTCCCGCCTTACCTCACCGACAATTTCGAAGGCGTCGCGGCGCGGCGGGAGGCGGACGGACGGACCGCGGTCTATCTCGTCTCCGACGACAACTACATGCCGTTCCAGCGCACGCTGCTGCTGAAGTTCGATCTCGCCGAGTGATGCCGGCGGCCGGCCGCCGGCGAAGCCCGCGCGGCGCCTGAACGCCGCCCGCTCGGCATCGGTCGGCGACCGATGCCGACGGCACGGGCCTAAAGACTCGCGGAGCGGTGGACGGGACGGATGGTTGCGGTACACTCCGTTCATCATGCCGCCGCGCCATACCGACAAGCCGTACCACCACGTGCCGCATCATGCGGCGTCGTTGCCGTCGGCCGCCGCTGTCGACGCGGCGCGCAGCCTGGACAGCGTCCATCTGCTGGAGGCGCTGACCCCGGAGGAGCGGCGGGCGCTGGAGCGGCGCTGCTTCTGGCGGCGCTGGGCGCCGGGCGAGCAGATCATCGACCGCGAGACGCTGTCGAACGACGTCTACTTCATCGTGCGTGGCCGGGCGCGCGTCACCGACTACAGCGTCTCCGGCCATCGCGAGATCGTGTTCGACGAGCTGGCGGCCGGCATGGCGTTCGGCGAGCTGGCGGCGCTGGACGGCGAGCCGCGCTCGGCGCATATCGTCGCGGTCGACGAGGTGCTGACCGCCTCGCTGCCGGCCGAGGCGTTCATCGACCTGCTGTTCGAGCACCGCGAGGTCGGCCTGGCGCTGATGCAGCGGCTGACCGAGATGATCCGCGCCTCGACCGAGCGGATCATGGATCTCTCGACGCTCGGCGCCCACAACCGGGTCTATGCCGAATTGCTGCGCCGGGCGCGCACCGGCGGACGCGCCGCGCCGAACACCGCGATCATCGACCCGAACCCGCATCATGCCGAGATCGCCGCGCGGGTCAGCACGACGCGCGAGACCGTCGCCCGGGTGATGAGCGACCTAGCCCACCGTGGCCTGCTGCGGCGCGAGGGCGAGGTGCTTGTGATCACCGACCTCCCTCTGCTCGCCGCGATGGTGCAGAAGTTCAAGGAACCGTAGCTGCGGTGGGCCGCTATGCCGCCGCGCCCGGCCCGGATTGCTGCCACGCCACGTCGATGCCCTCGACCACCTCGGTCGGACGGACGTGCTGGATCATGTGCCCGGTCCGCGGGACGATATAGAGTGCCGAGTGCGGGATCTCGCGGTGCAGGCGGAACGCGTGCCGGTGCGGGTCGACGACCTTGTCGGACTCGCCGTGCATGATCACGATGGGGACCGCGACCTTGCGGTAGTGCGGCGCCAGCTCCGCCGCGGACTCGCCGATCAGCTTGAAGTCGTCGCCTTCGGCCAGGAGCTGCTTCGGACGGTGCATGAAGCCGGTCGGGAAGCGCTCCCAGAAATAGGACGGCACCGGGTTGGGGGCGAACATCCATTTGATCTGGATGGGTTCGGCGAGGCGCATCGTCAGCGGCGAGGTGGTGTGCCGCAGCACGGCGCCGAGGCCGGGGATCGCCGGGAGCGCCTGTAGCGCGAAATCCGGGCGCGGGGTCGGGTAGTAATAGCCGGACAGCAGCACGGCGCCGCGCACCGCATCCGGCGCGCGGATCGCCATCGCCAGCGCCACGCCCGCGCCCCAGGAATGGCCCACCACCAGCGGCTTTTTCAGCCCGAGCCGCCGGCAAGCGTCGAGGAGCAGCTCGGCGTGCGCCATCATCGTCCAGCGCCGGTCCTTCGGCCGGCTGCTCCAGCCGTAGCCGGGCCGGTCGAAGGCGATGACGCGATGGCTCGCGGCGAGCCGGCCGAGGATGCTGAGATCCCAGTCCTGCACCGCCATCATCGCGCCGTGGATCAGCACGACCGGCGGGGCGTCGACGGCGCCGCGCTCGACATAGTGCAGCCGGACGCCGTCGACGTCGAGGAACCGGCCCTCCGGCGGGTTCTGCCGCTCGACCCGCCACGTCTCCAGCCAAGCATGCGCGGCGAGCGCGCCCACCGCCGCCGCGCCGATCAGCGCCGGGCGGACGAAGGCAGCGGCGGCGGTCTTCGAGCGAAGGGCCGGCGCGACGCTCCAGGCTCCGCCGCCGCGCCGCGGCCCCGCGTCCGACGTGCGGCGCAGGGCGGCGGGGTGTCTGTCGCTCGCGAGATGGTCTTGCGTGTCGACGAAGTCGATCGGCATCGGCGTCTCTCGTCGGGTCAATCGCGCGCTCATCCACTTAACGAGTCGGCGTTGCGATCGTCGCCGTTGCCGCCGGCCCGCCGCCGCTGTTCTCGTCGCATGGGACAGGACCTGCGTAGCGAAGGCCGCATCCGCGTCGGCATCTCCGGCTGGACCTATCCGCCGTGGCGCGGCGTGTTCTATCCCGCCGGGCTGCCGCAGCACCGCGAGCTGGCTCATGCGAGCCGGCATTTCTCCTCGATCGAGATCAACGGCACCTTCTATTCGCTGCAGCGGCCGGAGAGCTTCCGCTCCTGGGCGGCCGACACGCCGGCCGATTTCGTCTTCTCGGTCAAGGGCGGGCGCTTCATCACCCACATGAAGAAGCTCAAGGACGTCGAAGCGCCGCTCGCCAACTTCTTCGCCTCCGGCGTGCTGGCGCTCGGCGGCAAGCTGGGTCCGATCCTCTGGCAGCTCGCGCCGCGGTTCCGCTTCGACGAGGCGCGGCTCGCGCGCTTCCTCGACCTGCTGCCGCGGGACACCGAAGAGGCGGCCCGGCTCGCCCGCAATCATGACGCCCGGGTCGCCGGCCGCGCCGTCTGCGAGACCGACCGGCGCCGCGCGCTGCGCCATGCGATCGAGGTACGGCACGAGAGCTTCCGCGATTCGCGCTTCGTCGAGCTGCTCCGCCGTTACGGCGTCGCGCTCGTCGTCTCGGACGGCGGCGCCGGCTGGCCGCTCTATGAGGACGTGACCGCCGACTTCGTCTATGTCCGCCTCCACGGCGCCGAGGAGCTGTACGCCAGCGGCTATGACGGGCCGGCGCTCGATTTCTGGGCGGCGCGGGTCGCGGCCTGGGCCGCGGGCGGTGAGCCCGGCGACGCGCGGCGGGCCGATCCGGCGACGCCGGCGCCCCGCGCTCCGGCCGGCCGCGACGTCTACGTCTATTTCGACAACGACGCGAAGATCCGCGCGCCGTTCGACGCCGCCGCCCTGATGCGCCGCCTCGGCCTTCCAGCTGGTGCGGAGGAAGCCGGCGCCACTGCCTGAAGACTGCCTGCCGGCCGCCGTTGTTGCGCCGCAGGGGTGGGCACCTTATGTTCCGGCCACCCCAAGCGTACCGGCGTCATGACCGATCTCCAGCACATCCGCAATTTCTCGATCGTCGCCCACATCGACCACGGCAAGTCGACGCTTGCCGACCGGCTGATCCAGGCCTGCGGCGGCCTCGAACAGCGCGAGATGAAGGAGCAGGTGCTCGACAACATGGAGATCGAGCGCGAGCGCGGGATCACCATCAAGGCGCAGACCGTGCGCCTCGCCTACAAGGCGAAGGACGGCGAGACCTACGTCCTCAACCTGATGGACACGCCGGGCCATGTCGACTTCGCCTACGAGGTCAGCCGGTCGCTGGCCGCCTGCGAGGGCTCGTTGCTGGTCGTCGATGCGAGCCAGGGCGTCGAGGCGCAGACGCTCGCCAACGTCTATCAGGCGATCGAGGCCAACCACGAGATCGTCCCCGTCCTCAACAAGATCGACTTGCCGGCGGCCGAGCCGGAGCGGGTGAAGCAGCAGATCGAGGACGTTATCGGACTCGACGCATCCGACGCCGTCGAGATCTCGGCGAAGACCGGGCTCAACATCGATCTCGTGCTGGAGGCGCTTGTCAACCGCCTGCCGCCGCCGAAGGGCGACGCCGCCGCGCCGCTGAAGGCGCTGCTCGTCGACAGCTGGTATGACCAGTATCTCGGCGTGATCGTGCTGGTGCGGATCAAGGACGGCGTGCTGAAGGCCGGGCAGAAGATCCGCATGATGGCGACGGGCGCCGCGCACACGATCGAGCGCGTCGGCGTCTTCACGCCGAAGGGCGTTCCGGTGGACCAGCTCGGTCCCGGCGAGGTCGGGTTCCTGACCGCGGCGATCAAGACGGTTGCGGACTGCCGCGTCGGCGACACCATCACCGAGGAGCGCCGCCCGGCGGCCGAGCCGCTGCCCGGCTTCAAGCCGGTGCAGCCGGTGGTGTTCTGCGGCCTGTTCCCGACCGACGCCGCGGATTACGAGCGGCTGCGCGACAGCCTCGCCAAGCTGCACTTGAACGATGCGAGCTTCGAATACGAGCCGGAGACATCCGCCGCGCTGGGCTTCGGCTTCCGCTGCGGCTTCCTCGGCCTGCTGCATCTGGAGATCATCCAGGAGCGGCTGGAGCGCGAGTTCGATCTCGACCTGATCACGACGGCGCCGTCGGTCGTCTATCAGATCTATCTCACCAACGGTGAGATGATGGCGCTGCACAACCCGGCCGACATGCCGGACCCGGTCAAGATCGACCATATCGAGGAGCCGTGGATCAAGGCGACGATCTTCGTCCCCGACGAGTTCCTCGGCGGCGTGCTGACGCTCTGCGAGGAGCGGCGCGGCATCCAGCTCGACCTGACCTATGCCGGCAGCCGCGCGATGATCGTCTACCGGCTGCCGCTGAACGAGGTCGTGTTCGACTTCTACGACCGGCTGAAGTCGATCAGCCGCGGCTATGCCAGCTTCGACTACCAGATGGACGGCTACACCGAGGGCGACCTCGTGCTGATGAACATCCTGGTGAACTCGGAGCCGGTCGACGCGCTGGCGATCATCGTGCACCGCAGCCAGGCGGAGCGGCGCGGCCGCGCGCTCTGCGAGCGGCTGAAGGACCTGATCCCGCGCCAGCTTTTTCAGATCGCCGTGCAGGCGGCGATCGGCGGCCGCATCATCGCCCGCGAGACGGTGAAGGCGATGCGCAAGGACGTGCTGGCGAAGTGTTACGGCGGCGACATCACCCGCAAGCGCAAGCTCCTCGAAAAGCAGAAGGAGGGCAAGAAGCGCATGCGCCAGTTCGGCCGCGTCGAGATCCCGCAGAGCGCCTTCCTCGCCGCGCTCAAGATGGGCGACAACTAGGCGCCGAGCTGCGCGGCGCATCTCCGTTCTCAAGTGGTCATCTCGCGACGGGAGGCCGTATGGGAGAAAGAGATGGCGAAAGGGAGAAAAGGCGGTCGCGGTCCGAGCCGGGAGCAACTCGAAGAGCTGATCGACGAGGCGATCGTCGATTGTTATGGCGAGGCCGAGCAGGCCACGGGGCTGTTCACCAAAATCGAGGACAATCTCCGGTTGCCGTTCCGCACGCGGGTACTCGGCGCCGAGGTCACGGTCGTCGCGCTTGACCAGGACGATCGAGGCGGCATCGCCGCCGTCTGCGAGCGGGAAGGCGAGCGCCAGCGCGTCGCCCTGACCGATCTGCCTCTGCCGTCGCCCGCACCCGAAGGCGCCGAGTGGATCGCGGCCTATCGTCATTGGGCGCGCCACGGATGGACCGACGAGGATGACGAGGACGAAGAAGAGTCGTCGTCATGAGCGAATATCAATACTACGAGTTCCAGGCGATCGACCGCCCGCTCGACGAAGCGGCGCAAGGGGCATTGCGCCAGATATCCACGCGGGCGCGGATTACCGCTCGCAGCTTGGTCAATACGTACCAATGGGGCGACTTCAAGGGCGATCCGCGGCGTCTGATCGAGGATTGGTTCGACCTTTTCGTCTATTGGGCGAATTGGGGCAGCCGGACCTTGATGCTCCGCGTTCCGCGTCGGTTCCTCGATCCGGCCGAGGTCGAGCCTTACCGGTTGGAGGACGTCGTCGATCTACGAGCCGTAGGCGATTACGTCATCGTCGAATTCCATCGTCCGCTCGGGGATTCGGTCGACGACTTTTACGGCGACGAGGACGAAGAGGGCGAAGAGAGCATCTCCGCCCCGTTCGCAGCGTTGCGCGCGGACTTGATGCGGGGCGACCGGCGCTGCCTGTATTTCGGCTGGCTGCTGGGCGTTCAAGAGGGGCTGGTGGACGAGGACGAGCCTGAGCCGCCGCTTGCATCGGGGCTCGCCCGGGCGTCCGGCCCTCTGGTGGCGTTCCGGGATTTCTTCGGCCTCGATCGGGATCTGTTCGACGCCGCGATCGGCGGAGGCGCCGACGAGCCTGTGCCGGATCCCTCACCGGACGAACTCGGCGCTTTTGTCGCCCAGCTTCCCGATGCGGAGAAGACGAGCTTGCTCCGCCGCGTCGTGCTGGAG
The DNA here is from genome assembly GCA_036403035.1 of Allostellaceae bacterium. GTDB lineage: Bacteria > Pseudomonadota > Alphaproteobacteria > ATCC43930 > CGMCC-115725 > DASWRT01. The sequence continues at coordinate 2,563 of DASWRT010000522.1, read as the reverse complement.
AACGACCCTCACGTCGCTCTCGACGTGCGGCATCGCTGGTCGGCAACCGTGAGGACGCCGGAGCTGGCCGCCGCCCGAAAGCCGCGGACGGCCGGCGAACTGCTTGCCGCCGCCGAAGTCCGCGCCCAGGAGCGGGAGCGCCTAGCGGCGGAGCGCGCGGCGGCCGAACAGGCGCGCCATGCGGAACAGGAACGGAAGGCGCGCGAGCAACGGCTCGCCCGCCTTGCTGGGCGGGTGGAGGAGGCGTGGCGCGAGGTCGATGCGCTCGCCGAGACGAAAAAGCCGGCCGAATACGACAAGGCCGTCGGGCTGCTGAAGGATCTGGAGGCGTTGGCCGACCGCGACGGTAAGATCGAGGAGTTCCGTCGGCGCTTCGGACGGCTGCGCGACCGTCACGAGCGTAAGACGGCTCTGCTTAAACGCCTGATCGCCGTCGGGCTGAATTATCCCGGTACGGCGGCCTCGCCGGGTTAACGCGATCCGCCGCCCTGTTCCCTACCGGAACCGCCGCCGCTCGCGCGGACGGAACAGCCACAGGATCAGCAGCCCGAGCACGATCAGCACGGCTGAGGCCCACCAGAGCAGGATGGTGACGATCACCGGATCCCACAGCGCCGGATGGACGTAGCGCTGGATCACCGCCTGCGCGAGGTTGAGGCTGCCGGGGCTGAAGTCGAACCAGAGCTGGCCGAGCGCGATCGGCGCGAAGACGCGGGTGTCGTACCAGCCGATCAGGTCGCGCCCCAGCACGACCAGCCCGGCGAGCAGGATCAGCCAGCCTAGAAGACGTCCGACCACCATGCGGTCTGCACCCCCGGAGAGTCGTGGACCCGCGCCAGCGTATCAGGGCTGGACTGCGGCGCAACCGGAATGGCATGGCATTTTACCGATCCGGCCACAGCCGCCCTGCCGGGCGATGATGCAGCGCATGCTCGGTTGAAACCGCCGGGCGTGTCCGCTAGGTTCTCGCCTCGCCGCCCACGGCCCTATTGTGCGCGGCATCGGAGCGGTGGCCGAGTGGTTGAAGGCGCACGCCTGGAAAGTGTGTATACGGTGATGAATCGTATCGAGGGTTCGAATCCCTCCCGCTCCGCCAGCTACCCTGGGTTTCTACAGCGTTTCTGCCTTTCCGGGCGAGACGGCATGTTCTGACCCGCAGTCCTTCCCGGAAATAGACGGCGCGACCTATGGTTGCGTCCTCGCTCTCGGCCTATGGCAGTGCTCCTCGTGCGAGGCCGCCGAGGGTGCTCCTGATCCGGTCGAGGAGATTTCTCTGGAAGCTCCTCGCGTCCGCGTCGACCGTAGGCATGCCGCTGTCGCTCGTAGGTTTCGTTCCCGCAGCGAGCCTATAGGCGCCGACGGCGGCGCCGGCGATGAATTGGTGACCGCGAGCCGTTGGGTGAATGTCGTCCCAAAAGAGGTGCGAGCCGGGATCGCTGCACACGGTGAACCCATTGCCGCCTTCCTGCGGAACCAGGCAAGGGTTGACGATGTCGGAGAAGCCGAACATCGCAGGCATCGTCACCGCATTCTCGAGAAGACCGAAGAGGTCGACGCGGATGATGTTGATCCCGAGCCTCGCGCTTGTGTCCTCGAGCAGGGCATCGAGCGCGGCGTTGAACCCTGTCGAGAGCGCTTGCTCCGTGCCGGTGGCGCCGTGCGACCGGGCGTCCGGAGTCGACCCGGTGTTCGGCAGATTGGGCACGAGGAAATTGACGGCGCCGCGCCCGGCCAACTCCTCGACGATGTTCTGTATGCCGGTGGCGGCATCGGTGACGATTCCGGCCGGATCGGTGCTGCCGGCGGCGCCGGTCAGATCGTTGCCGCCGCCGAACACGACGAAGAGCGTGCTGTCGCTGAGCCGCGAGAGGCCGCGCCCGGCGAGAAAGGTGCGGACCTGATCCTCGATGCTGTCTTCACCCGTTCTGACCTTGGCGCCGCCGACCGCATAGTTGGTGCCGCCGCTTAGTGCCGGCCTGACATCCAGTCCGAATTGGCCGGCCAGCAGCTCCACCCAGACCGGTCCGTTCGAAAAGCGCCCGTCGAAATAGGGCGGAGACGGCGGCTCGGCATGCAATGTGGCCTCGAACACGTTGCCGGTATCCGAAAGGCTGTCGCCGAAAACAACGATGCTCTCGGGCTGGGCCGGGACGTCGGCGGCGACTGCGTGCAGCGAAAAGGTTGCATACAGGAGAAAAATGGGAAGGAATGCCAGGATGCCGCGCTTTGCAAAGCAGTTCATGGTCGCCTCCGGCATTGCTTGGTCCAAAAAAGAGTAATTGCCGAATGAGCGCGCTGTCCCTCCGGTAAGAACGTTCGGCCGGCGAAAACGTCTGGTTTTGCCGCCGCCATCCCGAGCATGCTCGGGCATTGCTCGACCCTACCGACGCTTGCGCTGAAGAGGCTCCGGTCATGTTCCGTCGCCGCATCCTGGACCGGATCAACCAACTCGATCCCGAGCGGGATCACCAGGAGATCTATTACCTGTCGACGACGTACGAGTTTCCGTTCGACACCACGCGTGCCCTCGAATTCGCCCTGTTCCGCACCTATGCGGTTCCGT
>DASWRT010000521.1:0-13977 GCA_036403035.1 Allostellaceae bacterium | reverse complement strand
GGTGAAGACCGACATCGCGGTCGCCCTGCCCCATCCGCGCGATTATCGGATCAAGACGACGCCCGAGTTCGCCGCATACAAGGCGCAACTCACCGAGGAGATCCGCGTCGAGTCGATCAAGGCGGCGGAAGAGCAGGCCGTCGCGCACTGAACGGAGGGTCGCGCCTAAGAACCTCTCTCGGTAGGCTCTTAAGCGGACGCCGCGTTCGGTATGCGGATCTCCGCCGGAGAGGCAGCCTGCCTTTGGCTTGCCAGCGGGAAGAAGATGGTGACACAGGTGCCGTGGCCTTCCACGCTCTCGGCGGTCACTGCGCCGCCGTGCGTCGCGGCGATGCCGTGGACCACCGCGAGGCCCAGGCCGGTCCCGTCGCCGGGCGGCTTGGTCGTGAAGAAAGGCTCGAAGATCCGATCAAGCATCGCGGCCGGGATGCCCTTGCCGTTGTCGGTGAACGAGAGCCGGACATAGGTGCCGTCCGGCAGGTCCGGCGGCACGCCGTCTCGCTCGGCATCGAGCGTGATCGTGTCGAGCCGGACCTCGATCAGTCCATGATCGATCCGCGGCGGGTTCTCGGTGATCGCCTCGGTAATCGCATGCGCCGCATTGCCGCCGAGATTTAGGACGACCTGCTGGAGCTGGCTGCGATCGACGAAAATATCGTCGTGCGCCGCCAGATGGCGGCGGAGCTGCACGGCGTTCGGCAGGCTCGCCTGGAGGAGATCCAGCGCCCCGCCGACGACGAGGTCGGCACGCAGCCGCTCGCGCCGTGGCTCGTCGCGGCGGCTGAAGGTAAGGATCTGCCGGACGACGTCGCGCGCATGCTCGATCGCATCGCCGGCACGCCGCAGCGGCCGAACCGACGGGCTCTCCTCGGGCAGCTGGTCGAGCGCCATGTCGAGCAGCCCCGCTATCGCCAGCAGGTCGTTGTTGAACTCGTGCGCGACGCCGCCGGCAAGCGTGCCGAGCGCTTGAAGCTTCTGGGAGTGGTGCAGCTGCGTCTCCAGCTCGCGCCGGCGCTGCTCCAGCCGGACGCGTTCGGTAACGTCCTGCATGGTGCCGGCGACCTTGATCACCTTGCCTTGATCGTTGCGGATCGCCTGCCCGTCGGAGCGTACGGTCCTGATCTCGCCGTCGCTGCGGACGATCCGGAACTCCAGGCCGGAAAGCGCGCAGCCGGCCGAGAACGCGCCGAGCCAAGCCCGCACTTCCTCGCGTTCGTCTTCGTGGACGGTCGACAGCACCGACACGGTATCCGGCGTGAATTCGTCCCGCGAAAGCTTGCGGATCCGGTACATCTCGTCCGACCACGCCACGCTGCCGCTTTCGACATCGATTTCCCAACTGCCGAGTTCGGCGATGTGTTGAGCGAGGGCAAGCCCTTCATTGCTGCGCCGCAGCTTGTCTTCGGTGGCGCTACGCCGCTCGCGCTCGCCGTCCAGCAGGTGCTTCGCGGCGCCCAGTGCATTGCGCAGCATCGAAAGCTCGCGCACCGGAGATGTCGGCGTGGGCGGCAGCTCGTCTCCGCGGCCGAGCGCGATCGCCGCCGCGGTCAATCCGTGGATCGAGCGCCGGATCCGCAGCCCCACCGCGAAAGAGACGGCGATGCTGAGACCGAGCAGCAGCACGCTGCCGCTCACGATGTGCAGGAGCAATTTCCGCAGCGGCGCGTCGACGAGTGCCTTCGGCAGTCCGATCGCGACGGCCCAGCCGGAGAAGCCCGAGCGGCTGAAAGTCGCGTAGACCGGCGTACCTTCCTCGACGGTCGCGATGAACGCCTTCTCCTTCTGTTCCCTGAGCGCGTTCCGAAGATCCGCCGTGACGACGTTCCCGACGAAGGATTCCGGCGCACGGTTGCGGCCGACGATGACGCCGCGCCCGTCGATGATCGCCGCCGTCCCTTCGAGGGGCAGCCGCTGTTCCGCAAGGAGCGCCGTTGCCGCGTCCGCGTTGAAGCTCATCCGCAGGACGACGTGCACCGCCTCATCCCAGATCACCGGGACGAGGACCGCATAGCGCAGGCCGGAATCCCCGTCGCCTTTGAACAGTCCGCTGATCTGCGGCACCGCCGTCTCGATGACCCGCTTCGTCTCGTCCTGCAGGACGGCCGGCGGAAGCGGCGCGCCGTAAGGGAGGTGCGTGTCGAAGATCTGCCGGCCGCTCGTGTCGACGAGCTGAATCCAGGCGCCATGCTCGTGCGCGATCTGCGCCGACTGCCGGTAGAAGCTTTCATAGTCGCCGCGCCGCAGCTCCGGCGAGGCGCGAAGCGAGAAAAGAGCGTACTGCGCGTGGCTAAGCTCGCGGTCCACCGCGGAAACGAGGGCGCGCGCGGTCCCGAGCGTCTGCTCGTCCGAGATCTCCTTCTGCGTTTCGTAAAGCCTGTACAGCAGAAACGTCGACAGGAACAGGACGGGCAGGATGCATGCCGCCACGAGAACCAGAAGATAGACGACGAACGACCGCTTCGCCGGAACGTCGCCGGGAGCCGTGTGGATCACACTGCAATCCTCCGTCGCGGATGACCCCTGCCAGCCGGACGGCCAAATTCTGCTCCTCACCGGACAAGCGCCTTTCCTGTCATTGATTATGGCATCATTAAGAAAGATGGCTCCTGCAAATATCCCGCTGCATTGATCATTAACTCGATACAGTCTTCATTCATCCAATATACGTCTATGCGTGGTTTTCCGCAGCATAGTGTTTTTTTGCCTGTAAGACACGGGCCACGTTTGTCGCGCGTCATCCAACCGACTGGTGTTGCGCGATATGCGCACCGGCCGACGAGCCGGATCGGAACACCGTGGCGGGCTTCGATGAGCTATGTCAAGGAACCACACCAGGAAATCCCGACCTGGCTTCGGGAGCCGTCGAGAAGCCGCTTGCAGCAGGCCGGTCGCTAGGATTTCGGGTCGAACGCGTCCTGCAATCCGTCGCCGGCGAAGTTGGCGGCGATCACCGTCGCGAAGATCAGTAATCCTGGATAGATCGCCTGGGCCGGCGCCACGGTGATCAGTTCCTGCGCGTTGTTGAGCATGTTGCCCCAGCTCGGCATCGGCGGGACGATGCCGAAGCCGAGGAAGCTCAGTACCGACTCGAACAGGATCACCCGCCCGACGGTGAGCGTGCAGGCGACGATGATCGGCGTCGCGACGTTAGGCAGGATGTGCGTCCGCATGACATGCAGCGCGCCGGCGCCGCTTCCCTTGGCGGCGAGCACGAACTCGCGCTCCCTCACGGCGAGCGTCGCGGCGCGGACGAGGCGGGCGATCGACGTCCAGTCGACCAGCGCGATGATGACGACGATGCGCCAGAAACCGGCCGCCGGCGAGCGCGCCGCCTCCGCCGAGATGCCAAGCTTGGTAAGGTCGACCGCCGCGAACACGATCAGCAGCGGCAGCAGCGGCAGCGCGATCACGCCGTCGGTCAGCCGCATCAGCAGTGCGTCCAGCCGCCCGCCGTAATACCCGGCGAGGAGGCCGACCGCGGTCCCGATCACCGCGCCGACGAGCGTGGCGGCGAGCCCGACCGCGAGCGAGACCTGCCCGCCATACATCAGCCGCACCAGCACGTCGCGGCCGATATCGTCGGTGCCGAGCCAGTGCTCCGCCGACGGCGGATCGAAGCGGCTCAGCAGGTCCGCCTTGAACGCGTCGATCCCCAGCATCGCCTCCAGCGGCGCTGCGAGCAGCGAGAACACGACGAGCAGCAGCAGAACGCCGACGCTCGCCACCGCGGCGCGGTTTCGGCGGAAGCGGCGCCAGCGGAGCCGCCATCCCGCGACCGCGGTGCCGCTTCCGGCGAAGCCGCCGGCTGCCGCGTCGACACCGCCGCTCACCGGGCCGCCGCTCATCGATACGAGATCCGCGGATCGAGCCATGCGTAGGCGAGGTCCGCGAGCAGGTTGCCGAGCAGCGTCAGCGCGGTCGCGAACAGCAGCCCGACCAGCGCGAGGTTGTAGTCGTTGCCGAGCACCGCGTCGTAGATCATCTTTCCCATGCCGCGCCACGCGAACATCGTCTCGGTAACGAGCGCGCCCGAGAACAGCCCGCCGAACTGCAAGGCGACGACGGTGACGACCGGGATCAGCGCGTTGCGCAGCGCATGCCGCAGCAGCAGGCGCCGCCGGCCGACGCCCTTGGCGCGGGCTGTCCGGATATAGTCCATCCGCAGCACCTCGATCATCGAGGAGCGGACGAAGCGGATGAACTGGCCGGCGGTGGCGATCGTCAGCGTCGCGACCGGCAGGATCAGGTGCCGGATCTGATCGCCCGCCCCTTCCCCCATCCCGCTCGCCGGCAGCCAGCCCAGCTCGACCGCGAAGCCGAGGATCAGCAGGATCGCGAGCCAGAAGGTCGGCACCGAGATCCCGGCGAAGGCGAGCAGGCTGCCGACGGTGTCGAGCCAGCCGCCGGGACGCAGCGCCGACGCGATACCGAGCGCCAGCGCCAGCGCCAGGCTGAGTACAAGACTCAGGCCGGCGAGCTTCACGGTCTGAAGGATCGCCGGCCCGATCACGTCGATGACCGGTTGGCTGTGCACCCGGCTGTAACCGAAATCGAGCTGGAGCGCCGCGGTAAGCCAATGCCAGTAGCGCGTCATCAGCGGCTGGTCGAGCCCGTACAGCGCCTTGAGCCGCGCCACGTCCTCGGCGGTGATGCCGGGATTGCCGGCCGCCATGATGTCGATCGGATCGCCGGGCATCAGCCCGATCAACCCATAGATCACGAACGACATCGCGGCCATCACGACCACGATCTCGGCGAGCCGGCCGGCGAGGTAGCGGATCATCGGCCGTTTAATCCTTGAAGTGGCAGGCCGCGACCTGCGCCGGGCGTCCCGCCGCCGGTTCCAGCGCCGGCTCGACCTCGCGGCAGACCGGCTGCGCCTTGGGGCAGCGCGGATGGAAGCGGCAGCCGGGCGGCGGCGCGAGCGGGCTCGGCACGTCGCCGCCGGCCAGCACCCGGCCGCGCCGCATCCGGCCGCGCCCAATGCGCGGGATCGCGTCGAGCAGCGCCCGCGTGTAGGGATGACTCGGCGTCCGGAACAGCGCGTCGCGCGGCGCCAGCTCGACCAGCCGGCCGAGATACATTACCGCGACGCGGTCCGCGAGGTGGTTCACCACCGCCAGATCGTGGCTGATGAAGAGGTAGGAGAGAAGGCGCGCCGCCTGGAGGTCCTTCATCAGGTTGAGGATCTGGCTCTGGATCGACACGTCCAGCGCCGACAGCGGCTCGTCGGCGATCACGAGGTCCGGACCGGGGCTGAGCGCGCGGGCGATCGCGATGCGCTGGCGCTGCCCGCCGGAGAATTCGTGCGGGTAGCGGTTCAGCGCATCGGCGGGCAGCCCAACCTGCTCCATCAGCTCGCGCGCCCGCGCCGCGCGCTCTCGGCGCGTGCCGATCCGGTGGATCTTCAGCGGCTCGATGACGATCGCGGAAACCGGCATCCGCGGGTTCAGCGCCGAGAACGGGTCCTGGAACACGGTCTGGATCGCCCGCCGCGCATCGGTGCGGGCGCGTGCGGCATCCGCGGTCACGTCGACGCCGCGGAACCGGATCGTGCCGGCGGTCGCCGGGTAGAGGCCGGCGACCGCGCGTCCGAGCGTCGTCTTGCCGCAGCCGGACTCGCCGACCAGCGCAAGCGTCTCACCCGGCGCGATCGTCAGGTCGACGCCGTCGACCGCCCGCAGCGTTCGCGCCGCGCGGAACAGGCCGCCGCCGACCGGGAAATGCACGCGCAGGGCGTCGACGGCGAGGAGCTGCCCCATGGACGGCAATATCGTCATGACCCGGCGCGGATGCAGGCGACGGCGTGCCCCGGCGCCAGCTCGACGAGCGGCGGCTCGGCGTCCCGGCAGCCGGCGGCGGCGCGCGGGCAGCGGTCCGCGAACCGGCATCCGGCCGCAATGCGCGCCGCCGGGTCCGGCACGCCGCCGCGGATCACCGGCAGCCGGTCCGCCCGGCGGTCGAGCGACGGCAGCGTCTCGATCAGTCCGATCGTGTAGGGGTGGAGCGGGTTCGCGAACAACTCGTCGGCGGGCGCCCGCTCGACGATGCGCCCGGCATACATCACGACGATGTCGTCGGCGATCTCCGAGACGACGCCGAGATTGTGCGAGATGAACTGGACCGCCATGCCGATCTGTTCCTGCAACTCGGCGATCAGCGCCAGGATCTGCGCCTGCACGGTCACGTCGAGCGCGGTCGTCGGCTCGTCGGCGAGGAGCAGCGCCGGGCGGCAGGCGAGCGCCGTCGCGATCATCGCGCGCTGCCGCATGCCGCCGGAGAGCTGGTGCGGATAGGAATCCGCCCGCTCCCGCGGGCTCGGGATGCCGACCTCGGCCAGCAGGTCGACGGCCCGCGCGGCGGCGGCGCGGCGGCCCAGACCCTCATGGACGACCAGAACCTCGGCGACCTGCTCGCCCACGGTGAGCACCGGGTTGAGCGCCGTCATCGGCTCCTGGAAAATCATCGCGATCCGGTTGCCGCGCAGCTGCTCCCAAGCCGCCTCGCCCTGTCCGATCAGCTCCGTCCCGGCGAACCGCACGCTGCCGGAGACGCGGCCCGGCGGCGGCACGAGGCCGAGCAGCGCGAGGGCGGTCATCGACTTGCCGCAGCCGCTCTCGCCGACGACGCCGAGCGTCCGGCCCGCCGCGACGTCGTAGCCGACCCCGGCGACGACCGCGACCGTCTCCGCCGCGCTGCCGTCCCTCGGGAAGCGCACGGACAGGTCTGCGACCGCCAGCAGGATCTCGCCGGCTGCGCTGCGCTGCGGCGCGGCGGCGGCGGCCGATGCGGCGACGGCGCTCAGTTCTCCGCGTGCCAATTCTCGACCCAGTTGGTGCTGTTGTCGGAATGGCCGGTCGGCTCCAGGCCCTTCAGCCATTTCGGGATCGCGTAGGGTTCGGCGCGGAAGAAGAGCGGTATGACCGGCAGATCCTCGGCGTAAAGCTTCTGCACGGTCGCCCAGAGCACGCGGCGCTTTCCTTCGTCCAGCTCGGTCTCGATCGCGGCGCTCGCCTTGTCGAACTCGGGGTTGGAATAACCCGGATAGTTCGACCCGCCCCAGCGGTTCGCCTCGGTCGGGATCGCGGAGGTCGACAGGATGCCGGTCGGCGCGTCGCCGATGCCGCTCGTCCAGCCGTAGAGCGCCATCCCCTTGAACTCGCGATGCGTCAGCGTCGGGCCGAACAAGGTCCGCGCCGGCTCGTTCCTGATCACGACCTCGACGCCCGCGTCCTTCCACTGGCTTTGCAGCACCTGCTGGATCAGCTCGCGCAGCTTGTTGCCGGCGGTCGTCGTGAAGTCGAAGGACAGGCGCTCGCCCTGCGCGTTGCGGCGGATGCCGTCGGGGCTGGGCTTCCAGCCGGCCTCGTCGAGCAGTGCCTTCGCCTTCTTCGGGTCGTAGGCGTAGGTCGGCGTCTCGGGCGAGTAGAACGGGTGAAGCTTGTTGACGAAGCTGTCGGCGACCGGCTGCTTGCCCTGGAACAGCTTCCCGGTCAGCGCGTTACGGTCGATCGCATGGATGAGCGCATGGCGCACCCGCGCGTCCTTCAGGAACGGGTTCTCGGCGCTGAGGTCGATATGCTCGTGGATCAGTGCCGGCTTGTAGATGAAATCGAACTTCGCCTTCTGCGTCTTCTCCAGCTCGATCACCTGATCGATGCCGAGCCCGATCCCCTCGCCGGGCGTGTAATCAATGTCGCCCGACAGCAGGTTCGCCTGGAGCGCCGTCGTGTTCTCGATCACCTTCACCGTGATCTTCCGGAAGCCCGGCGCCTTGCCCGGCCAGTGCGGGTTGCGCTCCAGCACGATCTGCGAGCCGGAGCTGTAGCCGGTGATCATGAACGGCCCGTTCCACAGGCCCGGCGTGGTCGGAGCGCGGTTGTAGGAAGTCTGCTTCGCCCACTCGGCGACGCTGCCTGCGCTCTTCAGCACAGGCGCCTCGACATGTTCGGAAACGACGCGGAAGTCGGAGAGGTCGTTATAGGTGCTCCGCACCGAGTCCAAATGCATGACGACCGTGTGCTCTTCCGGCGTATCGATACGCTCGACGCGCTTATAGAGATCGGCGCGGTAGAAGCCCGATTCCGGGTTGCGGCCCAGCTCCCAGGAGAAGACGACGTCCTTCGCCGTCACCGGCACGCCGTCCGCCCATTCGAGGTCCGGCGGCAGCTTGACGGTGACCGCCATCCCCTTGCCGCCGTCCGGCCGGTCCTCGATCCGGGCCAGCCCGTTCTCCAGCGTCGGCAGCTCGGTGCAGAGGATGCAGCCGAGCTTCCAGTCCTTGTCCCAGGCGGTCATCTGCCGCAACGCCATGTTGCGCACGTAGCTCTTCACGACCGTCGGCTCGATCGCCGGATGCATGTTCGACGGGAACTGCGCGACGCCGATGACAAGCTCGTCCTTGGCGGCGAAGGCGGGAGCGCCGCTCATGGCGATGATCGCCGCCAGCATCAGCGCCGCTGCCGCCGCGGCGATCGTTCCCCTGCACCGCGTCGCCATCCTTGCATGCCTCCGTCGCCGGTCGTCCTGCGGACGAAGTATGGACCAGCCCGGATTTCTGACAAGACGTCCAGAAATCCGGGGCTGAGACCGGCGCCCGGCGAGTCGTCCCGGCGAAACAACGAAGCCGAAGACATCATGCCGGTCGCGAAAGGGGCAAGTGTGGTGCGGCGCGCTGATGTTGAATATTCGGCGGAGAAATAGCCGTTTCTGCCATGCTCTATCGTGCAGCTAGAGCTTGGTGTGATTTCTTTGGGAAAAATAGCGGTCACGTTGAGCACAAACCGCTTTCTCGCTGGTTATTCTTCATGGGTTGGCCAGCAGCATCCAACGTAATTCCATGCTGATGGATCGCCCGTCGATGCAAGGTCTTGCTGCGGAGAGTTGATGATGCTGGGACGAATATCGATGGTAGCGGCCGCCGGACTGCTGCTGACGGCCTGCGGAACGAATGTGGAGCAGCGAGCGGCGACCGGCGCCCTCAGCGGTGCCGGCATCGGCGCGCTGGCGGGCGGTCCGGTGGGGGCCGCAATCGGCTTTGGTGCCGGCGCCGTTGCCGGCGCCGCCGCTCCCGTCGGCGCCGATCAGGTCGCCATGTGGGGTCTCGACAAGACCGACCGCTTCGTCGCCTCGAACTCGACGGTACGCGAAATGGCCAGCGAGGGCACCTCGCGGCCGCCGCGGGCGGCGAGCGCCGCCAGTTCGGCCGGAGGAGCAGGCGGCACGCAGATGGTGACAGTCGCGGCGCCGCCGGCCGGCGCCGACTGGGTGCCCACGCCGCAGGCGGTCCGGGATGCGCAGCAGTCGTTGCGGGCGCAGGGTCTCTACAACGGGCCGGCCGACGGTATTCTCGGGCCGAAAACGAAGACCGCTCTGTCGCAATACCAGCAGCGGAATAGCCTGGACCAGACGGCACGGCTCGATCAGGACACGTTGAACCGGCTGCGCAACGATAGGTCCACGGGGACGGCCCGCAATCAGCCGGGAACGGCTGGGCAGAGCGGCAATCCCAATGCCACGCCCGCCAATCAGGGCGCCGCGGGCGATCAGAGCCCGCCTCCGGCGGCCGACCAGACCACGCACTGAACGGCAGGCGATCGAACACAGGGGGTTACCGCTTCGCGAACGCGGGCGGTACCCTCATTTTCGTTGGGCGGAGCGGCCGGCTGCCGGACGAAGGCAGCAGCGACATGAAGGTTTCGCTGCCTTTCTCCGCCGGCCGGCCGCTCCGTCCGTTCGGGGTCGAGGAATTCAGCCGTTGACCGCCCCGCAAGCCTGCGTTGCCAGTTGTTAAGATAAATTCTCATTTGCAAACGAAGGCGCTTCATCTAAAATCTGCGAATGCAATTGCGACCGATTCACATTTTTTCCCGAGAGGATTGAATGTACGTTTGCCTCTGCAATGGATTTACCGATCGCCAGGTCCGAACCGTCGCTGAAAAAGAGAGTACCGTTTCCACGATATACCGGCGCCTCGGCTGCCGGCCGCAATGCGGGAAGTGCGTTCCGTTCGTGCGACAGATGCTCACGGATCTGGGTTCGCTCGCCGCAGCCGGAGACGATGATCGAGACGCCTGCCCGGCCCCGGCGTAACATGCGCGGCGCGAGGCGGCCGCCCTTGTGGCGTCCCGCCGGCGCGGAAAATGCCTTTCTGCTCGGGAGGAAAAGGTGCGCGGCGATCCAACCGTCACTCAACACTTGAACAAGATCCTCAAGAACGAGCTGACCGCGATCAACCAGTACTTCCTTCACGCGCGGATCTTGCGGCATTGGGGCGTCACCAAGCTCGGCGATTACGAGTACAAGGAATCGATCGACGAGATGAAGCACGCCGACCGGCTGATCGAGCGGCTACTGTTCCTCGACGGCATGCCGAACCTCCAGGATCTCGGAAAGCTGCTGATCGGCGAGACCGTGCAGGAGATCCTGGAGTGCGATCTCAAGCTTGAGCAGCAGGCCATGCCCGACCTTCGGGAAGCCATCGCGTACTGCGAAAGCGTGCGGGATTACGTCACCCGGGATCTGCTGCGCGACATCCTCGAAAGCGAGGAAGAGCATGTCGACTTCATCGAGACGCAGCTCGGACTGATCCCGAAGATCGGCATCGAGAACTACATACAGCTCCAGTCCGGCAGCGCCGATTGACGCGACGCCCACCTGCGCCCTCCGGCCGAGAGCGGCACGGACAGTTCCGCGGGTCGGGCGGCGCATGATACACCCGTAACCAGCGGGGGCGGCCGGGACGCTCCGCAAGCGGGTACGCCCGGCGCGCTGCGAGCAAACGGGGGAGCGTCCGTCATGACGGACATGGGTGCAGCGGTGGCGACGTCGGCCGAGCGGCGCTGGGATGCGCTGTGGACCGACGTCCATCTCGCGACGATGCGGGCGGACGCCGCCGATCCTTATGGCGCCGTCGAGGACGGCGCGCTCGCCATAAGGGATGGCCGCATCGTTTTCGCCGGCCCGCGCCGCGATCTGCCGGGCGAACCGGCGGCGCTCGCCCGCGCCGTGCACGACGGGCGCGGGCGCTGGATGACGCCGGGGCTGATCGATTGCCATACGCACCTCATCTTCGGCGGCGAGCGGGCGCGCGAGTTCGAGATGCGCTTGCGCGGCGCGTCGTACGAGGAGATCGCGCGGGCCGGCGGCGGCATCGTCTCGACGGTCTCGGCGACCCGCGCGGCTTCCGAAGAGGCATTGCACGACGGCGCGGCGGCGCGGCTGCGTGGCCTCCTCGCCGAGGGCGTCACGACGGTCGAGGTCAAGTCAGGGTATGGGCTCGACACCGCGACCGAACTGAAGATGCTGCGCGTCGCGCGGCGGCTCGGCGAGACGCTGCCGGTTTCGGTGGCGGCGACCTTCCTCGGGGCGCATGCCCTGCCGCCGGAGTTCGCCGGCCGGCAGGACGCCTACGTCGACCTCGTCTGCGGCGAGATGCTGCCCGCGGTCGCCGAAGCCGGCCTCGCCGATGCGGTCGACGCGTTCTGCGAAGGGATCGCCTTCACGCCCGAGCAGACGGCGCGGATCTTCGAGCGGGCGGCGAAGCTGGGACTCAAGGTGAAGCTGCACGCCGACCAGCTTTCCGACCTTGGCGGCGCGGCGCTCGCGGCGCGCTTCGGCGCGCTCTCCGCCGATCACCTGGAACGCACCGGCGAGGCCGGCGTGGCGGCGATGGCGGCGGCCGGAACGGTCGCGGTGCTGCTCCCCGGCGCGAACTATTTCCTCCGCGAGACGCACCTGCCGCGGGTCGAGCTGCTGCGCCGGCACGGCGTCCCGATCGCGATCGCGACGAACTGCAACCCCGGCTCGTCGCCGGCGCTCTCGCTGCTGCTGATGCTGTCGATGGCCTGCACGCTGTTCCGGCTGACGCCGGAGGAGGCGCTGGCCGGCGTGACGCGCAACGCCGCCGCGGCGCTGGGCCTTGCCGCCGACCGCGGGACGCTGGAGCCGGGCAAGCGCGCCGACCTCGCGCTATGGGACATCGCGCATCCCGCCGAACTCGCTTATTGGATCGGCGGCAATCCCTGCGCCGTCGTCGTCCGCGACGGCAAGCCGCGCCATCCCGCCGGCATGACGGCGTGAACGCCGTCGCCGTCGAACCACTGCTGTTCGCTCTCGATCAGCCTTCGGTGGTCGAAGGATTGCGCCGGTCTCCGGTGCTCCTCGCCGCCTCCGTGCGGCGGCCGGTGACGCGAGCCGTCCGGCTCACATTCTTCGATACGCCGGCCGGCGACCTCGCCCGGCGGAGGTTCGCGCTTGGGTTGTACGATGACGGAAGGCGGCGGCTTCGCGCCGTCCGCCGGCTCGACGGCCTCGCATCGGCGGCGATCCCGGTTCCCGACCGGCCGATGGCGAACGGAGCGGCCGCCCCCGATCTCGCCGGCCTCGATCTTGCTCCGGCCGTCGCCGACGCCGTCGCAACGGCGCTGCAACCGATTGCCGAAGCGCGGCTGCGCCGGACGGTGTGGACGCTGGCGCACCGGGCGGCGCGCCTCGTTCTGGTGCTCGACGACGGCGACCTCGCCGTCCAGGATCGCCGCGAACCGGTTCGCGACGCGACGCTGCTGCACCAGGACGGCGCCGTGGAAGCGCTGGAGGACTTCGCCCGGACGCTCGCGGTGTCCGTGCCGCTCGCGCCGCGGTCAAGCCGGCTGGAGCAGCGGGCCTGCACGCCGCCGGGATGACCGGCGACGGTCAGGTCAGTCCATGCGCGGCGAGGAGCTTGGGGTTGCTTTCGCGCAGACGCTGCTTTGTGACCTCCCAGAGCAGCGCATGCACCGCCGAGCGCCGCGGGCCGGGCGCGTCGAAGGCCCCGGCGCGGATATCGGCGGCGAGGCCGCGCATCCCGTCCGCTCCGGCCCCGGCGTCGCCGTAGAGGTCGCGCAGCACCGCCGCGGCGGCCAGTTCCGGTGCCGCGCCGGCAGCGGCCTCGCGCGCGGCAATCGCCATCGCGCTCGCGACCATCAGCACGTCGCCGCGCCGCTCGGACGGCAGCAGCGGCGCCAGCTCGCGGACCAGCATCTCGCGCGCGATCTCCAGGAGCTGCGGTCCGGCCGGGCGCTCGCGGATCATGCCTTCCCTCCTCCCCCTTCCGCGCCGTCGAGCAGAAGCAGGATCTCCAGCTCGCACTCGGACGGGCGGCGTCCGGTGAGCGCAAGGTTGAGCGAACGCTCGCCGCCGCGGAGCACGCGGTCGCGCTGCTGCATCGCGATCACCGCCCAGCGCACGCTGGCGAAGACCTCCCACCACAGCACCCGGACGCGGTCGACGGAGACGCCCGCCTCGGCCTCGTACCCCGCAAGGAACGTATCGCGCCCGGCGAGGCCGCCCGCCTCGCGGTCGAACGCGCCGAAGCGCCAGGACTTGCTGCAGAACCAGGCAAGGTCCTGGTGCGGATCGCCCCAGCCGGCGAACTCCCAGTCGAGGATGCCGGTGAGACCCTGCTCGTCGACCATGTAGTTGCCGGTGCGGAAGTCGTTGTGGCAGAGCACCGCCGCGGCCGGGGGCGGCGGCGCATGCAGCTCCAGCCAGCGCAGCCCCCATTCGACGACCGGCGCCGGGTCGTCGAGCGCGTCGAGATGGCCGCGATACTCGGCGACGACCGCGAGCGCGGGGTCGGCGGGCGGCGGACCGAGGAAGGCGAGGTCGTCGCGCGGCGGGCGGATACGATGGATGCGCGCCAGCTCGCGGCCCAGCCGCTCGGCGAGCGCCTCGCGCGGTCCGCCGTAGCGCCCGTCGTCCTTGACGATCAGGTGTCCGGCCGCCGTCCCGCCGACACGGCGCATCAGGTAGAAGCCGCTCCCCAGCACCGCCGGGTCGGTGCAGAGAAACAACGGCTCCGGCACGGTCACTCCGGCGTCGTGGGCGGCGCGGAGCAGCGCGAACTCCTCCGCCCGCCCGCGGCTCGTCGCCACCCCGGTCGGCGCGTCGGTGCGCAGCACCAGCTCGTGCCGGCCGGCGAACGGTCCGCCGTGGATC
>DASWRT010000520.1:0-11100 GCA_036403035.1 Allostellaceae bacterium | reverse complement strand
CTGGTGCAGGAGATCCAGCCGGACGAGATCTACAACCTGGCGGCGCAGAGCCACGTCAAGGTCAGCTTCGAGACCCCGGAATACACCGCCAACGCCGACGCCATCGGCACGCTGCGGCTGCTCGAGGCGATCCGCATCCTCAAGCTGGAGAAGACGGCGCGCTTCTATCAGGCCTCGACTTCGGAGCTGTACGGCAAGGTGCAGGAGACGCCGCAGCGCGAGACGACGCCGTTCTATCCGCGCAGCCCGTATGCCGCGGCCAAGCTCTACGCCTACTGGATCACCGTGAACTACCGCGAGGCGTACGGCCTGCACGCCTCGAACGGCATCCTGTTCAACCACGAGAGCCCGCTGCGCGGCGAGACCTTCGTGACGCGCAAGATCACGCGGGCGGTGGCGGCGATCGCGCTGAAGAAGCAGGAGGCGCTGTATCTGGGCAACCTCGACGCCAAGCGCGACTGGGGCCATGCGCGCGACTATGTCGAGGGCATGTGGCTGATGCTGCAGCAGGAGGTGCCGGACGACTACGTGCTGGCGACCGGCGAGACGCACACGGTGCGCGAGTTCCTCGAGAAGGCGTTCGCGGTGGTCGGCATCCGCCTCGGCTGGCGCGGCCAGGACATCGAGGAGGTCGGCGTGGACGAGCGGACGGGCCGGGTGCTGGTGCGGATCGACCCGCGCTATTTCCGTCCGACCGAGGTGGAGCTGCTGCTCGGCGATCCGACCAAGGCGCGCACCAAGCTCGGCTGGACGCACAAGGTCGGCTTCGAGCAACTCGTCAAGGAGATGATGGACGCCGACCTGCGCCTCGTCGCCGAGGCGCCGCTCCGCTACGGGACCACCGACTAGGCGGCGGGCAGGGGGGCGCAGCGATGACCGCACTGTTCGAACTGCGCGGCCGGCGAGTGTTCGTCGCCGGCCACCGTGGCATGGTCGGCGCGGCGCTCTGCCGCCGGCTGGCGTCGGAGGGGTGCGTGGTCCTGACCGCCGGGCGCGGCGTGCTCGACCTGCGCCGGCAGGCCGAGGTCGAGGCGTGGATGCAGGCCGAGAAGCCGGAGGCGGTGTTCCTCGCGGCCGCCAAGGTCGGCGGCATCCTCGCCAACGACAGCTACCCGGCCGACTTCCTGCACGACAACCTGGCGATCCAGACGAACGTGATCGAGGCGGCGCGGCGCGGCGGCGTCGCCAAGCTGCTGTTCCTCGGCTCGTCGTGCATCTACCCGAAGCTGGCGCCGCAGCCGATCCCGGAAGAGGCGCTGCTGACCGGTCCCCTGGAGCCGACCAACGAGTGGTACGCGGTGGCGAAGATCGCCGGGCTGAAGCTGTGTCAGGCGTACCGCCGGCAGCACGGCTGCGACTTCATCTCGGCGATGCCGACCAACCTGTACGGGCCGGGCGACAATTTCGACCTCGCGGGCAGCCACGTGCTGCCGGCGCTGCTGCGCAAGGTGCACGAGGCGAAGCAGGCCGGGTCGGCGTCGGTTCCGGTGTGGGGCAGCGGCCGGCCGCGGCGCGAGTTCCTGCACGTCGACGACCTCGCGGACGCGTGCGTATTCCTGATGACGCGCTACTCGGCCGCGGGCTGGGTGAATGTCGGGACGGGCGAGGACGTGTCGATCCTGGAGCTGGCGCAGCAGGTGGCGGCGGTGGTCGGCTGGGAGGGTCGCTTCGAGCTCGACCCGTCGAAGCCGGACGGCACGCCGCGCAAGCTGCTCGACGTCTCGCGGCTGCACGCGCTGGGCTGGCGCCACCGCATCGACCTCCAGGACGGCATCCGGCAGACCTACGACTGGTTCCTCAAGAATGGGGAGGGCGGCGCAGGCATCGGCCTCCGTGGGTTCCGGACGGACGCCGAAGTGTCCTGAAGACGGACGGCGCCGCACTCCGCTCTCCACCTGCGGCGTGCCCATGGACGACGATGCTGCAAGTCTCGGCTCGCAGCGCCCTCCAGTGCGACCGCTTCAACGAATATCTCGTCTGGCTGGACATCGGGAGTGCCGTCGCCAGGCTGCTCGCCTGCTCCGTGTCGGATGCCGGGAGGCACTGACCGGCTTCATCCGAGCACACCGGTGCTGTTCGACGCTCTTGACCGCATCTCCAACCTCCAGTGGAACCTCTTGCCTCGTCGCCCGTTCTCGGCGCGATGAAAGACGAACGCGCAGTTTGGACAATCGCGGCTTGGCTGGTCGAGAAGCACGGCGAAGCCGCAAAGTCGGTGGCGCAGCGGGAAGCCGTGCGCATCACCGGTGAGCTCGATGCCGAGCGCCGGCTCGACTGGACGCGCGTTGCCCAGGCGACCGTCGAACTGCTGCGCCTGAAGCGCAAAGACGACGAGCAGGTTCACTGAGCCGGCAATAATAACTCCGATCCATCGCCTTTTTGGCTCCGCTTACATTTCCGCAAGACCGGAGCCTTTCGCGACGGCAGCGCGTTGGACCGGTGATGTCTCTCATTGCCGCCGACGCCTGTTGCCGACTTCCTTCCTCGCTGCCGGCCCCGTTTCCGCTGCCGGCGGCTCATGCTCGGCTTTCTGCGCCGATCGAGGCCTGTCGCGAAGCTGCGGCCCGATCATGCCCGGCGGAAATGAAGGCGTTGCAATCCTGCGTCTACCGGTGACAGAGGGGCGGGCGGGCGCCGATGGCGGAAGGCAGCGGCAGGAAGGTCGTCATTGCGGCGCTGATCGGCAACGCGCTGATCGCCGCGACGAAACTCGCCGCCGGCCTGTTCACCGGCAGTTCCGCGATGCTGAGCGAGGCCGCCCACTCGCTGGTCGATACCTGCAACGAGGTGCTGCTGCTCTACGGCATGCGCCGCGCATCGCGGCCGGCGACGCTGTCGCATCCGTATGGCTTCGGGCGCGAGATCTATTTCTGGGGCTTCGTCGTCGCGGTGCTGATCTTCGGGCTCGGCGCCGGCTGGTCGGTCTACGAGGGTGTTCGCGGACTGGCCGCCGGCCGCACCGGCGCCGGTGAAACGGACCCGCTCGTCAACTACGTCGTGCTCGGCGTCTCGGCGCTGTTCGAGGGCGGCTCGTTCTATGTCGGCGCCCGCGAGTTCAATCGCGCGCGGGGCGAACGGCGCTGGTATTCGGCTTTGCGCCGCAGCAAGGATCCGGCTGTTTTCGTCGCGCTCCTGGAGGACACCGCGGCGCTCGTCGGACTCGCGATCGCCTTTGCCGGGGTCGGCTTGGCTCAATGGACGGGCAACCCGGCCTTCGACGCGTCCGCCTCGATCCTGATCGGGATCGTGCTCGCAGCGGTCGCGATCTTCCTCGCCCAGGAGTGCAAGGGGCTGCTGCTCGGCGAGAGCGCCGATCCGGCGGTCATCGACGGCATTGTCGAGATCGCCCTTGCGAACCGCCGCGTCCACCGCGTCGTCGAGGTGCTGACGACGCATTTCGGCCCCGAGGACGTGTTGCTGAATCTCGGCGTCGAGTTGCGCGACGGGCTCTCCGGCGAGGAGATGGAAGCGGCTGTCGTCGAACTGGAGGCGGAGATCCGGAACCGCTTCCCGGTCGTCCGGCGAGTCTTCATCGAGGTTGCCGGTTTTCCCGCTCACCCTTTGATGCCGCCGGTCCGGAGCCGCGGCGGCGGCGGCCGTTGACGGCGCGAAAGCGGCGGAGCGGCGGCGTCAGCGCTGCCCGCCTCCTTCCGGCATC
This sequence comes from Allostellaceae bacterium, assembly GCA_036403035.1. Lineage (GTDB taxonomy): Bacteria > Pseudomonadota > Alphaproteobacteria > ATCC43930 > CGMCC-115725 > DASWRT01. Next base: position 7,442 of record DASWRT010000520.1, on the reverse strand, counting down.
AGCGCCCGTAGCCGTACCAGCGCCTCGACAAAGTAGTAGTCGCCGTAGATCAGCGAGACGTCGATCTCCTTGCCGTGCGGCCGGTCGCCGGTGCCATGGCGCAGGAGTGCCGGCGTGTCCGCGTCGGTGACGGCGAAGTAGGCCGGGGTGCTGAGCGCGCCGACGAGCGCCGCCGCCGCTTGGCGATAGCGGTCTCGCTGCCCCGCGGCGGTCGCATATCGTGCGAGTTCGGCGAGGCCCGATGCCGCGATCGCTCCCGCCGACGAGTCCTTGCCTCGCAACCCTTCCGCGGCGGCATCCGGCGCGTCGAAATCCCAGGGCGGCACGCCGTCGCCCGGCAATCGGGCGAGGAACAGGTCGGCCGCCGCTTCAGCGGCCGAGCGGAACATGTCGATTCCGGTTTCGCGGTAGGCGACAGTGAAGCCGTAGAGCGCCCAAGCCTGCCCGCGCGCCCAGGTCGAGCCGTCCGCGTAGCCCTGCACCGTCTGCACCGCCAACGCCCGGCCGGTCGCCGGGTCGAAATCGACGAGGTGGGCGAAACTGCCGTCCGGCCGCATGTGGTGTGCCAGCACGGTGCGGGCGTGCCGGATCGCCTCCTGCCGCCATGCCGGGTCGCCGCCGGGCAGGCGCGCGGCGTGGAACAGCAGTTCCAGGTTCATCATCGAATCAACGACCACCGGGAACCGCCACGGCCCGAAATCCCAGGAGCGGATCGCTCCCACCGCCGGGTCGTACCGCGACGCGAGCGAGGTGGCCGCGCGACGCAGTACGGCAGCCGCGGCAGCCCGCTCCTCCTCGCTTGCGTCGCCCGCTCGCCACGCGTTGCCGAAGCTGGCGCCGATCACGAAGCCGACGTCATGTCCTCGCGCATCGTCCGCGCGCCGGGCGAGCGGCGCCGTCCAGTGCGCTGCGGCGGTGCGCAACGCCCGATCGCCGGTCGCCTCGGCAGCGAGCCACAGCGCGCCGGGGAAGAAGCCAGCCGTCCAATCCCCGATCCCCGTCCGTCCGCTCGTCCAGACCTCGTGCCCGTCCTCGGCGACCGCGGTCGATCGCGGGTAGAGACCCGCGCTCTCCGGCAGCGCCGCCGTGCGTCCGAGCTTCCGCGCCGCGACGGCGATGTCGCGGTCGAGCAGTGCAGCGAGACTGCCGCGGCCGGCGTTATCGACGGCCGCAGTGGCCGGCAGCGCTGCTGCCGCCCATACCCACGCCACCACCATCACTGTCGCCGCAATACGCATCATCCGCATTCGGGCTGGCGCTCCGTTCAGCCGGCTGCGCGCCGGCCGCGCCGTACAGCAGCCGGATGCGCGGCGCCGGTGCGGCCGGATGCCGCCAAGGCGGCGGAATACGGCGGGAAGCCGTAACCTTCTGCTTCCGCGTCCAAGCCGCAACGGGCGTGATGCGTTCCGCCGCGAAGTAAAGAAATGTTTAACGGTTTCCAATCACGATTCCTCAAGCGGCAGCGTTCTCGCCGGTTAGTGAGGTCTCCGATGTCCGATATGCAGACCTATCGTTGCAAGGCGGAAGAGTGTCGCCGCAACGCGCAGACGGCATCGACGGACATCGAGCGCCGGCTGGCGCTCGCGCTCGCCAAGGACTTCGAGGAGAAGGCCCTGGCCGAGGAGCGGATGGCCGCGAGGACTGCGGCGAGGGCGCGGTAGCGCTTTTTCCGGAATATTTTCCGCACGGATTCAGGTGTTGGCGGGCTGGTCGGCGACTGGCTTCCGTCGGCCCGGAGCCTTGGCGCGCGGTGATCGGCTGAACGCCAATCGCGAGTGCCGCCGGCCCATTTCGCCTCTTGCGTGTGCCGGAACGCCATCGCGCCGCCGCTTGTTGGCTGGGTGAGCAACTGGATGTCTTGCAATGCCGGGTGGCCGCCCCACCCGTGTCGGAATAGGAGCTTGCGATGGCGGAGATGCCCGACGGAATACCGTCGCCGGCCGCGGGGACCGCACGGGCGGTGCTCGTGGTGGATGACGATCCGGATGTGCGGGCGATCGCCGCGCAGATGTTCGAGATGCTCGGTCTCGCGGTGTTCGAGGCGTCGAGCGGCCCGGAGGCGTTGCGCCTTCTCGCCGACCATCCCGAGATCTCAGTCCTGTTCTCCGATGTCCGCATGCCGGGCATGTCGGGGGCCGAATTGGCGGCCGAAGCGCGCAAGCTGAGGCCGGGCCTGCGTGTCGCCTTGACCTCCGGCTACACGGGCGGCATCGACGGCGCCAAGCTCCGCAATATGCACATCCTGCCGAAGCCCTGGCGTCTCAACGAGATTGCCGCCCTCATACCCGCGCGCGACCGCGTCGCCTGAGCAAATCTTTTACGGTTTGCTCATAGTCAAGCCTTGAGCCGTACGAGGTTGCTCAGACCGGCCGTCACGCGCGCATCATCCGTCCGCGAAGAACTCTACCTCCTCTGATACCGGGCACGCCGGCCGGCTTTGCTCGCGCGAGAAGCGCTCGGCGGATCCCGACAACACGTCAGCAGCGTGCAGTGCAGCGCAGCGCAGTACACCGCACCGGCCCCCCGGTGAGAGGGAGGGCTGCCTGCCGGCCTCCTCCCTATGCGGAACGGTCCGATACGGAGCCGCGCCGTGGAGCTTGACGCCTCGGCCGCTGGTCAAGCCCGCGCGGCGTATGAACGAAACCCGCTCGGGCGTCGGGTCAACGACCGATGGCAATGGTACAAAAACGCACACAGAAAGGACGAATCTTCTTCTCCAATGTTCGAAAGGGTAAGATGTCGATTTGCAAATCGATTCGTTGGTTGATGGCGTACGGAACGGTAATTGTACTAACGAGAAGATGAGTTTTGCTTATCGATGTCTGCGAAGGCTGCGTGGCGCCTGAAGCTTACTAGTTCATCATCGGTCGAAGACTCGGAGCCGATCGCATTACGGTACAGGAGAAAAGGCAAATGGTGGAACCGACCGCCGGCCGCCGCGATTCTCCGCATGGGAAGCCACGGGTTCTTGTGGTCGACGACGACAAGGACGTTCTGGCCCTGGCGGCAACCGTCCTCAAGGATTGCGGCTACGAGGTCCTCCAATGTCACGACGGGCGACAGGCGCTCGATGTGCTCCGGATCCGCCACGACGCCATCGACCTGCTCTTTACCGATGTCGTTATGCCCGGCATGAACGGGTTCGACCTCGCCGATGCCGCGAAGCGTATATGTCCGGCGCTGAAGGTGCTCTACACGACCGGCTTCGCCAGCGTGCCCATGCCGCTCGCCGCCAAGCGGCACGGCAAGATCATTCCCAAGCCGTGGCGGCCCGACGATCTCTGCCGCCAGATCGAGGCAACGCTCGAGGGCGGCGACAGCGGCGTCGGCGTCGGAAAGGCATCAAATTAAGCGGGAGTCACCCTTTAGAGCGTCAATCATTAACTTTTCTTAAACACTGAAATTGTATAGTTGTATACCGTTATGCAAACATTTCAGTGCATGAAGCTCGTGTCAGATCCCACAATCGCCAATTCCGCCGAGGCGTTTCGCCGAAAGGCGGTGCAATGCTTTCGGTTGTCGCACGGCGCGGTCAGCTTTGAGCTGGCGCAGATGCTCATGCGGATCGGCCGCGAGTACGAGGCGGCGGCGGACCGTCTGGAGCGTGGCGACACCGTCGCCGAGACCGAGCCGGCGGCGGCGATTTAGATTCTGACGCCGACAGGAGCCTTGCCCGGACTTCAGACGATCCGTACCGGGCTGCCGATGGCGAGGCCGAGCGCGGCGTCCGCGCGGCCGTCGTTGACCGCGATCTCGGCAAGCCCGTTCGAGTTCTCGTACCAGAAGGCCGCGCCCGGCGGCACGTCCGAGAAGGTGCGCGCACGGGTGAGGCGGCATCCGCCCGGCGTCTCGAACGCCGCCTCGGCCGGCAGCGCCGCAGCCCGCAGGCCGGTCATTGCGTTGCCGTAATGATCGACATAGACGATCTCCGGCAGGTCGTCCGGCCAGTCCGGACGGCGGCCGGCGCGGGGTGGGCGGGGCTCCTGTCCGAAGGCCAGCGGCATCGCACCGAGCGCGACACGCGCCGCAGCCGGCGCGAAGAGGTCGCGGCCATGGAAGCTTGCCGAAAGAGGCGCGTCCGGCTGCCGCTCGATCTCCCAGCTCTGCACGGCCGTTCCTGCCGCCTCGGCGCGGCGCATCACGATTTCGAACAGCCCGTTCTCAGGTCCGACGTACCAGCGCCCGTCCGCCTCGACGATGACCGGCGCGCGGTCGCCGCCGACGCCGGGGTCGACGACCGACAGCAGCACCGTGCCGGCCGGGAACCAGAGCGCATAGGCCGCCAGCAGATAAGCGGCTGACCTCGGATTGCGCATCGGCGCGTCGGCGAACAGGTCGATCACCGGAACGGAAGGCGCGGCGCTCTGGAGCACCGCCTTGACCTGACCGGTGTAGGGACCGAGCAGGCCGAAATCGGTGAACAGCACGATCATCGCCGGACGATGATGAGGCGCGCCGCACGTCCTGCGCAAGCACCGCCTTCGCACACGTCCCGACCGGTGCCCGCCGCCGTCTCTTGCCGGACGAACTGTATCAGCGTCCGTCGTCCGTATCGGACGGCGTCTTCCGCCGACGGTCCGCGCGCTCCTGCGTCACGAACCACAGCAGGTTTTGCGGCTTGCCGCCTTGGGCTTCAGCCAGGGTGGCCTCACGCACGTCGAGACGGCCTCGCACCACCGACGCGACGACGTCGAACAGCGAGCCGTACTCGTTGCTCAGTTCGTCGAGGTTCGCGAGAAGCTGGCGTGTCGCGCGGATCTCGGCGGCCAACGCGGTGATCGGTGGTACGCCGTTGGGCGAATCCGCCTTGCGGCTGCGAGACAGCGCCGCAGGGTGGGAGACGCGGGTAGAAGATGGTCCACTGGGCGGCGGCTGGCGGCGACGGCGAACTGACGTCATCATCACCTTTCCTTGAGGCGTTCCGTCCGCTGCGCTGACAAGAATCTGCGCCGCGGAAGTCGGACGATCGACCCCACTTCCCTGGATTTATTTGGTGCGCCCCAAGCCGAAGACCGAATCGGCGCAACGGTAGGTCCGTCCGACCGGCCAGAATGATAGCCGGACCCGACGGATCGGCAGCGACATTCCTTCCCTATCGGGACACGCCTTCACGGATCACATTACGGGATGGCTGACATCCCCGTGAAGCGGCCGGCTCGAACCACAACCATAAAGGAACGGTATGGCAGGTATCCTGCCCTGTCAAGGTGAACAGGCTGCGGGTCCGCGGGGCATTCTTTCCGATACCAGATCTTAACCGAATTGCGGGCATATGTTTCGCCCCTCCCGCCAGCCCCGCTGCAACGGTCGCCATGACGAGACGCTATCCGTATTGCCTGTTCCCGTTGACGTTCATCGCCATCGCCGCCGTCCTCCCGGCATGTTCGGAGGAGAAAAAGCCGGCCGAACCGACGCTGATCGACCTCGGCGCGCTGGAAGCCTGCACCGCGGCGCAGGAAGATGCTTTCGTGCGCGACTGCGTGGGGCAGGTGGCGCGCGTCGAGATGATCGTCGCCGGCAGCGCCGCAGCGGATGATGCATCGGCTTCGGTGCCTCGGACGTACCGCCTTGAAGGGCGCGCCCGCCACGGCGTGCTCGGTATCGTCGCAAGCGGTCCCGGCATCACGTCGGCGCTCGCCGAGCGCAGCGCCGCAACCGTCATCGGCCGGATCGCTCGCCGCAGCGGTGCCGACGGTGCGGCCGGCGGTACCCGCCTCGTCCTCGATGCGGCGCGGGTCGCCGAGGCGACACCCTATCTCGGCCCGCGTTCGCCCGAGGAGGCGAAGGCCACGGTGCCGCTCGCCGACGACGCGGCTGAGCAGTTGCGCGCCGACGCTGCAGAACTGGGCCGCCATTCCGGACGGGCCGTCGCCTGCGGCTGGCTGCAATGGTCGTCCGACCTTCGCGAGGTGCGCGACCTGATCGCCGACTACCCGACCGACCAGCGCGCTTCCATGCTGTCGCGTACCCAGGCGGAGCAGGTCCGCGTCGCCTTCGAGACCGCGGAATCGAACGAGTACAACCGCCTCAGGGCGAAGACGGCGTTCTGTACCGCCGAATACGACATGGGCACGGAGCTTGCCGTGCTCGACGTCGAGCGCGACCGGCGGCTCCTGTACAAGGCGCGCATCGAAAGCGATGCCGCGGCTGCCGACGAGGCGGCTATCGCGCTCGACGCGGCCGAGAAGCGCCAATCCGAGTTGGACGCCAAGCGCGGTGCCGCCGTCCCGCCGAAGAGTTGACGCCGGCCGTCGCCATGGCATCCGCGGCCGCCGCCCGGTTAGCTCAACGGCGGCGGGCGCGGCGGATGCGGTCCGCCGGTATCCCGCTCTCGACCGCGGCGGCAACCTCGGCGACGGCATTGCGGAATGCGGCGGCGGGGACCGCCTGGTTGGCGCTGAGACGAGGCCCCGGCCAGCTCGAATAGGCGATGTCGGTGCGGGACGAGCCGAAGGCGCCGAGATTGATGCCGACGATGCGGCATCCTCGCGGCCCGCCGCCGGTTTCCCCGCCGTCACGGTCGAGCAGCGGCGCGCCCGAGGCGCCGTGCATCATCGCGCAGTCGTGCGTCAGCCGTCCGTCGATCACAGCGTCGGCCGTGCACGGCGCGGAGATCGTCTCGACTTCGCCGTCGCCGATGTCGTCGTGGAACCCGATCAGCGCCAGCGGGCGGCCGGACGATGCGCTCTGTTCCGGCGTGTCGGCGCCGACACGGAGCGGCTGCACGCCGTCCGGCACGGGCGCGTCGAGCACGACCAGCGCCCAGTCCTCCGCATGCCGGCCGCCGCGCGCCGGGTCGGCGGCGCCGACCGCGACCACCGTGCCGCGGCGCTCGACCGCGGCGGCCCTCCCGAACCCTGCCGCGGCCGCAAGCGCCGGCAGCCGGAAGCGGACGCGCCGTCTCACCCGGCCGTCCTCAGCAACCACATGCGCGTTGGTCAGCACGACGCGCGGGTGCGCGACGACTGCGCCCGTGCCGTTGAAATCGCCGTCGACAAGGATCTGGCCGACCGCCCGTGCGCAGGGATCGCCGGCATCGGCCGCGCGCCGCCCCGGCCGGTCGAGGAACGTACTGGCGAGGGCAGGGGCGAGTGCAGCGGCAGCGTCGGCGACCAAGGCTGCCAACATGAGGGCGGCGAGCAGGCGGTAGCGCCGCCCCTGCGATTGCGAGGATTGCCGAAGACCGCCGCGCCGATGCATATGAATGTTCCACCCACCCGTTTGCGGCACGATTGCGGGCCATGCTTAACAAAGCGTTATCGGAATGCGGCAACGGGGAGTTGTACGTGAGAACGCGGCGGTGACGCGCCGCGCCGTGCTCGGCGGGCTCCTGCTGCCGTTGGCGGCATCGGTATCGGCGCCGGCGCCGGCGCCGGCAGCGGCTCGGGGCGGCGACGACGTGCTGCTGGTCGATCCGTCTCTGCCGGTCGCGACGGCCTGGA
>DASWRT010000519.1:0-4921 GCA_036403035.1 Allostellaceae bacterium | reverse complement strand
TCCGAGAATGCGATGCTACAACCGGAAAAACCAGACGAGAAGACGGATTCTCGCTATTTACTCGGAGAAATGACGGTATGTAATGGCGGCGAATGGAACGCCGCCGCATTTGGATTGCTGGGCGTGGCTCTCCGGCGTGTGGAGTATCAGCCGGCCGATTCTGCCGCGGCTCAGCAATGGGGAAGCGGCGGCGGCCTGAGCCTCCCGCCGCCGCCCGGCGCTCTCAGCCCATCGCTTCCTCGAAGAGGCGCCGGTAATCCTCCGCCGTCGCCGGCCGCGGGTTGCTCGCGGAGGAATGGTCCGCCACGGCGCCCTTCACCATCGCCGGCAGCATTCCTTCCGTCACGCCGATCGCCCGCAGCCCCGGCGGCAGGCCGAGACGCCGGTTGAGGCTTTCGATCGCATCGGCGAGGTCGGCGTCGGCGGGAAGCCCGAACGCCTGCCGCAGCGCCGCGTACTTCTCGGCGGCGGCCGGCGCGTTGAAGCGCAGCACCGCCGGCAGGATCACTGCGTTGAGCGTGCCGTGGTGCAGCACCGGCGCCTTCAGCCCGCCGAGCGGGTGGGACATCGCGTGCACCGCGCCGAGCCCCTTCTGAAAGGTCAGCCCGCCTTCGAGCGACGCCATCATCATCTCCCACCGCGCCTGCTTGTCGGCGCCGTCGGCGACGGCGCGCTCGATCCAGCGCCATGCGCGGCCCGCCCCGTCGAGCGCGATCGCGTCGGCGGGCGGGTTCACCTTGGGCGACAGGTACGTCTCGATGCAGTGGGTGAGCGCATCCATGCCGGTCGCGGCGGTGAGCCCCGGCGGCAGCCCGAGGGTGAGATCGGGATCGCAGATCGCGCGCTTCGGGATGAGATGCGGGCTGATGAAGCCGAGCTTGCGTCCGTCGCGCAGCGTCAGCAGCGCCGCGCGCCCGACCTCGCTGCCGGTGCCGGCCGTCGTCGGTACTGCGACGACCGGCGCGACGGCATCGGTAACGAGCGGAACGCCGCCGAGGATCGCGGCATACTGCTCCAGCGGTCCGGCATGGGTGGCGACGAGCGCCACGCCCTTGGCGAGGTCGATCGAGGACCCGCCGCCGACCGCGACCACCCCGTCCGCGCCGCTCTCGCGATACAGCCGCGCGGCGGCTTCGACGGCGTCTTCCGTCGGGTTGGACGGCGTTTCGGCATAGACGTGCGCCTCAAGCGGCCGCAGCGCATCGAGCACGCGGTCGAGCAGGCCGCTGCGGGCGAGACCGGGATCGGTCACCACGAGCGGCCGCGAGATGCCGACCTCAGACGCCTCCCTGGCAAGATGCCGGAGCGCACCGTGCTCGAAGCGGATCGTCGTGAGATAGGTGATGATGGTCACGCCTGCCCTCCCTTGCCGGCTTGTTCGTCCGCTGACACGGCGGCGCCGCGTCGTACCCATTCATAGCGAAACGGTTCGGCGGGGAGAACGTAGCACGACCGGGATGCGTCAAGAGGCGACGGCGGTCAGGCGACCTCGCGCGCCAGCATCTCGCAGGCGTCGGCGACGGTGACGTTGTCGCTGTACTGCATGTACGGGCGCAGCGCGTCGAGCTTCAGGTCGAAGTCGCGCAGCCGCTCGCCGGCACGCGCATAGTTCGCCGCACGCTCCAGCCGCGCCTTCAGGAGATCGGGCCACTTCGCCTGGGCGAAGGGGACGTAGCGGTACTCGCCCGTATCGGTCGGCACGGCCAGCGCCGCCGGCGGTTCCATCCCCGGCAGCAGGCCGATCGCAGCCTGCCGCTCCGGCGTCTCGATGTCGCCGGTGATCTCGCGCATCAGTTCCTTGACCTCGCGGCGGAGCGCCGCGTCGAGCAGCCGCTCGCGCTCCTCGACCAGCTCCGTCCCGTAGCGCAGCCGGGCTTGGCGAATCACGTCGTCGACCGTGCACGGCCCGCGCCGCAGCAGGTCGTCGCGGCACTTGCGCAGCAGATTGCTGGTCCGATTCACGAGCGGCTCTCCTCTTCCGAAAGCCGCACCGCCGCGAGGGCGGCGCAACGTTGAACGACAGCCCCAATCCGTAGAGGTCTTCAGTAGCATATAACACAATATGCAGGAGATCATCCCGTTTTGTTCCGCTTCCTGCGTGCGTACCGCCATGACGCTTGACGCGAACGCCGCCGGCCCGTTCGATCGCGGGGCCGGAGAAAACGCGCAAACGGGGGAGCAAGCGGCATGGGCGAATTCGGGTTCGGGCAATCGGTTCGGCGCAAGGAGGATGTCCGCCTCCTGACCGGGCGCGGGTGCTTCATCGAGGACCGCAACCTGCCCGGGCAGGCGCACGCCGCGCTGCTCCGCTCGCCGCACGCGCATGCAAGGCTGGTCGCGATCGACGCGGCGGCGGCGCTGACGATGCCGGGCGTGCTCGCTGTACTGACCGGCGCCGATCTGGAGGCTGACCGGATCGGCACGATCCCGGCCAGTTTCAAGCCGCCGGTCTTCCCCGGTTCGCCGCAGGACACGCCAGTTGTCGAGCCGCCCTACCCTGCCCTGGCCCGCGACCGGGTCCGCTTCGTCGGCGACCCGGTCGCACTGGTCGTCGCCGAGACGCGCGAGCAGGCGCGGGAGGCCGTCGAGCGGATCGTGGTCGAGTACGATCCGCTCCCGTCAGTGACTGAAACGGCCGACGCAGCCAGCCCCGATGCACCGCGCTTGTGGGAAGCAGCACCGGGGAACGTCGCCTTCGCCTGGTATGCCGGGGACGCGGCGGCGGTCGAGGCCGGGTTCACGGCGGCGCGGCATGTCGTGCGGCTGGAGCTAATCAACAATCGGATCGTCGCCGCGGCGATGGAGACACGCGGCGCGCTCGGCGCCTTCGACGCCGCGACCGACCGCTATACCCTCTACACGGCGAGTCAGATGCCACACGGGCTGCGCGACCACCTCGCGCACGCGCTCGGCGTGCCGGACGATGCGGTGCGCGTCGTGATCGGCGATGTCGGCGGCGGCTTCGGCCTTAAGAACGCGCTCTACCCGGAACAGCTCCTGGTGCTGTGGGCGGCGCGACGGCTGGAGCGGCCGGTGAAGTGGATCGGCGAGCGCGCCGAGGCGTTCCTCAGCGACTATCAGGGCCGCGACCACGTCACCCGAGCCGCGCTGGCGCTCGACGCCGAACACCGGTTCCTGGCGCTGCGCGTCGACACGATCGCCAATCTCGGCGCCTATCTCTCGCCCAAGGGCGTGCTGTCGCCGACCAGCAACACGCCCGCGCTCGCCGGGCCGTATCGCACGCCGGCAATCCACGTCGCGGTCACCGGCGTCTTCACCAACACCGTGCCGACCGACGTCTATCGCGGCGCCGGGCGGCCCGAGGCGATCTACACGCTGGAGCGGCTGGTCGACGCGGCGGCGCGCGACCTCGGCGTCGACCCGGCCGAGCTGCGCCGCCGCAACCTCGTGACGCCTGACGAGATGCCGTTCCAGACGCCGCTCGGCCTCGTCTATGACAGCGGCGACTTCGCGCACGTGCTCGACGAAGCACTGCGTCGCGCCGGCCGCGAGGGGTTCGCGGCACGCCGGGCCGAGAGCGCACCGCGGGGAAAGCTCCGCGGCCTCGGCTTCTCGCATTATGTCGAGCGCGTCGCCGGAGGCTGGCCGGAAACGTCGGAACTGGAGCTGCACCCGGACGGGCGCGCCACGGCCTATCTCGGCACGATGTCGAACGGCCAGGGGCACGAGACCGCCTATGCCCAGCTCGTCGCCGACGTGCTCGGACTCGGCATCGACGAGGTCGAGGTCGTGCAAGGCGACACCGACCGGGTGCGCAGCGGCCACGGCACCGGCGGCTCCGCTTCTCTGCCGATCGCCGGGGCGGCGCTGGCCCGTGCGACGGACGCGGTGATCGAACGCTGCCGGCGGACGGCCGGCGAGATGCTGGAGACCGCGACGGTCGATATCGAGTTCGCCGACGGGTGCTTCCGCGTCGCCGGAACCGACCGCTCCGTGTCACTGAAGGAGCTGGCGAAGACGGTCTGCGCCGCGGAGGCCGGCGGCGGGCCGATCCGCGAGGAAGGGCATTTCAAGCCGGCGCAGCCTACCTTCCCGAACGGCTGCCACGCCTGCGAGATCGAGATCGACCCGGAGACCGGCACCGTCGAGATCGTCGCCTACACGATGGTCCACGATTTCGGGCGGGTGCTGAATCCCATGCTGTTGCAGGGCCAGCTCCATGGCGGCGTCGCGCAAGGTATCGGGCAGGCGGCGCTGGAACGAGTCGCCGTCGATCCGGAGAGCGGCCAGCCGCTCGCCGGCTCGTTCATGGATTACTGCGTGCCGCGCGCCGACGACCTGCCCTGCTTCGCCTTCGCGGCAACCGAGACGCCCTCCTCGAACCCGCTCGGCGTCAAGGGCTGTGGCGAGGCGGGTGCGGCCGGCGCGCCCCCGGCCTTCGTCAACGCCGTCGTCGACGCGCTGGCGCCGCTCGGCGTCCGCCATGTCGACATGCCGGTGACGCCGGAACGGTTGTGGCGGGCGATCCGGGAGGCTCGCGCCGCCGCCGTATTATGAAACGCAGCCGCGATCCGGGACGGACGCGTCGCGGTCAGCGGCACGGCGCTCGCCGCCAGCCCTTAGCCTTTTTCTAACCATACTCGGCCCTAATCTTCCGCTTCCGGCGGACGGCCTCGCGCCGCGGCGGACAGGCGGGAGAAGAACCTTGAACACAACTTCCTCCGATACGACACGGACAGGCAGCGGCGGCGGTGGACTCGGCGCCGTCCGGCTCTACCGGGCGCTCTGGCGCTGCGCCGAAGGGAGCCGCCGCAAGGTCGTCGCCTTCATGGCGATGCTGCTGACCTCGCAGGCGGTCAAGCTCTCGATCCCCTACTTCACCGGCCAAACGGTGAACGCGATGTAGGGCGGTGCCGCGGGCGGGCCGGACCTCGCCGCGGCCGGATGGAACATCTTCCTG
>DASWRT010000518.1:0-1946 GCA_036403035.1 Allostellaceae bacterium | reverse complement strand
AAGAACACCGAATAGCTCTCCTGCGACACGTAGCCTAGATGCGGCGTCAGCACGACATTGTCGAGCGAGCGCAGCGGATGGTCGGCCGGCAGCGGTTCCTGATCGAACACGTCGAGCCCGGCGCCGCCGATGTGCTGGTCGCGCAATGCCTCGATCAGCGCCGCCTCGTCGACGATCGGGCCGCGCGAGGTATTGACGAGGATCGCGTGCGCGGGGAGCAGCGCCAGTTCCTTCGCGCCGACGAGGCCGCGCGACCGCTCGCCTAGCACCATGTGGATCGTCAGCACGTCGCTCGTCGCGAACAGCTCGTCCTTGCCGACCAGCCGGGCGCCGCCGGCCGCGGCGCGCTCCGTCGTCAGGTTCGGGCTCCAGGCGATGACCTCCATCCCGAACGCCCGGCCGATCGCTGCGGCGCGGGCGCCGAGCCTGCCCAGCCCCAGCACGCCCAGCGTCTTGCCGTGGAGCGTCATCCCCACCGTTTTCTGCCAGCCGCCGGCGCGCATCCCGCGATCCTCCAGCGGCACGTGCCGGGCCGCCGCGAGGATCAGCGCCCAGGTCAGTTCGGTCGTCGAATGCTCGGTCCCACCGCCGCGCGTATGGCAGACGAGGACGCCGTGCTCCGCCGCGGCGTCGAGATCGATCGAGCGGTTGTGCATGCCGGTCGTGATGAGGAGCCGCAGGTTCGGCAGGCGCTCGAACAGGGCGCGCGGAAACGGTAGGCGCTCGCGCATCGCGCAGACGATCTCGAAGTCCCGGAGCGAAGCGGCGGCCTGCTCCATCGTGCCGAGAGACCGGTCGAAGATTTCGACCGCGCATTGCCGCGTCACCGGCTCCCAATCGGCTATGTCGAGCGCGACCCGCTGATAATCATCGAGGATGGCGATCTTGCGCATGCGATGCACCCCGTTCCCGGCTCGATCTCTTCCCTTGTTAGGGCGGAGCGAGGCTCGTGTCCACGGCGGCCGGCGTTCCGGCCGGCGTTCCCGGACAGGTTGATTGTCCGGTCTCCAATCGTAACAGGCTGAATGGTGACGCCGATACCAGTCCGTGGGAGACTCCGGTTTCAAGGCGCTCTTTGACTCACCACGATAAACGGGAGGGAGGCAGGCCATGCCGAAATCGGTGCCGTTGACCGTCAATGACCGGTCCGTAACGGTCCAGGCCGACGATCCCGACATGCCGCTGCTCTATGCGCTGCGCGACGATCTGGGCCTGCACGGCCCGCGCTTCGGCTGCGGGCTCGGCCAGTGCGGATCGTGCACGGTCCATATCGACGGCGAGGCGGTGCGCTCCTGCGTCACGCCGCTCTCGTCGGTCGGCGCACAGCAGAAGATCGTCACGCTCGAAGGGCTGGGCTCGCCGGACAAGCCGCATCCCGTGCAGGCCGCCTTCATCGAGGAGCAGGCCGTGCAGTGCGGGTACTGCATCAACGGCATGATCATGCAGTCGGCGGCCTTCCTCGCGAAGACGAAGAAGCCGAGCGAGGACGACATCAGGCAGGCGCTCGCCGGCAACCTCTGCCGCTGCGGCACGCATGCCCGCATCCTGCGCGCCGTAAAGCGCGCCGCCTCGAACGCCTGACAAGGGGAGGTAACGATGTCCTCCGGCTTCATCACCGCAACCCGCCGCGACCTGCTGAAGGGCGCCGGCGCGCTGATCGTCGGCTTCGCGCTCGCAGAGCGCATCGCTCCGGCATCGGCGCAGCAATCGACCGCGGGCGCTCCGCCCTTCTTCCCCAACGGCAAGACCGTGGCGTCCGATCAAGTCGACGGGTTCCTCGCGATCGGCGCGGACGGGCGGGTGACGGTCTTCTCCGGCAAGGTCGATCTCGGAACGGGCGTCGAGACGGCGCTGACGCAGATCGCCGCCGACGAGCTGGACGTGCCGCTCGACCACGTCGCGATCGTGCAGGGCGATACTGCGCTGACGCCCGACCAGGGGCCGAC
>DASWRT010000517.1:0-6671 GCA_036403035.1 Allostellaceae bacterium | reverse complement strand
CACCTCGACCGAATCGGCGACCATGAAGGCCGAATAGAAGCCGACGCCGAACTGTCCGATCAGCGCCATGTCCTTCTTCTGGTCGCCGCTCAGGTTCTGCATGAAGGCGGCGGTGCCGGACCGCGCGATCGTGCCGAGATTCTCGACGAGGTCGTCGTGATTCATGCCGACGCCGTTGTCGGCGAGGGTCAGGGTCCGCGCCGCCTTGTCCGGTGTCAGCACGACCCTGTAGGTCGCGTCGCCGGACGACAGCTCGGGATTGGTCAGCGCGGCATAGCGCAGCCGATCACAGGCGTCCGAGGCGTTCGAGATCAGCTCGCGAAGGAAGATCTCCTTCTCGCTGTAGAGCGAGTGCGCGACGATATCCAGCAGGCGGCTCACCTCCGCCTGGAAGCTTCTTTTTTCTTGCGACATGGCCTTGCGCTCGTTGCGGACGTTTCATCGGGGGCCCCGGTGGGCAGAACCCGGCCGAGATATGTGGCGATAACCCCGGATACGCAAGGCGCGCAAGGCAAGACGGGCGGGTTGAACCCGCCCGTCGCCATGCCTGGAGTGAAAGTGCGGAGGGTGTGCCGGCTCAGCAGCCGTTCGCGTGGTCGAGCGAGCGGCCGACCGAGTTGCCGAGGACGGCGCCGCCGAGCGTGCCGGCGGCGGTGGCGGCGAGCTTGCCGTCGCCGTGGCCGACCTTCGATCCGAGCAGCCCGCCGGCGCCGGCGCCGACCAGCGTGCCGATCAGGTCCCGGCCGATGCCGCCGCCGCAGGGCGCCTGCCCGTAATAGACCGGGGCGGGCGGCGGGGCCGGCTGGACGTAGACGGGCGCCGGCTGCTGATAGACCACGCGCGGGGCCGGCTGCTGATAGATCACCCGAGGGGGCGGCGGCGGTTCCACCACAACGACGCGCGGCGGCGGCTCGACATAGTAGACCGGCGGGCGGCGGACGACGACCACCTCGTCGTCATCGTCCCAGTCGCCGTGATGATGGTGATGATGGTGCTCGTGCCAGCCATAGGCCGGCGCCCATGGCGGCGGATCGGCCGCGGCAGGCAACGCGACGGCGGCTGATACGACGGCACCCGCGACCGCGGCAGCCGCGACGAGGCGGAGCGAGGGCAGGTGAACGCGGCGAGACATCTTAGCCTCCAATGAACTTCCTTCGCGCCAATAACGTGACGCGCGAAAGACTCATTCCCTAATCCAACCAAACCCGCTCGTGGCAATTTTGGGACGCATCGGCGGCCGGCATCTGCCGGACGGCCCGGCCTTGAACGACCCAGCCAACGAGTCCACGCTCGTCCAGTGCGTGCCGCCCGTTTGGCGGCGCGCATCGCCAACGACATGCAGGGAGAGAACGCCCCATGGCCGTCCGCTTGCCGACTCCAACTCAGATCCGCGATGTCGCCCGCCAGTGCGGCCTGTCGCTGACCGATGGCGACGTGGATTCCTTCCGCGGCATCTTCGGCGCGTACGTCGCCGCCTACAACCTCGTCGATGCGATGCCGGACGAGGTGCCGGCCGTGAAGTACCCGCGGACGCCCGGCTATCGACCCGGCCCCGAGGAGAACAGGCACAATGCCTGGTACCGCAGGACATCGATCAAGGGCGCGTCCGGCGGGAAGCTCGCCGGCAAGCGGATCGCGATCAAGGACAACGTGATGGTCGCCGGGGTGCCGATGATGAACGGCTCCTCGACCCTGGAAGGCTACGTTCCGGACTTCGACGCGACGATCGTGACACGCATCCTCGATGCCGGCGGCGAGATCGTCGGCAAGGCGCATTGCGAGGCTTTCTGCCTGTCCGGCGGCAGCCACACCAATGCGACCGGTCCGGTGCACAACCCGCATCGGATGGGCTACTCGGCCGGCGGCTCCTCGTCCGGCTCGGCGGTCGTCGTCGCGCTGGGCGAAGCCGACATGGCGATCGGCGGCGACCAGGGCGGGTCGGTCCGCCTTCCGGCCTCGTTCAGCGGCATCTACGGCATGAAGCCGACCTGGGGCCTCGTGCCCTATACCGGCATCATGCCGATCGAGATCTTCGTCGACCATACCGGGCCGATGACGGCGACCGTGCGCGACAACGCGCTGCTGCTCGAGGTGATCGCCGGCGATGACGGATACGACCCGCGCATCAAGAACCCGACCGTGCACCGCTACACGGAAGGGCTCGACGGCGGCGTCAAAGGGCTCCGGATCGGGATCCTCGCCGAAGGCTTCGGCCTGCCGAACTCCGAGGCGGCGGTCGACGCCAAGGTGCGCGAGGCCGCCGGCCGCCTCGCCGAGCTGGGGGCGCAGGTCGAGGAGGTCTCGGTGCCGATGCATCTCATGGGGGCCGCGATCTGGACGCCGATCGGCACGGAGGGGCTGACGCAGACGATGATGTGGGGCGACGGCTACGGCGTCAGCCGGCCCGACCTCTATTCGACCTCGCTGATGGACTTCCACCGCGGCTGGCGGCAGCGCGCCGACGAGATGTCGGAAACGACCAAGCTGTTCCTGATGCTCGGGACCCACATGCGCAACCAGTACGGCTCGCGCTACTACGGCAAGGCGGTCAACATCGTCCGCCGGCTGACGGCGGCGTACGACGAGGCGCTGTCGCGCTGCGACCTCCTGCTGATGCCGACGACGCCGATGAAGGCGACGAAGCTGCCGCCGCCGGACGCGCCGCGCGAGGAATATGTACTGCGGGCGCTGGAGATGATCACGAACACGGCGCCCTTCGACCTGACGCACCATCCGGCGATGTCGCTCCCCTGCGGCATGATCGACGGGCTGCCCGCCGGGCTGATGCTCGTCGGCCGGCACTTCGAGGAGCCGACGATCTACCGCGCCGCCTACGCGTTCGAGCAATCGGCGGACTGGAAAGGTATGTGACGTCTCACCGGCCGGCCACCGGATCGGCGGCCGGCCGGCCATTGCGGACCGATCCAGCAGGGCCGCATCCCGATGCCGAACTTCGTCCGGCGGTTGCACCCCTTCTGGCGATATCCCGCGTCCGAGAATCCTTGAGGATGAACTCGGCGATTGCGGTATGATGCCGCAGCGCCAACAAGCGCAAGGCGGCCGCTAACGAGCCGACTGAGAACGAAAAATAGGGAGGAAAGCGTATGGCCGTATCGACCATCACCCGGCGGAAGTTTCTTGCGAACACCGCGCTCGTCACGACGGCGGCGGTCGCCGCGCCCTACGTCCGCAGGGCGCATGCGGCGGCAGGCAAGCTGTCCCTCGGCATCTGGGACCATTGGGTGCCGGGCGCCAACGACAACATGACCAAGCTCTGCCAGGAATGGGGCGAGCGGAACAAGGTCGAGATCCAGATCGACTATCTCACGTCCGTCGGCGAAAAGGATGTGATCACCGCGACGGCCGAGGCGCAGGCGGGCGCCGGACACGACATCATGACCCATCGGTCGTGGCAGGTCGCGGTCCATCGCCACGTGCTGGAGCCGGTGGACGACGTCATGGCGGCGCTGGAGAAAGAGGCCGGCCCGGTGACCGAGATCGCCAATTACCTCGCGCGCCATGACGGCCACTGGTACGGCATCCCGACCAGCACCGGAAGCCAGGTGAAACCCTGTTGCTCGCGGCTCGACCTCTACAAGCAGCATGCCGGCATCGACCTGCAGAAGATCTTCCCGGCGAGCGGCGAGCGCGACAAGTCGCTGACCGACAGCTGGAACTGGGACGCCTATCTCAGCTCGGCCGAGAAGCTGATGAAGGCGGGCACGCCGGTCGGCAACCCGCTCGGCCAGACGCCCGATGCGATCGACTGGATCGGCGCCCTCTTCCGCTCCTACGGCGTGGTGGCGATCGACGAAAAGGACAACATCAAGATCAATTCCGACGCCACGCGTCAGGCGCTCGACTACATGAAGAAGCTGGCGCCGCAGATGCCGGCCGAGGTTTATGCCTGGGACGATGCCGGCAACAACCGATGGCTGGTCTCCGGCAAAGGCGCGGGCATCCTGAACCCGCCGTCGGCCTGGGCGGTCGCGAGGCGCGACGCGCCGAAGGTCGCCGAGAATTGCTGGACGCACGACATTCCGCGCGGTCCGGCGGGCCGCTTCGTCGGCAACCTGCCGATCTTCTTCGGCGTGTGGCAGTTCTCGAAGAACAAGGAGGCGGCAAAGCAGCTCATCCTGTTCCTCTCGAAGAAGGATCAGGCGCGGAAGTTCGTCGAGGCGTCCTTCGGATACGATCTGCCGTCCTTCAAGACATATTACGATTTCGACACGTGGAAGACGGTCGGGCCGCCGGTGGGCACCGTCTACAACTATCCGCCGCGCGACGACGAGCAGGTGAGCATCGCCGGCTATCCGGCCCGGCCGGACGTCGCGGCACAGGTCTACAACTCGGCGATGATGGTCACCATGGTCTCCAAGGTGACCCAGGGCGGCGAGTCGATCGACGGCGCGATCAAGTGGGCCGAGAACGAACTCGAGGGCTATCTCAGAACCTGAGCGAAAGACGCGGCCGGAACGCGTGCGCCTGATAAGGGGGGCATTCCCCAAGCCTTCCGCCGTGAGGCGGCTGGGCAAGGGGCGCGAGCATCCGCGAGGAGCATCAGCGCGGGCGCGCGGCACGGCTCCTCGACCGGCGCTCGCCGCGGTCGCGTCTCTCTCTCAAGCAAGGTGCCTGCGGCCAAGCCGTGCCCCACGCCCGCTGCCGCGGCGGGTAGGGGCCGCGCCGGACTCAGGCAGTCGAACGACAATCGACAGGTGGTGACGAATGGCCGATGCGACACCCTCCACTCTCGCTCCCACCACTCCCGCGCGCCTGTCGCAAGCTCACGCGCGCCGCCGCCGCCCGGCCCTGAAACGATGGATGCAGCGGCGGTCGACGATCGCCTTCTTCATGTGCCTGCCGCTCCTGATGGTGATCGGCGGGCTGGTCGTCTACCCGGCCCTGTACGCCATCAACCTCGCGACGATGAACAAGGCGATGACGAAGCATATCGGCTTCGGCAATTTCAGCTTCCTGTTCACCCGCGACACGTTCTGGATGGTGGTGCGGCAGTCCGCGATCTTCGCGATCACCGCCGTTCTCTTCAAAGCCCTGATCGGACTGATCACGGCGCATCTCGTCAACAACCTGCCGGCGAAGGGGCAGCGCAAGTGGCGCGGCATGCTGCTCGTGCCGTGGGTCATGCCGCTGTCGCTGTCGACGCTGGGCTGGTGGTGGATGTACGACCCGACCTACAGCGCCTTGAACTGGCTTCTCGGCGCGTTCGGGATCGGCGCGGTCCCCTGGCTCAGCGACCCCTACTGGGCGCGGTTCTCCGTAATCCTCGACAATGTCTGGTACGGCGCGCCCTTCTTCCTGATCATGTATCTGGCGGCGCTGAAATCGGTGCCGGAGCAGCTCTACGAGGCCGCGTCGATCGACGGCGCCAATGCTTGGCAGAAATTCATCCATGTGACCCTGCCGATGATGCGGAACATCATCTCGATCACGGTGCTCTTTTCGCTGATCGTCACCTTCGCGAACTTCGACATCGTCTGGATCATGACGCAGGGCGGCCCGCGCGACATGACGCACATCTTCGCGACTTGGGCGTTCAAGCTCGGCATACAGTCGGGCGACATCCCCCTGGGCGCGTCGGTCGCGCTCTTCATGTTCCCGATCCTCGGCGTCGCGGCGATCTTCATCCTGCGCGGCGTCGCCAAGCGGGGGAAGGAGATCTGATGACGACGACGGAAACCGCAGCCGGCCGCAGCGCGCGGTCGCGCGCCGCCTCGCTCCGCGGCAGCCTCAGGCGCAACCGGCGCTGGGCGCTGATCCTCTCCTATTTCTTCCTGATCGTCTTCGCCGTCTTCTTCCTGGCGCCGCCGTATTACATGCTGGTGACGTCGTTCAAGACGAACCACGAGATGGTCAACCTCGCGACGAACCCCTGGGTCATCGCCGAGGGGCCGACGCTGGAGAACTACAAGAACCTGCTCTGGAACACCGACTTCCTGATCTTCTTCAAGAACACCGTCATCGTGACGCTGTGCGTCGTCGCGATCACGATGGTGATCAGCACGCTCGCCGCCTTTTCGCTGGCGCGCATGAAGTTCTGGGGCTCGGGCGTCCTCGCGACCGGCGTGTTCCTGACCTATCTCGTGCCCGAGAGCCTGCTGTTCATCCCGCTGTTCCAGATCGTCAAATCGCTCGGGCTGTTGAACTCCTATTGGGGCATGGTGCTGGTCTATCCGACGCTCACGGTGCCGTTCTGCACCTGGATCATGATCGGCTATTTCCAGTCGATCCCCAAGGAGCTCGACGAGGCGGCGCGCATCGACGGCGCCGGCCATCTGCAGATGCTCCTGAAAATCTTCATCCCGGTGGCGCTGCCCGGGATCATCGCAGCGATGATCTTTGCCTTCACGGTGTCGTGGGCGGCATTCGTCTACCCGATGGCATTCCTCTATTCGTCCGATCAGCAGGTGCTGACGGTCGGCACAGTGACCAGCCTGATCCGCGCCGACGTCTACAAGTGGGGGATGCTGATGGCGGGCGCGCTGGTCGCCGCCACGCCGCCGCTGGTGATCTACGCCTTCCTCATGGACTACTACATTGCCGGCCTGACCGCCGGCGCCACCAAGGGCTGATCCCGATGGCCGAAGTCGCGTTGCGCAATGTGGTGAAGAACTTCGGCGAGGTACCCGCCGTCCGCAGCATCAACCTCGACA
>DASWRT010000516.1:0-7874 GCA_036403035.1 Allostellaceae bacterium | reverse complement strand
GCGAAACCCGCCGCCCTCGATTCCTCGAAAGCGGCGGGTTTCTGCGATTCTGCTGGTCGGAGTGAGAGGATTCGAACCTCCGGCCCCTGCCTCCCGAAGACAGTGCTCTACCAGGCTGAGCTACACTCCGGTCCGATGCGGGCGGGGTATAGCGCCCCGGACGACGGTGCGCAACCCTTCCCGTATGTGCCGCCCGCGGGCCGTTCCGGCTCGCGGGCGGGCGACTTCAATAGCCGCGTTCGAGACAGAAATCCACTGCTTCGAGCAGCGCCCGCTTTTCCGGTCCGTCGCGGAACGGCGCCAGCGCGGCGCGTGCCTCGGTGCCGTAGCGCGCGGCGAGAGCCAGCGTATCGGCGAGCGCGTCATGCTTGCGGATCAGGTGAATCGCCTGATCGAGGTCGTCGTCGGCGAGGTCCTGTTCCTCCAGCGTCCGCCGCCAGAAGCCGCGCTCGGCATCGTCGCCGCGCTCCACGGCGAGGACGACCGGCAGCGTGATCTTGCCGTCGCGGAAATCGTCGCCGACCGTCTTGCCCAGCTCGGCCTGCCGGGCCGAGTAGTCGAGCATGTCGTCGACGAGCTGGAAGGCGACGCCGAGATTGCGGCCGTAGGACTCCAGCGCCTCCTCCTCGTGGGCCGGCCGGTCCGCGATCACCGCGCCGATGCACGCCGCCGCGGCGAAGAGCTGCGCCGTCTTCGCGCGGATCACCTCCAGATAGGCGTCCTGCGTCGTCGAGATGTCGTTCGAGGTGACGAGCTGCAGCACTTCGCCTTCGGCGATCACCGCAGACGCCTGCGACAGGATCTCCAGCACGCGCAGCGAGCCGTCCTCGACCATCAGCTGGAAGGCGCGGCTGAACAGGAAGTCGCCGACCAGCACCGACGGCTTGTTGCCCCAGACGGCGTTCGCCGTCGCGAGGCCGCGGCGCAGGTCGCTGGCGTCGACGACGTCGTCGTGCAGCAGGGTCGCGGTATGGATGAACTCGACGGCGGCGGCCAGCGCGACGTGGCGGTCGCCGCGATAGCCGCAGAGTCGCGCCGTGGCGAGCGTCAGCATCGGGCGCAACCGCTTGCCGCCGGCCGCGACGATATGCCCCGCGAGCTGCGGGATCAGCGCGACCGGGCTCTGCATCCGGTCGACGATCACGGTGTTGACGTGCTGCATGTCGTCGCGCAGCAGTGCGACCAAGCTGTCGAGCGAGGCCGGCTTTTTCGTGTCTTCGTCCCTCAGGCCGGCAACGACCGCCACACGCAACTCCCAACCCCGATGGACCACGTCCGCCGATCTTGACGCTTCGCGGTCGCCGGAGCGAGCATAGGGACGAAGCATTTCGGGTCAAGTCCGGCATGGGACCGCGACCGTCCAGCGTGCAAAGAGGTCGCGGTCCTCGCCTATGAAGGAATTGCTCCGCAGCAACGACGCGGTGAAACTCTCCTGGATCGAGGCCGTGCTGCGCGACGCCGGCATCGCCGCGATCCTCCTTGACACCCATGCCAGCTTCGCCGAAGGCAGCATCGGCGCGATCCAGCGGCGGTTGATGGTCGACGACGACGACCTCGGCCGCGCGAGGGCCGCCATTGCCGCAGCCGAGCGAGACCTTTCCGGATGACCCAGTCGCCGCCGCCTATCCCGTCCCCCGATCCTGCCGCCGGTGCCGGCACGCCGCCGGTCATCACCGAGGACGGGCTGCTCGGCAACCGTATCCGGCTGCGTCAGCCCGCCGCTGGTTACCGCGCCGCGATCGATCCGGTATTCCTCGCCGCCTCCGTGCAGGCGGAACCCGGCGAGCGGGTGATCGACGTCGGCGCGGGCGTCGGCGCGGCGTCGTTCTGCCTGGCTGCGCGCATGCCGGAGTGCCGGATCACCGGGATCGAGCGGCAGCGCGACCTCGTGCGGCTTGCCGGCGACAACGCTGCGCTCAACCAGATGTCGGGGCGGGTCGCGGTGATGGCGGGCGATCTGCTGACGCCGCCGCCGCGTCTCGCCCCTGCCTCGTTCGATCACGCGATGGCGAATCCGCCGTTCCTGGAGACCGGTACGGCGACGCCGCCGCCCAATCCCGGACGCGCCGCCGCACATGTCGAGGGCGATGCGCCGATCGAGGTCTGGGTGCGGTTCGCGCTGATGATGGTGAAGCCGAAGGGGAGCATCACCTTCATCCATCGCGCCGACCGGCTGGAGATGCTGCTCGCGCAGCTCGCGGGCCGCGCCGGCGAGATCGTGATCTTCCCGCTCTGGCCGCGTGCCGGCCAGCCGGCGAAGCGGGTCGTCGTGCGGGCGCGCAAGCAGGTCGCGTCACCGACCCGCCTCAGCCCCGGCTTGGTCCTGCACCAGCCGGACGGCCGCTTCACCCCCGAAGCCGACGCCGTCCTCCGCCACGCGGCGGCGCTGGAATTGTGAAAAAGGAACTTTGAATGGGGATCGGGGGGATAGTTGGGTATTAAAAAGAGAACGCTTCAACGCGAAGGACGCGAAGGGATCGCAAAGAACGCGAACGATGATTTCTGCGCGTCGGAGGCGCGCAGTCATTCCTTCGCCGACCGTCGCGTCAACCTTCGCGGCCTTCGCGTTAAAGCGTTCTCTTTTTCAATTTCTCCCCGATCCCCTAATCAGGTTTTCTTCGCTCAACGCCGATCGAACTTCGTCGACAGCAGAATCGAGGAGGTCGTGCGGGCGACACCGGGGAGTTGGCCGATTCGCGTCAGCACCGCGTCGAGCGCCTCGGCGGAGGGCGCGGTCACTTCGATGACGAGGTCGTGCGTGCCGCTGACCGTGTGGCAGCGGCGCACGTCGGGGAGGCCGCGCAGGGCAGTGACGGCGCGGTCGTGCAGCTTCGGGTCGAGGTCGACCATCACCAGGGCGGCGTAGGGCGCGTCCGGCGCCGCTTCGTCGGCCAGCATCACCGTGTACCCGAGGACGATGCCGTCGCGCTCCAGCCGGCGCAGCCGCTCCTGCACGGCGCTGCGCGACAGGCCGAGCTGGCGCGCGAGCAGCGCCGCGGGCAGCCGCGCATTGCCGCGCAGCAGCGAAATCAATTTCTCGTCGATCTCATCGAGCCGACGTTTCGCCATATCGTGCCGTCGTTCCGCCGTTTCCGCACCGGATGCCGGCGCTTCGCTGCGTTCCGACCGCCGCGCCGTATCCCTACCGTAGAAGGAGCGGGACAAAGCGCCAACGGGAGAAAAGAACATGCGGGTCATCGTCTTCGGCGCCGGTAAGGTCGGCGCCACCATCGTCGACATGCTGGCCGCCACCGGCGGTCTCTATTCCGTCACCGCGGCGGACCGCGATCCGGCTGCGCTGGCGCGAATGCCGGCTAGGATCAGGACTGAACTCGTCGACGTCGCCGACGAGAGTGCGGTGCGCGACGCGATCGCCGGGCACGACGCCGCGGTCAGCGCCTGCCCCTTCTTCGTGAACCCGACGATCGCCGCGGCTGCGCGCGCCGCGGGAGCGCATTACTTCGACCTGACGGAGGACGTCGAGACGACCGCCGCGGTGCGGGCGATCGCCGAGGGTGCGCCGACAGCGTTCGTCCCGCAATGCGGGCTCGCGCCCGGCTTCGTCGGCATCGTCGCCCATGCGCTGGCGCAGCGGTTCGAGCGGCTGCGCTCGGTGCGGCTGCGGGTCGGCGCGCTGCCGCGCTATCCATCGAACGCGCTGAAGTACAACCTCACCTGGTCGACCGACGGGTTGATCAACGAGTACTGCAACCCGTGCGAGGCGATCGAGGGCGGCCGGCGCGTCCTGGTCCAGCCGCTCGAAGGGCTGGAGCGGTTCGCACTCGACGGCGTCGAGTACGAGGCGTTCAACACGTCGGGCGGGCTCGGCACGCTCTGCGAGACGCTCGCCGGGCGGGTCGAATCGCTGAACTACAGGACGATCCGCTATCCCGGCCACCGCGACATCGCGCGGTTGCTGCTGGAGGATCTGCGCCTGAAGGACCGGCGCGAGCTGCTGAAGGACGTGCTGGAGAACGCGGTGCCGGCCACCGCGCAGGATGTCGTGCTGATCGTGGTCGCGGCGAGCGGCTGGACCTCGGATGGCCGTCTCGTCGAGGAAACCTACGCGCGGCGCGTCTTCGGCGACGAGCGGGCAGCGGTGGGCGGCGGCGCGAGCGCGATCCAGCGCACGACCGCGTCAGGGGTCTGCGCCATGGTCGACCTGCTGCGGCGCGGCCGGCTGCCGGCGTCGGGCTTCGTGCCCCAGGAGCGGGCGCGGCTCGACGAGTTCCTCGAAAGCCCGTTCGCCGCCGTGTATGGTGGCGGCCAGGAAGCGACCGTCCTTCAGGCCGCCTGAGCAGCCCTGCCGTCCGAACACGAGACGGCGTCCGGCCGCCGGGGCGCTGAGCGCGGTCGTCCGTGGACGGGCAAGGGGGCGCAGGAGAGGATGAGCGGACAGCAGGGGCGGCGGCTGAGCGACAAACTGCTGGCGGCCTTCGATCAGGCGTGCGAGCAGGGCCATCTCGACGTCGCCGAGCAGATCCTCCGCACGATCGAACTGGCGCTGACCCGCGAAGGCGGCGCCGGCCGCACCGATCACCGGCACGAGACCGGCCCGGTGGTCGATGCCTATGCCCGTCTCAAAGCGCTGAAAGAGAAGGCGGCAAGGCGCTGATCGAGCGCCTGCCGCCTCCTTCACCTGCTCCGTGGCGGCCGGTATCGTTCCGGCCCACCGCCTGTTGCTGCCTATTGCAGCAGGCTCTGAAGCATCCACGCCGCCTTCTCGTGCACCGTGACGCGCTGCGTCGCGAGGTCGGCCGTCGAAACGTCGTCGTGCGCTTCGGCCGCCGCGACGACCGCCTGGGCCGAGCGTGAGGCCGCCGTGTTGTCGGCGAGCAGCTGCCGGATCATCTCCTGCGCCGCCGGCGCACCGGGCTCGTCCTTGATCGAGGACAGCGTGCCGAATTCCGTATAGCTGCCGGGGGCTTTCGCTCCGAGGGCGCGGATTCGCTCCGCAATCTCGTCCACCGCGTCGGCAAGTCCGGTGTATTGCTCCTCGAACAGCTTGTGGAGCTGCACGAAATCCGGGCCGACGACGTTCCAGTGGAAGCTGTGCGTTTTCAGATAGAGCGTGTAGCTGTCGGCCAGCAGCTTGCCGAGTGCCTGTGCGATCTCGTTCCGTGCCGCCTGATCATTGACATACGGATTGCCCATTACCGCCTCACTTTAGAATTATTCTAAACAAAGTGTATATCGGATGGCCCGACGACCGGAACAAGATGGGGTTGCGGTGTTGCGGGGTAAAGCCTGCGCTGCGTTTCCGACAAAGCAGGCAGGTCCGACGCCGGCCGCAAGCCCGGCAAGCGCAAGCGCTATGGCGACGACAGCCTACTCGGGCAGGCTGTCGGTCATGCCTTCAGGACGGCGTCGAAATAATCGTTTACGGAGCGGACCAGAGTGCTGGCCATCTTCCGCTGATAGAGCGGGTTGCGCAGCAGCTTGTCTTCGTCGCGGTTCGACAGGCAGCCCATCTCGACCAGCGCCGAGGGGATGTCCGGTGCCTTGAGGACCGCGAAGCCGGCGGCGCGATGGCTGTTCGCGAGGAGCGGCACGGCCGTGCCCAGCTCGGCGACGAGCTGGCGCGCGAGGCCGATCGACAGATTGTTGGTCTGTCGCCGCGCGAGGTCGAGCAGGATCGAGCTGACTTCCGGCGTGTGCCGCGACAGGTCGATCCCGGCGATCAGGTCGGCCTTGTTCTCCTTCGCGGCCAGCGCCGCAGCCTCGCGGTCGGATGCCTGCTCGGAGAGGGTGAAGACCGACGCGCCGCGCATCGCGGCGTTCGGCAGCGCGTCGGCGTGCAGCGACAGGAACAGATCGCCGTTCGCGGCGCGGGCGCGGGCGACGCGGTCGCGTAGCGCGATGAACTCGTCGCTGGTCCGGGTCATCACGACGCGGTAGCGCCGCGTCGCATCGAGCTGGCGCGCGACGTCGTGGGCGACCGAAAGGGTGACTTCCTTCTCGAAGACGCCGCTGATGCCGATCGTGCCGGGATCGACGCCGCCATGTCCGGGATCGATGATGATGGTGCGATGGCGCGGCACCGGCATCGGCCGCCGCTTCGCCCGTCCGAGTTCGGCTGCGTCCGCTCCGCGGAACGCGGCATCACCAGCCATCGCCACAGCCACGAGGCCGGCGATGCGCAAAAGATCGCGCCGTCCCAGCTTCCCGCTCACCATGAGCCCAGCTCCCAAATGCGTACGCAACGCCCTCACGGGGACGTTGTGCTCACTTCATGCGTGAGCATACGAAACGGTTTAGAAATACGCCATATCCAATTGTGAATCCAGCGTAAACCCGCATCCATTGATTGTCGCGAAGCGGGAAATACGGAGGCGTGACAGGAGCGCCCGGAATGGTCATCATCCCGCGCGGGCGGCGCGGACGCTGCGCCGCGCCAAGGGAGTCCCGGCATGTTGCAGGTGTACGCGGCACGCGACGGCGCGCTTCAGCGGATCGAGGCCGAACCGGCCGGCCTGCCGCCGGACGGCGTCTGGATCGACCTGATGCAGCCGACCCGCGAGGAGGAGAAGCTGCTGGAGGCGATCCTCGGCATCAACATCCCGACCCGCGAGGAGATGCAGGAGATCGAAGCGTCGAGCCGTCTCTATTCCGAGGACGGCGCGCTCTTCATGACGGCGTCGATCGTCTCCCGCGCCGAGACCGAGGAGCCGGCAAACACGCCGGTCACCTTCATCGTGACGCCGCGCCACCTGATCACGGTGCGCTACGCCGACCCGCTGCCGTTCCGCACCTTCGTCGCCCGCTGCGCCAAGCAGCCGCGTCCGGTTCTGGCGAGCGACAGCGCCTTCGTCGCGCTGCTCGAAGCCGTGGTCGACCGCGCCGCCGACCTGCTGGAACGGATCGGCGCCGACCTCGACGCCGTTTCGGCCAGCACGTTCCGCCCGCCGCAGCGCCATGCCGCGGTGCTGGGGCGGCGCACGAAGCCGCCGGTCGATCTCCAGGAAGTGCTGGTGCGGATCGGCCGCAACAACGACCTCGCGACGAAGATACGGGAGAGCCTGCTCAGCCTCGACCGCATGATTCCGTTCTTCCGCCAGGGCAGCGCCGATTGGGTCCAGCCGAGCCTGAAGGGAAACCTGAAGGCGCTGGAGCGCGACGTGCGCTCGCTCGGCGAGCACGACGCCTATCTCGCGCAGAAGATCAACTTCCTGCTCGACGCGACGCTCGGCCTCATCAACATCGAGCAGAACGCGATCATCAAGATCTTCTCGGTCGTCGCGGTGATCTTCATGCCGCCGACGCTGGTCGCCAGCATCTACGGCATGAACTTCAAGCACATGCCGGAACTGGAGTTCCCGTTCGGCTATCCGATGGCGGTCTGTATCATGCTCGCGTCGGCGATCCTGCCGTACCTCTATTTCAAGTTCCGGCGCTGGCTCTGAGCGATGCGGGACGAGCGGCGGCACGGACGCGCGGCGGCGGGGCGGCGGCTGGCGTGCCGCTTGGCCGCCGCGGCGCTGCTTGGCACGGCGGCGCTGCCGGTCGCTGCGTTCGAGCGCGGCGGGAACGAGGCGGCCAACGACGGGCTTCCGTCAGTCGCGGTGCGGGATCTGCCGGCGGAGGTGCGCAGGGTTCTCGCATCGATCGAGCGCGGCGGGCCGTTTTCCTACGAAAGGGACGGCGGCGCGTTCGGCAATTTCGAGCGCCGGCTGCCGCTCCGCCAGCGCGGCTACTACCGCGAGTACACGGTGCCGACGCCGGGGGCGCATGACCGCGGCGCCCGTCGCATCATCGCCGGACGCGGCGGCGAGCGTTATTACACCGACGACCATTACCGGACGTTCCGCCGCATTCGGGAGGCGACGCCGTGACGGACGAGAGACGGGACGAGGCGAGGCAGGATCTGATCGAGT
>DASWRT010000515.1:0-12314 GCA_036403035.1 Allostellaceae bacterium | reverse complement strand
GGTCGACGTGGTCATCTACGCCACCGGCTACAACGTGCGCTTCCCGTTCCTCGACGAGACCCTGATCAAGGTCGAGGACAATCATCTCCCGCTGTTCCAGCGGGTGATCAAGCCCGGCATTCCCAACCTGTTCTTCATGGGGTTGGCGCAGCCGCTGCCGACGCTCGTCAACCTCGCCGAGCGGCAGGCGCGCTGGGTGGCCTCCTACCTGACCGGCGAGTACGCGCTTCCGGGCACGGCGGAGATGGAGCGGATCATCGTCGCCGACGAGAAGCAATTCGCCGGCCGCTTCCACACCTCCTCGAAGCATCGCATGCAAGTCCATTTCGACGCCTATTGCCGGAACCTCGAAAGAGAGTGGCGGCGCGGCCGGGCGCGTGCGGCACGGAACGGCCGCGCGCTGCCGCTGCCCGCGCGTGCCGGGCGCCTCACGCTCGTCGCGGAGCCCGCCTGACCCCGGCTGCCTGACGCCGCCCGCTCGGCTGGGCCAGCCTGCCGGCTTCCCGGCGACGGTTGCGCGCCTCGCCCGGCGGTGCGATCGTGCGCCGACCATGCCGACGCCGATCCGCATTGATGCCGACGACGTGCCGCGCCTGCTGCGGCCGGGAATGACCGTCTTCGTCGAGGGCAGCACGGCCGAGCCGCTGCCCCTTGCCGAGGCGCTGGCGCGTGCGCCCGAGGCGAGCGCCGGCGTCACCTATGCCGGCGTGCTGATCCCCGGCATCAACCGCTTCGACTATGCCGGCCTGCATCCCGAGGCCCGCGCGGTCGCCTTCTTCGTCGGGCCGGCGCAGCGCGCGTCCTTCGCTGCCGGCCGGGTGCGCCTGCTGCCGCTGCACTACTCGGCGCAGTATGCGTGGCTGGAGACGGTGTGCCCGGTCGACCTCGCGCTGATCCAGGTGGCGCCGCCGGACGCCGCCGGGAACTGCTCGCTCGGCGCTGTCGCCGATTTCGTGCCCGCGGTGCTCGGCAAGGCAGGCCGCATCGTCGCCGAGGTCAACGCGCGGATGCCTGCGCTGCCCGGCGCGCCGTCCGTCTCTTACGGCCGGCTGGACTATGTCGTCGAGACCGACCGGCCGCTGATCGAGGTGGCGGACGAAGGGGGCGGCGCGGACGAGATCGCGTCCATCGCCGAGAACGCCGCCGCCCTGATCCGCGACGGCGACACGGTACAGATCGGCATCGGCCGGGTGCAGAACACGATCCTGTCGCGACTCGCCGATCGGCGCCACATCGGCTTCCATTCCGGGATGATTACCGATGCGGTCATGGACCTCGTGCGGGCCGGCGCGCTGACCGGGGCGCGCAAGAGCCGCGACTGGGGCCGCATCGTCACCGGCGCCGCGGTCGGGACGCAGGCGCTCTACGATTTTCTGCGGAGCGGCGGCGAGGGCGCGGGCCTCGTCGACATGCGGCCGGTTTCCTACACGCATGCCGCGACGGTGCTCGCCGGGATCGACGATTTCGTCTCGATCAATTCGGCGCTGGAAGTGGACCTGCTCGGGCAGGTCAATTGCGAGACGATCGGCGGCCGGCAGGTCAGCGGCGTCGGCGGCTTCGTCGACTTCGTGCGCGGCGCCCGGCTATCAAAGGGCGGCCGCAGCATCGTCGCCTTCGGCGCGACAGGCAAGCGCGGTGCGGTTTCGCGGATCGTCGCCCGTCTCGGCGAGGGGGCCGTCGTATCGTCGCTGCGCAGCGACATCGATTGCGTCGTCACCGAGCACGGCGTCGCCGCGCTGCGCGACCGGTCGGTCGACGAGCGCGCCGAGGCGCTGGTCGAGATCGCCGCGCCGCAATTCCGCGACGGGCTGCAGCAGGCGTGGCGGGAGATGCGCGCCCGGATGTGAGGCCGGGCGGAGAAGGGCGGAGCCCGGGGGCGGGGAGAAGGCCGACCCCCGTTCCGCCTTCTCCCCGCCCGCCGTCCGGTTACGCCGCGGCCGTCGCGGGCGCTTGGTCGAAGAACCCGGTGATCGCCTGGAGCCGCCCGTCCGCGGCGACGATGCCGAAATCGGTGCCGCCGACGATCGCGGGTCCGCTCTCCGGCGCAAGCTCCCAGGAGAAGCGGACGCGGTCGCGGACGGTCTCGACGTCGCTGGTGCGGCGAAAGCGGTGTCCGGGGAAACGCTCCTGCACGCCCTGGACCATCGCGTCGATGCCGGTCCTTCCGTCGCCCTGCATCACCGGGTCGACATAGCTCGCATCTTCCGTCCATGTCCGCGCGATGAGGTCGCGGCGGCGCTCTGCGTCGGTCTCGTTCCACGCGGCGATATAGCGGTCGATCAGGTCCGTGAGATTGCTCATTGCAGGCTCCTTCGTCGGCTTCCGGCGGTTTCGGCCATTCGTTGGCCGTCGCCGTGCCTGCCCGCATCATTCCGCGGCCCGTCGCTGCCCGTCGATTACGTAGGAAGTAAGCAAATGCAGATGAGACCCGGTTTCGGGTGCGATGCCGCGCCCGGCCGGTCGCCGGGCGCGATCGCGCCTCCTGCCCGGGTCAGAACCTCACCTGTCCTCGAATCTCGCCTGCAGGATGCGCCGTCGTGTGGACGTTGACATAGGCGGAATTCGATACGATAGCGTCGACGAGAGCCTCGAATGAGCCGCCAGGTATGCCCTGCTGGTCCACGGCGATGATGTCGCTCGCCGCCACCGTGCCGGTGACGGCACCGTCCTGCGGGCAGGCCGGCTTGCTTCCTCCGCCGCACAGGAAGGCGACGATCGCGCCGGCGACGTTGTGCTTCGCGAAATGGATGTGCGCAGCGGTGACGGACGCCGACAGTCCCGAGTAGCGCAGCGTGAACGCAAGCTCCTGGTTGTCGTTGACTGACGCCTCGAAGGTTCCGGTCGCTGGCGTGAGGATCGACGGCGTCTCCTCATATCCGCTGAGTCGAGCGCCCACCGTCGGTATCGCCGACGGGGTTTGCGCCGATGCGGATAGCCCGATCGAGAGCACGACGAGTGTTGCGGAAAGGAATATCGCTCGAGACATTGCACGCCCTCCCTGCGGCCCTTTCTGCCGAAAGGCGTCCGCGAGTTTCGCGGAGGCGTCGAAGCGCTCGGAGGACGTCGGCGTCTGGCAGACCGCAGCAAAGTCCGGTGAAGATTATTTTAGTTCATGCTTGGCCATCTGCGTCAAATAATCACAATGGAGTACTACATAAATCGTTCCTTTGTCTCTCCTTAAGAAACTTCTGCTCTTGTGGCGGTCGTGCGGCAGGTAAGTTCTTGCTGAGCGTCCGGTCGACGGCTTCGCGACCGCCGCACGCCGCGGAAATGGGTATGCGCGTGCCGCAGGACGCCGTTACGCCGCGGCGTACCCGGCCTGCTGCTCCGCCGCGCGCTGCCGCTCGTACTCGACCGGATCGTGTGCGCAGAACAGGCGGAGTTGGTCCGCGTGCGTCCGGGCCAGCGCGCGCAGCCGCGCCTGATTCTCCAGCCGCGCGCGGCGGTCGACTTCCATCAGCCGCTGATATCCGGCCAGCCCCGGCGTGCAGTAATGCCGGCGATCCGACATTTCCTCGCGGAAGAAATAGGCGTCGCCGGCATGCAGCATCCATCCCTCGCCGCCGATGTCGATCGCGATCCCGCAATGGCCGACCGTGTGTCCCGTCAGCGGCACCATCAGGATCTCCGGCGGCAGCCCGTCGAGGTCCCGGACGCAGCGGAAGCCGAACCAGTCCTCGCCGGCCCCGCGGTCCGTCTCATAGCGCCGCCAGCGCAGCGGCTGGTCCCACTGCAGCGGCCGGTAACGGTTCCGGTCGAGCAGGCTGCGCCGGTTCAGCGCCGCGTCCAGCTCGTCGGCATAGACGTGGATCGTCGCGTTCGGGAAGTCCTCGATCCCGCCCGCATGGTCGAAATCGAGGTGGGTCAGAACGATGTGGCGTACGTCGCGCGCCTGAAACCCGAGCCGCTCGACCTGCCGCAGCGCCGTTTCCTCCGGGTCGAGCCGCATCCGCAGCAGCGCCATGAAGAAGGGGCTGAGCCGGGGGCGCGGGCGAGCCGCGTCGCGCGTGCCGAACCCGGTGTCGACCATCACCAGCCCGTGATGGTCGGTCTCGATCAGCAGGCAGTGGCAGACGAGCTTCGCCGCCGGGCCGCGACTGACGCCGTACATCAACGCGCCGCCGAACGGGCACATCGAGCCGCAGTTGAGATGATGCACGCGCATCGCGATCTCCCGATAGGCCGTTTCCTGCCATCGCCAACGCGCCGGACCGGCGACCGTTGCCCTGCGCCTGTTCGGCGCGGCCGTTCTGCCTGCCCGCATCGCCGCGCGGCCGCCGTTACCTCCGGCGTCATCGACCTGCGGCGCGGGATACTGTTTATTGCTTCGCGGAACGCTGTCTTTCGGATGGAGAAGCGGATGACGATCTCCGGTGGATGCCTGTGCGGCGCGGTGCGGTTCGAGGCGGCCGGCGAGCCGCTCGTATCGCTGAAATGCCACTGCCGCGACTGCCAATACCTCTCCGGCGGCGAGCCGGCCGACGCCGTCGTGATGCCGTCGCAAGCGGTGACGGTCGTGAAGGGCGAAGCTCGCGCCTATTGGACCAGGGCCGACTCCGGAAACCGGGTGTACCGGTCCTTCTGCGCGACCTGCGGCACGCCGCTGTTCGCCGGCAACGAGGCGCACCCCGAGGCGATCGCGATCAAGACCGGCGCGCTCGACGAGCCCGCGCGCTTTCCGCCGAAAGGCCATATCTGGACCGCGTCGGCGCAGCCCTGGCACCACATCGATCCGGCGCTGCCGTCGTTCGACAGGAACCCGCCGTTTTAGTCCACACCGCTGGCCGCAGCCGGCGCTACGCTGACGCCGGTCGCGCGCAAAGCTCCTGTCGGACCATGTCCGCCACATCTTGCAGGAGACGCACGTCCTTGTCGCCGAGATCACGGGGACGAAGGTCAATCAGGCACAGCGTGCCGCCGCAGCTGCCGTCCTCCAGGATCAACGGCGCGCCGGCATAGAACCGAATATGCGGATCGCCGGTCACCAGAGGGTTGTCCGCGAACCGCCGGTCCAGCAGCGAGTCCGGCACGATCATGACTTCGCGGTGCATAATGGCGTGGGCGCAAAAGGAAACCTCCCGCGGCGTTTCCTTCCGATCGAGTCCGCAAGACGATTTGATCCACTGCCGGTCGCGGTCGATAAGGCTGATCAAGGCGATCGGCACGTTGAAGAGCGCGGAAGCGAGCCGGACGAGACGATCGAACCGCTCCTCTCTCCCGGTGTCGAGGATGCGGAGCCTTCGCAAGGCTTCGAGGCGCTGCTCCTCGTCTTCCGGGATCGGCGGCGCTGTCCACCGGCACGCGGAGCGCATCAGCCACGCCCGCACGCGACTCCGAAAATATTGCGGCGACACAGGCGAGGATAGCCATTCCGTCATGGCGTCGTCAGCGCCGGCTGCGGGTTCCCCATGACGCCCGACGACGATGACCGGCGTGTCGGCCGCCGCATGGCCGGCCTCGCCGCGGCGTATCGCCCGGCAGACATCCAGGGCGTCCATTCCGGGCAAGTCCCGATCGATGATGATGAGCGCCGGCCGTTCGGCCGCAGCCAGCTTGAGCGCCTCGTCGCCGCTCGAAGCGGGGATGACGCGGATATCGTCGGCCCGCAGCGCGTCGGCGAGTTCGTTCGCGGTCGCCGGGCGTGCAAGACCCAACAGCACTGACCGCTCGATGAGGGCGGAAGCCACGCGCGCGGTCGCCGGAAAATCCGGAACGGAGTTCGGCGCGGCGTCGCCGTCTCTCGCATGAGCGACCGCGGCGTCCGCCGTCAGTTCGATGGTTTGGCCCTCCGCGGCGGCGAACAGCGTGAGCGGAGACGATCTCTGTTTCAGTCGGGCCTGCGTCCGCTTCACGAGTTCGTCGATGGCGTCGTCGTTCCGCAGCGGATCATGGTGCGTCAGCGCCAGTCTCTTCGCCCCGCCTGTCTCGGCCACGCTGACGGCGTACTCGACGGTGCTGTGCCCCCATCCGGTCTTCGCCGGGTACTCGTCCGCCGTATACTGCGCGTCGTGAATGACGAGGTCCGCGCCGGTGAGAAAATCGGCGTGGCGCAGATCCTGTCCTGCAATCTTCGACGGGTCGGTCGCCAATTGCCGGGAATGCGGCTCGTGGTCGCACGCATAGACGATCGACACGCCGCCGGCTTCCAAGCGGTAACCCAGCGTGAGCGCCGGATGGTTGAGGTACTGCGTCCGGACGCGGACGTCGCCGATGTCGAATACGCCTTCCACCAGCTCGTGATAGCGGACAGTTGCGCTCCGCTGCTCCATCGTGATCGGGAAATACGTGTACTGCATCTGGCCGGCGATGGCTTCGCGGACCGACTCCGCAAGGCCGCGGGGCGCATAGATGTCCCATTCGCTGCCGGGGAGGGACATCGGCGCGAAAAAGGGAATTCCCTGGATGTGATCCCAATGCGTGTGGCTGATCAGGATATGCCCGCGAAGCGGGCGCTCGCCGGACGTCATCAACGCCTGCCCGAGCAGGCGTGCTCCGGTGCCGCAATCGAGGAGGATCAACGTGTCGCCGGGGGACCGAACCTCGACGCATGACGTGTTGCCGCCGTACCTGATCGTCGCAGGTCCAGGCGTGGCGATCGACCCGCGGGTACCGAAGAACCGAATTCTCAAGGTGGGCCTCCATGGTCGGTCTCCCACGCTCGAATCAATGATCGGCGCAGCGGGACATGATGGCAACGTTTGAGGCGGGGACGCCGTTGCCAAGCGGCGGCGCTCGCTCGCCGCGAATCACGTGAGGTCGGGCCACCGGAGCGCCGGCTCCGACACGACCGGAAAGGTCGTCGTTCCCGCCTGTCGCGTCGCCCGAATCTCGGACCCGGCGGTGCGGGCCGCCAGGTGCCGCTCCTGACGGGAGAAACCGTACCCGCCGGGGTTTGTTTCACTGGGGCCGTGCCGTACGCCGCCGACGCTGCGCAGGCACTGCCGCATACGAGCAAGGACAGCCGCAGCAGCAACAGGAGGCAAGCGGATGAAGCAGCCGCACACCGAGAAGACGGTCGACCACACGCCCGGTCCGCAGAACACGGGCAACCACAAGACGCCCGGCGCGCCGGATGCCGGCGGCGCCGACAAGTACGGCGGCACGCGCAAGGGTGCGGAGAACGTCGAGCCGGCCGGCGCAGGCTCGCAGAAGAAATAAGGGCCGCGCGGGCGGCGGGGCGTCGGCGCTCGTCAGCCGCCGCCCCGCCGCCGCCGGAGCTTCGTGGCTGGATCGCATCGGGCTGGCGGGCGCTCATCCCCGTATAGACCAATCCGTATAGACCGCGCCGACTGTGGTAGACTGACGGATCACCGCGAGCCTCCGGCAGCGATGGGTCGCCGTTTTTGACGGCGTCGCACGGCGGTCTCGGGCCGCGCGAGGTCGCGGCGGGAACCGGGGAGGCCCGACGTGACCGGACGACGCCGCGTGACGGGATGGCTGACGCTGGCCGCTCTGGCCGGGGCTGCGGCGCTGACGCCGCGGGCGGGAGAGGCGAGGGTGGTCGCCTTCGAGCCGCTTGGACCGCCGGTGCCGGCCTTCGCCGGCCGGTCCTTCGGCGCCGCGGGGCCGTACGAATTGCTCCGCGCGCGGGCGCGCCTCGCCGTCGACCCGGACGACCCGCACAACCGCGAAATCGACGACCTCGACCTTGCGCCGCGCAACGCGGCCGGGGAGGTCGAGTTCTCCGCCGATGTCGAGATCCTCCGACCGGTCGACCCGGCGGTGCGTCGTCGCTCCGGACGTGTGCTCTACGAAGCGCCGAACCGCGGCTACAAGCTCGCGCTGATGCTGCTGAACGACGCGCCGCAGAGCAACGCGCTCGGCGAGCCGACCGACGGCGGCAATGGCTTCCTGATGCGCGAGGGCTTCACGCTGGTCTGGAGCGGCTGGCAGGCCGACCTCGCCCCGGATACTGGCGGCGGCAGGATGACGCTGGCCGCGCCGGTGCTGCACGGCGTTACCGGCCTCAACCGCGACGAGTTCGTCTTCGACCATCGCCAGAGCCCCGTCACCGTCGAACTGAGCTACCCCGCCTCCGACCTCGACCCGGCGGTGGCGCGCCTCACCGTGCGCCGGCGCGAGACGGATCCGCGGGCGACCCCGTCCGGCCTCGCGTTCCGCTACGTCGACGCCCGCCATGTCGAGATCGCCCGGCCGGCGGAGGGGTATGATGCCGGCGCGGTCTACGAGTTGATCTACCCGGCGACGGACCCTATGGTGATGGGGCTCGGCTTTGCCGCGACGCGCGACATCGTCGCCTTCCTCCGGCGCGACGCCGACGCCGACGCCGACATAGCGAGGAATGCCCGGTTCCTCGCCTTCGGTGTCTCGCAGAGCGGACGTTTCCTGCGCGACTTCCTGTATCTGGGCTTCAACGAGGACGAGGCCGGCCGGACCGTCTTCGACGGGATGGTGCCCTACATCGCCGGCGCGCGGCGGACGGTCGTCAATACGCGATTCGGCCAGCCCGGCCGCACGCCGCGCCAGCACGAGGATCATCTCTACCCGGCCGCCCGGTTCCCTTTCGCCTACGCCGTCACGACCGACGCGCTGACCGGGCGGCGCGACGGCATCCTGGCGCGCTGCGCCGCGACGCGCACCTGTCCGAAAATCGTCCACGCCGACACGAGCTTCGAAGCTTGGCAGTCGCAGGCCGCCTTGATAACGACCGGGACCGATGGCGCCGCGCTGGCGCAGCCGCCGGAGGTGCGTGCCTATTTGATCGCCGGTCTCCAGCATTTCAGCCCGGCCGGGGCGCGTCCGTCGCTCGTCCCGACCTGCCGGTACGACACGAATCCGCTCAATGCCGGCGCGCCGCTGCGGGCGCTATTGGCCGCGCTCGACCGCTGGACGGCCGGCGTCGTCGAGCCGCCGCCGAGCCGCTATCCCAGCCGCGCCGATGGAACGCTGGTGCCGCCCGATCCGGCCTCGATCGGTTTCCCGGCGATCCCCGACTTCGCCTATGCCGGAATCGTCAACGTCGTGCGCCTGCTCGATACCGGTTCGCAGCCGCCGGCCGAGGGGCCGGCCTATCCGGTCTTCGTCCCGCGCGTCGACGCCGACGGGAACGACGCCGCCGGCATCCGGCTGCCGGCGGTCGCGGCGCCGGTCGCGACCTATCTCGGCTGGAATCCCCGCTGGACCGGCTATGCCGAGGGCGAGCTGTGCGGCCTGTACGGCTCGTACCTGCCGTTCGCCCGCACGCGGGCGGAGCGGCTGCGGACCGGCGACGCGAGGCTTTCGATCGAGGAGCGCTATCCCGACCATGCCGCCTATGCCGGCGCGGTCGCCCGCGCCGCCCGGCAGCTCGAAGCGGACGGTTTCCTCCTCGCCGAGGACGCCGCGCGCTTCATCGAGGCGGCCGAACGCAGCGACGTCGCACACCGGTAACAGTAATTCCTGGCCCGGTCTGGCGGTATGTGAATCGGGGATCGGGGAGATAAAGCAAAAATGAAAATCTTTTACCGCGGAGGGCGCTGAGGCTCGCAGAGATACGCGGAGATTGGATTGTTTGCGCGCCGCAGGCGCGCAGAATATGCCTTCGCGAATCTCAGCGCCCCCTCTGCGCTCTTTGCGGTGGAACGGTGTCCTTTTTCTTATCTCCCCGATCCCCAATCATCCCCCCGATCCCCGATTCACATTTAGCTACCCGACCGAGTTCTTGGCCTTCTCTTCTTCGGCGAGGCGTGCGCTTTCCCGCAGGCTGTCGAGAGGCAATCGCGTGGAAATGCTGAGCGCGGCGTAGTCCATGACGCAGATCACGAACCTCCGGTGCGCCCAGGCATCGGCAAGGGGGATCACCCGGAGACCCAGGGCTTGCTCGAACGGCCCAGCGGTCGCGACGCATCGCTCGCGGAACGTGACGCGCTCGTCCGCCGGGGCTAGGTCGATTTCGCCATGAACGCGGAGCAAGTATGATCCCCGGGGAGGGAAAGTGCCTATGACCACATCAGCCGCATCGGCCTCTGCCCGGCCGCAGGAGATCGGGCTAGGGCCTTCCTATCAATCCGGCTTCGGCAACGAGTTCGCGACCGAGGCGCTGCCCGGAGCATTGCCCGAGGGTCGCAACTCGCCGCAGCGCGCGCCGTACGGGCTCTACGCCGAACAACTTTCGGGTACGGCCTTCACGGCCCCCCGCGCCGCCAACCGGCGCTCCTGGCTGTACCGGATCCGCCCGGCCGCGGCGCACCGCCCGTTCGCGAAGATCGACGGCGGGCGGCTGACGAGCCGCTTCGACGAGGTGTCCACCTCGCCGAACCAGCTCCGCTGGGACCCGCTGCCGATCCCGTCCGAGCCGACCGACTTCGTCGACGGCCTCGTGACCATGGCGGGGAACGGCGATCCCCGGACGCAGACTGGCTGCGGCATTCATCTCTACGCCGCCAATCGGTCGATGACCGATCGTTTCTTCTACAGTGCCGACGGCGAGTTGCTGATCGTGCCGCAGCAGGGGCGGCTGCGCTTCGCGACCGAGCTTGGCCTCGTGGAGGCCGAGCCGCAGGAGGTCGTCGTCGTCCCGCGCGGGGTGCGCTTCCGCGTCGAGCTGCTGGACGGCGACGCCCGCGGCTATGTCTGCGAGAACCACGGCGCGGCGTTCCGCCTGCCCGACCTTGGGCCGATCGGCTCCAACGGGCTCGCCAACCCGCGCGACTTCCTGACGCCGTCCGCCTCGTACGAGGATCGCGAGGGCCGCTTCGAGCTGGTGGCGAAGTTCCTGGGTCAGCTCTGGTCGGCGGAGATCGACCATTCGCCGCTGGATGTCGTCGCTTGGCACGGCAACTACGCGCCCTACAAGTATGACCTGCGGCGGTTCAACACGATCGGGTCGATCAGCTACGACCACCCGGACCCCTCGATCTTCCTGGTGCTGCAATCGCCGAGCGACACCGCCGGCGTGGACAATATCGACTTCGTCATCTTCCCGCCGCGCTGGCTGGTGATGGAGGACTCGTTCCGGCCGCCCTGGTTCCATCGCAACTTCGCCAGCGAGTTCATGGGACTGATCCATGGCGCCTACGACGCCAAGGCGGAGGGTTTCGTTCCCGGCGGCGCCAGTCTGCACAACTGTATGAGCGGGCACGGACCGGACGCCGAGACCTTCGAGAAGGCGAGCGCGGCGGATACGGCGAAGCCTCATCGCGTCGCGGACACGATGGCCTTCATGTTCGAGACGCGCTGGGTGATCCAGCCGACCCGCTTCGCGCTGGAAACGGCGCAGCTGCAGGCGGACTACTTCCAGTGCTGGCAAGGATTGAAGAAGCACTTCAATCCGGAAACGCGCTGACGGGGTGGAGAGCATGGGTGGGGGCAAAAAGCCGATGAGCGACTCCGAATGGCCCCAGGCCGGCCGCGAGCGGATGATCGTGCCCGCTCCGGTCGGGATTCAGGGAACGGACATTCCCGACCGAGAGCCGGCCCTGCTGGCGAAGCTCGACGCGCAGCATGTCATGATGATGGGCGACAACCCCGCCCTGCCGCGCATGCCGGCGAAGCCCAGGCTGCTCGATTTCTTCCAGCTGCGCTTCCAGGACATCACGCGCCGGCACCTCCTGGTCAGCGCCGGCCGGGCGCTCGACGCCGGCATGGAGGAAAAGATCGTGCTCGCTTGTCTGCTGCACGACATCTCCAACGGCTGCCTGATCCGCTCCGACCACGGCTATTGGGGCGCCCAGATGATCGCGCCCTATGTCGACGAGGAAGTCGCCTGGGCCGTGCGATATCACCAGTGCCTGCGCTATTTCGCGGACGAGAGCGTCGGCTATGCCTATCCGGAGAGCTATAAGCGCTTCTTCGGCCCCGACTATGTGCCCGCCGACTACCTTCGGAATGATGCCGAGTTCGCGCGCGGTCATCGCTGGTACATGGCCGCGCGGCTGGTCACCCTTTACGACATCTATTTCTTCGACGGCTCGCCGCCGCCGGACCCGGCGCGATTCACTGACATCATCGGCCGCCATTTCCGTGAGCCGGAGGACGGGCTCGGCTTCGACGGCTCACCGACCGCGCATATGTGGCGCACGATGATCTGGCCGAACAACTTTCTCTGAGAGCGCCCAGCCATGCCTTGCGTCGGGTGAAGCATGGTCGTGGCGCTGGCGGTGTGATCACGCTCACACGGAAGCCTGTCGAATTTTCTCGGCCGAGCGATCATAGTTATCGGCATCGGAGAAGGAGAGCGGATTATGTGGGCGTTGCGGGCACGGCGGCGTGCGGTAGCCGCGGCCAGGGTCTGTGTTGCAGTAGCAGTAGCGTTGCCGTTCCTGACGGTCCGGCCGGATGCCGCCGAGGCGCGTACCCGCGTCAGCGTCGGCATC
>DASWRT010000514.1:0-5263 GCA_036403035.1 Allostellaceae bacterium | reverse complement strand
ACCGTCTCGGGTGGGCCATCACGGCGTCTCTTATACCTTACGAACAGTTACAATTCGACACAGTTCCGAGGTTGCAGACACGATTTGAAAAAATTTTAGGCAATTTATATGGGCAGAAAAGCTGGGCTCGCCGCCTCGTGTGACAAAAGGTAAACGGCGCGGAACCAAACGACGATCCATGCTTGGTGTCGAATTCGACAAGGCACCAAGGAAGTGGGGCGGTTCCAAGTCCGCGCGGGCGAGAGCAGGGCGGGGCGGACTGCGCTCCGCCCCCGCCGCCTGGAGAGGGAGGGACGCTGCTTTGCTCCGCGTTCCCCCTGCCCTTACCGCTCGCGGTAGACGGCGTAGGACCAGGGGCTGATGGCGAGGGCGATCTCGTAGGACTGGGCGGCGTCGGCGATCGCGAAGCGGACCGGCACGAGATCGAGGAACGGCGGTTCGGTCGCCGCCGCCGCGCCGCCGCCCCCGGCGGCGGTGCTGCCGACCCCGCCGACACCGCTGCGGCGGAAGTAGCGGCCGACGTGGAACAGCAGTTCGTAGACGCCGGGCACCAGCGCGTCACCTTCGATCAGCGCCCCGTCGGTGTGCCCGGACGTGCTCGTCTCGATGGTGCGCAGGTGCGTGCGCTCGGTCGGCTTGGAGCCGAGCCGGAAAAGATCGATCAGGAGCCCGGCTGCAGGGGCCCCGCGCGACGTGTCGAGGACGTGCGTCGTCAGCAGGCCCATGCCTCAAACCTTCCCTACCACCTACCTACGCGTGCCGGGGCATCTGCGACCGGATGCCCCGACCGATCCCGCGCCGCGCGCGCTCTCGGCGGCGCAACATCTTCTGAGCTTGTAGCGTTCCGCCTCCCGGTCAAGTCGCATCGCGAGCGGCGTGAGGCCGCACCATCGCGGAGCCCGGCGGGTTCGCCGATAGATCGATGCTGGGAACAAAGCGGCTCAACCGCCGTTTGTCGTCGCCGCTGCCGCGACCGGCCGGTTTCGGCGGAAGCGGATGCGGCGCTTCGGTTTGCAGGGGGTAGGCGGAGACATGCCCGAGACATCAACCGTCCATCACGCATCTTCCACCGGGACGACGCCCTCCGGGCACCCCGGATGCCGCTTCTGCGGCGGGCCGCTGGAGAACTTTGTCGACCTCGGCATGTCGCCTCTCTGCGAGAGCTTCGTCCCGGCGGAGAAGCTCAACGCGATGGAGCCGTTCTACCCCCTCACCGCCTTCGTCTGTCGCGACTGCTTCCTGGTTCAGCTCCAGGAATATGTCGATCCGGCGGAGATCTTCACCGAATACGCTTATTTCTCCGCCTTCTCCGACGCGTGGCTGGAGCATGCGCGGCATTATGTCGACGCCATGGCCGACCGGCTGACGCTCGGCCCGGCGAGCCATGTCGTCGAGCTGGCGAGCAACGACGGCTACCTGCTGCAATATTTCGTCCAGAAGGGCATCCCGGTGCTCGGGATCGACCCGGCCGCGAACGTCGCGAAGGCGGCGGAGGCGCGCGGCGTGCCGACGCTGGTCGCCTTCTTCAACGAGGAGACGGCGCGGCTTCTGGCGTCCGAAGGAAAGCAGGCCGACCTGATCGCCGGAAACAACGTGCTGGCGCAGGTGCCGGACCTCAACTCCTTCGTCGCCGGCATCAAGATCCTGATGAAGCCGGGCGGCACCTGCACGATCGAGTTTCCGCACCTGCTGCGCACGATGCAGGGGAACCAGTTCGACCAGATTTACCACGAGCATTTCTCGTATTTCTCGCTGCTGACGGCGGAGAAGATCTTTGCCGCGCACGGCGTGCGGCTCTTCGACGTCGAGGAGTTGTGGACGCATGGCGGCTCGGTCCGCCTGTTCGCCTGCCACGCCGACGATGCGCGGCCGACGCTGCCGTCGGTCGGCGCGCTGATCGGGCGGGAGCGCGACGCGGGACTGCACCGGATCGAGACCTATTTCGCCTTCGCCGAGCAGGTTCGCGAGACGAAGCGCAAGCTGCTCTCGTTCCTGATCGAGGCGAAGCGGCAAGGGAAGTCGATCGCCGGATACGGCGCTCCCGGCAAGGGCAACACGCTGCTCAATTACTGCGGCATCCGCACCGACTTCATCGACTACACGGTCGACCGGAACCCGTACAAGCACGGCAGGTATACGCCCGGAACGCACATCCCGATCTTCCCGCCGGAGCGGATCGCCGAGACGAAGCCGGACTTCGTGGTGATCCTGCCCTGGAACCTGAAGGACGAGATCGTGAAGCAGCTCGCCTATATCCGCGACTGGGGCGGCAAGTTCGTCGTGCCGATCCCCGAGGTCACGGTGTTCTGAAATCGGACGGCCGGGAAGGGTAGAGAAGGGAGGAGGAAGCGGCGATGCTGAACCTGTCGCTGGCGACGCGGGGCGAGCGGCT
The DNA here is from genome assembly GCA_036403035.1 of Allostellaceae bacterium. Classification (GTDB taxonomy): domain Bacteria; phylum Pseudomonadota; class Alphaproteobacteria; order ATCC43930; family CGMCC-115725; genus DASWRT01. The sequence continues at coordinate 2,871 of DASWRT010000514.1, read as the reverse complement.
GCGGCTGCTGTGCCTGGGCGCGCACGCCGACGACATCGAGATCGGCTGCGGCGGCACGGTGCTGCGCCTCGTCGAGGAGCATCCGGGCATCGAGGTGCGCTGGATCGTGTTCAGCGGCGGCGGGGAGCGCGAGCGCGAGGCGCGGGCCAGCGCCGCCGACTTCCTCGCCGGCGCCGCCCGGCCGACGATCGAGACGATGGGGTTCCGCGACGGCTATTTCCCCTTCCAGGGCGCGACGATCAAGGACGAGTTCGAGCGGCTGAAGCGCGCCTTCGACCCGACCCTGATCCTGACGCACCACAAGGCGGACGCACATCAGGACCACCGGGCGGTCGCGGACCTCACCTACAACACGTGGCGCAACCACCTGATCCTGGAATACGAGATCCCGAAGATGGAGGGCGACATCGGCAACCCCTCGGTCTTTGTGACGCTCTCCGGCGCGCAGTGCCGGCGCAAGGTCGATGCGCTGATGCGCCATTTCGCGACGCAGCGCAGCCGCTCCTGGTTCTCGGAGGAGACCTTCATGGCCCTCCTCCGCCTGCGCGGCATCAACGCGAGCAGCCCGACCGGGTACGCCGAGGCGTTCCATTGCCGGCGCGCGGTGATTTGATACGCGAATTACTCTGCTTCGAGCTATGCGCATTGTAGGGGCGGCCCTTGGGCCGCCCGCTGCCGGACCCGCGGTCCGGCGATAGGGAGGGGCAAGCCCCTCCCCTACGTTATGGCGGGCTTAAGCTTCGCAGGCTGGCGCCGACCGTAGGTGCTCGATGAGCTGCCGCGCGTGCGGCGGCAGGTCGTCGAGGCGCCGGACGCAGATGGTCAGTTGCCGCCGCGCCCACGGGTCGCTCAGCGGGACGGCGCGGATCGCCATCGAACGGCGGCAGCGGCGGGCCGCCGCCTCGGGGACGATGCCAAGCCCGACCCCCTGCTCCACCAGCCGGCAGATCGCATCGAAGCCGCCGAGGCGCACACGCAGCTTGAGCGGGTGCCCGGCGCGGGCGGCGTGGCGGCCGAGATAATCCTGAAGCGCGCTACCGGGCGCGAGACCGACGAACTCGCGGTCGAGGATCTCGGCGAAAGCTATGCTCCGGCGCTCGCTCACGAGCGGATGGTCGCGCGGCGTCACCAGGACAAGCTGGTCGATCCGGAACGGGAAGATCTCCAGGCCGGCGAGGTCGACGGCGTCGGCGACGATGCCGGCGTCGGCGAGCCCTTCCGCGACCGCCGGCACGATCTCGTCGCTGAGCCGCTCCTCCAGGTCGATGTCGACGTTCGGGTGCGCCGCGAGCCACGCGGCCAGCGCCTCGGGCAGGAACTCGCTCAATGCAGCGGTATTGGAGAGCAGGCGCACCCGCCCCCGAAGGCCGCGCGCGTACTCGCCCAGCTCGCCGCGCATGTGCTCGACCTGCCGCAGCACGAGGCGGGCGTGGCGAAGCAGCGCTCGCCCGGCGGGCGTCGGCCGGACGCCGCGGCGGCCGCGCTCCAGCAGCGCCACGCCGAGCGCCTCCTCCATGCCGCGGATGCGCGCACTGGCCGATGCGAGAGCCAGCCCGGCGCGATCCGCGCCGTGCGTGATGCTGGCGGCCTCGGCGACGTGGAGAAACAGGCGCAGGTCGGTGAGGTCGAAGCGCATCGCGGCGGCGATACCGTGCGAGCCTTCGGCAAAGCCGAAGGCAGGTTCAACGAGTCCCGCATTGTCCCTCGGCGCGGATCGCGGTCAAGTGGCGCGCATCATGACCGACATCTCGCTGGCGCACCTGCTCTTCGCTGCCCTCACCTTCCTGCTCGCCGGGCTGGTCAAAGGCACGATCGGCCTCGGACTGCCGACCGTCGCGATCGGCCTGCTCGGGCTGGTGATGGCACCGGCGCAGGCGGCGGCGCTGCTGGTCGTGCCTTCGCTGATCACGAACGTCTGGCAACTCGTGGACGGGAGCGTCGGCAGCGGCGTCGGCGGTATCGCGCCGCTGCTGCGGCGGCTGTGGCCGATGATGGCCGGGATCTGCGCCGGGACGTGGGCGGGCGCGGGACTGCTCACCGGCGCAGGCGGCGGCGGCGCGACGGCCACGCTCGGCGGCGCGCTGATGCTCTACGCGGCGGTCGGGCTGATGTCGGTGCGGTTCGTGGTGCCGGTCAGGGCGGAGCCGTTCCTCTCGCCGCTGATCGGCGCGGCGACGGGGCTCGTCACCGCGGCGACCGGCGTGTTCGTGATCCCGGCCGTGCCCTACCTCCAGGCGCTCGGCCTGGAGAAGGACGACCTCGTGCAGGCGCTCGGCCTGTCCTTCACGGTCTCGACGGTGGCGCTGGCGGTCGACCTCGCGAACGACGGCGCGTTCCTGATCCGCGACGGCGCGTTCCAGGCGTCGCTGGCCGGCGTCTCGCTCGTCGCAGTCGGAGCGTCGCTCGGCGGGATGTTCCTGGGGCAGCGGCTCCGAACGCGGGTGGACGCGGCGACCTTCCGGTTCTGGTTCTTCCTCGGCCTGCTTGCGCTCGGCGGACACCTCGCATTAAGTGCGATGCTGTAGCGCGGGTTATAGCGTAAAAAGAAAAAAGAACGTTCGAACCACTAAGACACCAAGAACACCAAGATAGTCTTCGGCGCGCGCAGCGCTCCTGTATTTCCTTGGTGTCTTTGTGTCTTTGTGTCTTTGTGGTTCGAACGTTCTTTTTGGCCATCGCCGTCGGCGACTAAGCAGAGTATGACGGATTCCTGTCAGATTACTCCAGGAAGGTCGCGAATTCCTCGACCGCGACGCGGTCGGGCTGAAAGCCGTTGATGATGTCGTCGGGGTCGGCGTAGCCGAGCGCGATGCCGCAGACGGCCATCTCGCCCTCGCCGAAACCGAGATGACGGCGCAGGATCGCCGGGAA
>DASWRT010000513.1:0-4570 GCA_036403035.1 Allostellaceae bacterium | reverse complement strand
CCCCATGCTTCTGGCTATCGGCACGGCGCTCGCCGGGGCGGGTTTCCTGCTGATGGGCGCGAGCGGCGGCCTCCTGCTGCTGGTCGGCGGGCTGGCCCTGAGCGGTCTAGGTTCCAGCACTCAGCACCCGATCGGTTCCGATCTCGTGGCGCGGGCCTTCCCCGGCAGCCGGTCGCGGGCGGCCTTGGGCACCTACAACTTTGCCGGCGATCTCGGAAAGATGGCGCTTCCGGCGGCCACCGCCTTCGCGCTGACCTGGATGCCGTGGCGATCGGCGGCTTTCCTGTTCGGAGTGCTCGGCCTTGCGGCGGCTGCTCTGATCGCGCTCGCGCTTCGGGACGGATCGGGCAAGGCCGGTGCGGCGACGCGTGCGATGGAGGATGCGAGCGCCGAAGACCCCGCCCTGGGGAAGCGGCGCGGTGGTTTTCCCATCCTGCTATCGATCGGGATCATCGACAGCGCCACGCGGATGGGCTTCTTGACCTTTTTGCCGTTCCTTCTGGCCGTGAAAGGCGCCGGCCTTACGACGGTCGGCACGGCCCTGACGCTCATCTTCGCGGGCGGCGCAGCCGGCAAGCTTGTTTGCGGCCTTCTCGGAGCCCGGATCGGCGTGCTGGGCACGGTGTTTCTGACTGAGGGCGGGACCGCTCTCGGCATCCTGGCGCTGCTGCCGCTCCCGCTCGGATACGGCCTGATGCTGCTGCCGCTGATCGGCGTAGCGCTGAATGGAACCTCGTCCGTGCTTTACGGCAGCGTGCCGGAACTGGTCGCGCCCGAACGGCAGGCGCGCAGCTTCGGGCTGTTCTATACGGGCACGATCGGAGGCGGCGCGGTTTCGCCGGCCGTCTATGGCCTGTTCAGCGACACGCTCGGCGTGCCGGCGATGATGGTCCTGATTGCGGGCATCGTGCTGCTCACGCTTCCCCTGACTTGGCTTCTCAACCGCAAACTGCGGCGCTGAATGCTCAGCGATGCCGACGACGACGGAAGATGCAAATCGACCCGCACACGCCGCTCGCGAAACTGAGGCCCCAGCCCGTCCCGTCAGCGCGGCGTCTCGGCGATGTAGCGGTAGGTGCCTTCGCCGATCACCAGGACGTTGCCCGCCTCGTCGGTGATCTCGCCGGCCGCCATGAACACGGTCCTGCCGCCGCCGCGGCGCCGTGCCGTGGCACGGATCGTGCCGCTTTTCGCCTGACCGACATAGGTCGTCGTCATGCTCAGCGTCACCGCGCGCCGCTTGCGGCCGTCCTCGGCCGGGAAGCAGCCGCAGAAGCCGAGCGCCGCGTCGAGCAGGGTCGCGAGCAGGCCGCCATGGACGAGGCCGGAGCGGTTGAGCAGGTGCGGCTCGATCGTCACCTCAAGCGCCGCGACGTCCGGCCGCCACTCCGCGAAACGGAACTTCAGATGGGCGTTGAACCCGACGAACAGCTCGGCGCCGATCGCGTCGGCGGGCATGGGCGTGGACACAGGCGTCTCCCGGTAGGCCGGATGAATGCATGGCGGGGCGGCGGGGCAGGGAGGGGGAGAGTGCCGAACCCGCCTCCGGCTGTCCAGCAGGATGGCGGCGGCACGGCACGGCGCGGCACGCCGCGCTGCGTTGACAGCGGCCGGCGCCCCGCCTACCTGTCGCTGCCCCGCTGTCCCGTTCCTGCCGTCCGGAGTCTCCGGTGACGATCCGCAGCACCCGCTTCGCCTACGTCCTGCTGTTCGTCACCCCGGCATTCCTCGGCAGCAACATGCTGGCCGCCCGCTGGGTCGCCGGCGATGTTCCGCCGGTGGCGCTCGCCTTCTGGCGCTGGACGCTGACCTTCCTCCTGCTGCTGCCGTTCGTCGCCCGCGATCTGTTTCAACACCGCGCCGACCTGAAGCGCGAATGGGGTGGCCTCCTCGTACTCGGCGCGCTCGGCATGGGCATTTGCGGGGCGCCGGTCTACATCGCCGCGGAAACCACCACGGCGACCAATATCGGCCTGATTTATTCGGTATCCCCGATCGTCGTCGCGCTGCTGTCGTGGATGTTCTGGGGCGAGCTTCTGTCCCTGCGGCAGATCATCGGCGTCGCGTTCTGTTTCGCCGGGGTCCTGGCGGTGGTGCTGCGCGGCGATCCCTCCGTCCTGATGAAGCTCGCCTTCACCGTCGGCGACCTCTGGGCGCTGTTCGCGATGCTCGGCTGGGCGCTCTATTCGGTGCTGCTGAAGCGGAACCGCTCGGCCCTGCCGGTCACCGCCCGGCTGGCGGTGATCGCGCTCGGCGGCGATCTCGTGATGCTGCCGTTCCTGGCCGCCGAGACGGTCCTGGTCGGACCGCCGCCGCTTACGGCGCGAGCGCTTGGGGTCATCGTCTTCGTCGCGCTGGTGCCGGGCCTCTTCTCCTATCTCGCCTACAGCCGCCTCGTCGCCCAGCTCGGGCCGAGCCGGACGAGCCTGCTTCTCTACCTGATGCCGCTCTACACCGCGCTGCTCGCGTGGCTGCTGCTCGGCGAGCGGCTGCGGCTTTATCACCTCGTCGGCGGCGCGCTGATCCTGCCCGGCCTCTTTCTGGCAACGCGGGCGACCGCCGCCGCCGCCCCTTCGGCTCATGCCGAGCGCCGCGGCACGGCGCCGTCCCCGCTCAGTGGAAATCGCGGCTCCGGATGACGAGTTCCGCCGCGTCGCCGCCGCTGCGATGGCGCGGCTTCTCGGACGGCGGGTGCGCGGCCTCGTCGCCGTGCCCCGGCGCCGCCCGCAGCGACGCGAGCATTGGCGACCAGTCGTCGAGCCGCTCCGCGACGACGTGGATCACCGCGCCCTCGCGTTGCAGCCGGCCGGTGCAGGCGAGCAGCGTCGCGCCGAGGAGCGCCCGCCGGAACCGCGCGTACACGCCCGGCCAGACGATCAGGTTGGCGACGCCGGTCTCGTCCTCCAGCGTCACGAAGATGACGCCGCTCGCCGTGCCTGGCCGCTGCCGCACCAGCACCAGCCCGGCGATCCGCAGCCGCCAGTCGACCGGCAGGGTCCGGAGATCGACCGCCCGCACCAGTTTGCGCCGTGCAAGCTCGTCGCGCAGGAAGGCGACGGGGTGCCGCTTCAGCGACAGGCCGACCGTCGCGTAGTCCTCGACGACATGCTCGCCGAGCGGCATCCGCGGCAGGGCGGGAGGCAGCGCGGCCCGTTCCGGCGCGGCTGGCGGCGCTGCGGCGGTGGCGGCGGCGAAGAGCGGCAGCGGCGCCTCGCCGAGCGCCTTCACCGCCCACAGCGCCTCGCGCCGGTCCAGCCCCATCGACCGGAACGCATCCGCCTCGGCCAGCCGTTGCAGCGCGGCGGCCGAAATCCCGGCGCGCCGCCACAGCGCCTCCGGGCTCGGATAGCCCTCGCCGCCGCGCTGCGCGACGAGCGCCGCCGCGGCCTCCTCGGAGAGCCCCTTGACCTGCCGGAAGCCGAGCCGCAGCGCGAAGCGGTTGCCGGGTAAATCTCCCTCTCCCCTTGCGGGAGAGGGAGGGGCCCGACGCTCCGCGTCGGGAAGGTGAGGGGTGTCGGCGCTACGCGCCGAAGTTTTTGGGTTTTGACCCCTCACCCCGTCCCTCTCCCGCAAGGGGAGAGGGAGATCGGTGGGCGCATTTCCCAGAGGCTCCAGCGTGCAGTCCCACTCGCTGCTGTTGACGTCGACCGGGCGGACCTCGACGCGATGGTCGCGGGCGTCGCGGACGAGTTGCGCCGGGGCGTAGAAGCCCATCGGCTGGCTGTTGAGGAGCGCGGCGGCGAAGACCTCCGGATAGAAGCGCTTGATCCAGGCCGAGACGTAGACGAGGAGCGCGAAGCTCGCGGCGTGGCTCTCGGGGAAGCCGTAATCGGCGAAGCCCTCGATCTGCTTGAAGCAGCGTTCGGCGAAGTCGCGCTCGTACCCCCGTGCGACCATGCCTTCGACGAACTTGTCGCGGAACCGGCCGATCGTCCCGCTCCGCCGGAAGGTCGCCATCGCCCGGCGCAGCTCGTCGGACTCGGTCGGCGTGAAGCCGGCGGCGACGATCGCGATCCGCATCGCCTGCTCCTGGAAGAGCGGCACGCCGTAGGTCTTGTTCAGGACCTGGTGAAGTTCCTTGGACGGATAGGTGACCGGTTCCAGATTCTGACGGCGCCGCAGATAGGGGTGCACCATGCCGCCCTGGATCGGCCCCGGCCGGACGATCGCGACCTCGACGACGAGGTCGTAGAAGGTCCGCGGCTGAAGCCGCGGCAGCATCGTCATCTGGGCGCGGCTCTCGACCTGGAAGACGCCGACCGAATCCGCCTCGCTCAGCATCTCGTAGACCTCGGGGCAGTCCTGCGGGACCGTCGCGAGGTCGTACTGCACGCCGTAATGCCGCTCGATCAGCCCGAACGCCTTGCGGATACAGGTCAGCATGCCGAGCGCAAGCACGTCGACCTTGAGGATCTTCAGGACATCGAGATCGTCCTTGTCCCACTCGATGACGGTGCGCTCCGCCATCGCCGCGTTCTCGACCGGGACCAGCGTCGAGATCGGGTCGCGGGTGATGACGAAGCCGCCGACATGCTGCGACAGGTGCCGCGGGAAGCCGATCAGCTCGCTT
>DASWRT010000512.1:0-21069 GCA_036403035.1 Allostellaceae bacterium | reverse complement strand
ATCGACCTCGTCCCGGTATGGACCCTGATCCTCGGCGTCGGGGTGTTCTTCTACGTGCTGCTCGACGGGTTCGACCTCGGCGTCGGCATCCTCTACGGCTTCGCCGGAGACGCATCGTCGCGCCAGCGCGTCATGAACTCGATCGCGCCGATCTGGGACGGCAACGAGACGTGGCTCGTCCTCGGCGGCCTCGCGCTGTTCGCGGCGTTCCCGCTCGCCTTCGTGATCATCATCCCGGCCGTCTACTTCCCGGTGCTGGTGATGCTGCTGGGACTGGTCTTCCGCGGCGTCGCCTTCGAGTTCCGCTACAAGGACACGGAGCACCGCAGCTTCTGGGATCACGGGTTCTGTTACGGCTCGGCAATCGCGACCTTCGCCCAAGGAACGGTGCTCGGCGCCTTCATCCAGGGCTTCAAGGTCGACGGGCGGCACTTCGCCGGATCGGTGATGGACTGGCTGACGCCGTTCTCGGTGCTGACCGGGGTGGCGCTGATGTTCGGCTACGGGCTGCTCGGCGCGGGGTGGCTGATCCTCAAGACCGAGAACGACCTCCAGGAGTGGGCGCGGCGCTGTGGGCGGGTCTGCCTGATCGGCGTGCTGATCGCGATCGCGGCGGTCAGCATCTGGACGCCGCTGCGGGACGCCGTGATCGCGGCGCGCTGGTTCTCGTGGCCCAACGTCGCGTTCCTCGCGCCCGTGCCGGTCGCGACGGCGCTCGTCGCCTGGGGCGCGTGGCGGGCGTTGAACGATCCCCGAACGGAGCGCGCTCCGTTCGGCTACGCGGTCTGCCTCTTCACGCTGTCCTATGTCGGAATCGCGATCAGCTTGTGGCCGATGATCGTGCCGCGGCACTACACGCTGTGGGACGCGGCGGCCAGTCCGAGCACGCAGGCGTTCCTCGGCGTCGGCACGCTGTTCCTGCTGCCGGTGATCCTGATGTACACGGGCTGGTCCTACTGGGTGTTCCGCGGCAAGGTGCGCGGCGACGTCGGCTACCACTGAGCGAGCGCCGCGGTCGGCCGCCTCACGCGGCGGCCGAGCGGCGTCGCGGACCGCCGAAGCGGTCGGCGCGGAACGGAGCAAGGTCGACCCCCGTCGCTTCCTTATCGCCGCTCCCCGCGATCAGGTCGGCGACCAGCGCGCCGGTGACGGCGGCGAGGGTCAGGCCGAGATGCTGGTGCCCCAGCGCGAGGACCGCGTTGCGGGCGCGCGGCGCCGCGCCGATCATCGGCAGGTAGTCCGGCAGCGTCGGGCGGTCGCCGAACCAGCGGCTCCGCGCCTCGGCGTCGGTGAAGCCGCGGAACAGCGCGCGCTTGTGCGCCAGGAGTATGTCGGCGCGGCGCCAGTCCGGCCGGCCGGCGGCGGCGCCCAACTCGACCGTGCCGGCGAGGCGCAGCCCCTCGCGCATCGGCGTCGCGACGAAGCCCCGCTCGGCGAAGGCGACCGGCATCGCGAACCGGTTCGACAGGCCCGAGCCGTCATCCGGATTGCCGAGCATCACGTGATAGCCGCGCTCGGCGGTCACCGGGACCGCGGCGCCGAGCGGTTCGGTCAGGCCGGACCGGACGGCGCCGGTCGCGATCACGACCGCGGCGACCGGATGTTCGCCGCCGCCGTCGGTCAGCACGGAGCGCACTTGTCCGTCGTCGCCGAGGCTGAAGCCGGCGACGCGCGCCCGCTCGACGGCGCCGCCGTTCGCCGCGAACGCCTCGGCGAGCGCACGGACGAGGCGCAGCGGGTCGACGACATGGGCGGCGTCGGGCAGCAGCCGGCCGCCGGCCGGCGGCGCGCGGAGGTCGGGGACGAGGTCGGCGAGCGCGGCGGCGTCGAGCCGGCTGTAGCGGACGCCGTGCTCGGCGAGGATGCGATCCTCCTCCAGCGCCGCGGCGAACGACGCCTCGGTCTCGAACAGGGTGAGCGAGCCCTGGTGCCGGAACAGGTCGGCGAGGCCAGGTGTCGCCGCGATCTCATCCTTCCAGGCCGGCAGCGCGCCGCCGAGCAGCGCGCCGAGCGCTTTCGTGCTGCCGGCGACACGGCCGGGCGCCGCAGCGGCCAACGCGAAGCGGGCGAGCCAGGGCAGAATCCGCGGCAACCCGTCCCAGCGCAGGCGCAACGGCCCGAGCGGGTCGGACAGCATCCGCGGCACCTGCCGGATCACGTCGAGCCGGGCGAGCGGACGGACATGGTCGATCGCGATGTGCCCGGCATTGCCGGCGGAGCAGCCGCCGCCGATCTCGCCGGGCTCGAAGACGCGAACCGGCAGGCCGCGCCGCTGCAACGCGCGGGCGCAGGCGATGCCGATGACGCCGCCGCCGATGACGGCGACCTCCCCCGCCGCCGCTCCGCCGCTGCCGCGCATATGCCGCCGCCTCACGCGAGCTGGAAGCCGCCGCGCAACGGGTCGCGGCCGTTCACGAAAATCGTGTTGATCCCGTGCATGCGCGCCCAGCCGGCGACGCTCGGCACGATCGCCGGATGCGGCCCGACCGTCGCCGCCGCCTCGACGCGGCCGTCGAACATCGTGCCGATGATGCTCTCGTGCACGAACTCGTCGCCGACGCGGAGCCGGCCCTTCGCCGCGAGCTGCGCCATGCGCGCCGACGTGCCGGTGCCGCAGGGCGAGCGGTCGACCGCCTTGTCGCCGTAGAAGACGGCATTGCGGGCATGGGCGCGCTCCGCCCTCGGGCGGTCGGTCCACATGACGTGCGAGACCGAGCGGATCGTCGGGTCGAGCGGATGCACGACCTCGATACGCTCGTTGACGGCGCGGCGCACCGCCGGGCTGAGGCGCAGGATCGCCCCGGCGCCGCCGAGCGCGTCGATGCCGGCGTAATTCTTCTGCGGCTCGACGATCGCGTAGTAGTTGCCGCCATAGGCTACATCGACGACCAACTCGCCGAGGCCGGGCACGTCGACGGCGACGCCCTCGTACGCGAGATAGGACGGGACGTTGGTGATCCGCACGCTCTCGACATGCTCGCCGTGGCGGACGAGGTCGGCGGCGACGGGACCGGCCGGCGCGTCGAGCACCACGCGGTCCGGCTCGCGCGGCACGATCAGGCCGTGCTCGACCGCCATCGTCACCGTGCCGATCGTACCGTGCCCGCACATCGGCAGACAGCCCGAGACCTCGATGAACAGGATGGCGGCGTCGCAGTCCGGCCGGGTCGGCGGGTAGAGGATCGAGCCGGACATCACGTCGTGGCCGCGCGGCTCGAACATCAGCGCGCGGCGCACCCAGTCGAAGCGGGCGAGGAAATCCTGCCGCCGCTCGCTCATCGTCGCGCCGCGGAGCAGCGGCCCGCCGCCCGTGACGAGGCGGACCGGGTTGCCGCAGGTGTGCCCGTCGATGCAGGAGAAGGTGAAGTTCCCCTCGGGCACGCCGCCGAACACCGAACTCATGCGGCGCGGCCCTCGCTCGGCAGGGCGGGACGGGTCGCGAGCGCCGCCTTCATCACCGCCTCGACATGGGCGCGGTCGGCGCCTTCGAGAGCGAGGCGCGGCGGCCGGGTCCGCTCCGAACCGCGGCCGGCGATCTGCTCGCAGAGCTTGATGCACTGAACGAGGTCGGCGCGGGCGTCGAGATGCAGCAACGGCATCAGCCAGCGATAGAGCGGCAGCGCCTCGGCAGCGCGGCCGGACGCGGCAAGGTCGAACAGGCGGTTGCACTCGCGCGGGAAGACGTTGCTGAGGCCGGAGATCCAGCCGACCGCGCCGAGCGTCACCGCCTCCAGGATCACGTCGTCCAGGCCGCAGAACAGCAGGAAACGGTCGCCGACGGCGTTGTGGATATCGACGAGCCGGCGCGTGTCGCCCGACGACTCCTTCACTGCGACGATCGTGTCGATGTCGGCGAGCGCCGTCAGCATGTCCGGCGTGATGTCGTTCCGGTAGGCCGGCGGGTTGTTGTAGAGCATGATCGGCAGCCGGGAGGCCCGCGCGACCTCCCTGAAATAGGCGACGATCTCGGCGGGCTTCGCCGAGTAGACCATCGGCGGCATCACCATCAGCCCGTCGGCGCCCACCCGCTCGACGTCGCGCGCGAAATTCCTGGCGGCCTCGGTCGTGATCTCGGCGACGCCCGCGATGACCGGGACACGCCCGTCCGCGGCGTCGCGGATCGTCGCAATCACTTCGCGCTTCTCGGTGGGCGACAATACCGTGTTCTCGCCGACCGAGCCGCACGCGATCAGCCCGGAGACGCCATCGCCGACGAGCGCGCGCACGATGCGCCCGATCGCCTCGAAGTCGATCTGCCCGTTCTCCGAGAACTGCGTCGACACTGCCGGGAACACGCCGCGCCACGAAACCGTCCTGCCGCCGCCGCCCATCGCCGTTCTCCTCTTCCCGCTTCCATGATCCGCCCGGCGACCGTCGATCACCATTGCCGGACCCAGTCTGCATATTTTATACAATCTTACAATATCCGATGAGATCGCAGCGGCGGAGCCTGACAGTGATGATCGACCGAACCGCGACAGCGACAGCGCAGGGGCGGAGCCGCCGTACCACCGGCAGCGGCAGCCCCGTCCAGCGCCGGACGGTGACCGACGCCGTGGCCGACGCGCTGCGGCAGCGAATCCTGGCGGGCGACCTGCGCGAGGGCGAGAATTTGCGGCAGGACGCCCTGGCCGACGAGCTGGAGGTCAGCCGGATCCCGATCCGCGAGGCATTCCGGCAGCTCGAAGCGGAAGGGCTGGTGACGATCCTGCCGCACCGCGGCGCCGTCGTCTCGACGCTGTCGCTCGACGAGATCGCCGAACTGTTCGATCTCAGGGCGATGATCGAGCCCGACCTGCTGAAGCGGGCGATCCCGCTGATGACGCCGGCCGACATCGCGGCAGCAGCGGGAATCCTGGCCGAGTACGAGCGGTCGCTCTCGGCGCTCGACGTGCATGCGTGGGGCGAGCTGAACAGCCGCTTCCACGCCGCGCTCTACCGGCCGTCGGGGCGGACGCGCTCGCTCGCGCTGGCCGGCAGCCTGCTCGGCAACACCGACCGCTACACGCGGCTGCAACTCGTGCTGACCGAAGGGACCGAGCGGGCGCGCGCGGAGCATGCCGAGCTGCTCGACCTCTGCCGGCAGCGCGAGGCAGGGAAGGCGGCGGCGCTGCTGAAGCGACACATCCTCGCCGCCGGCCGCGACCTGCTGGAGTTCCTCAGGAAGAGCCGGGACACTCCCGCCAATGTTTGAAGAACGCCTTGAGCCAAACAACGAATAAAACATTGCACTGAAGATCTAAATAAATACTCCGCGGTTTCGGTATGTTGAATTTATTAAAATAGTCGCCATTTGATGGCTTAACGTAGTCCCTATTGGGGCATGATAGCCATGACACTTCGAACAGAATTCTCGCTTATAAACTCCGAGTTCAACGGATTCCTTTTTGCGCCCATCGGCGAAGAGGAAAGCGGGATACAGTTGACCGTTCTTTCCGCGCTGTCGAGACTTGCGCTGGATCCTTGGGGAGAGGCGGCTCGCCTATCGAGCCTTCCGAAGGAGACCGCGGCCCCCGCGCTGGCTGCGATGATCGCGCGGCTGCCGACGGGCCGGTGGGAGCCGTCGGACGTGCGGGCGATCGCGGCCCGACTGGTGCAACTCCTGCCGGAGCGCGCCCCCGCTTCCTCACCGGGTCGAATTGCCGGTGCGGCGGGCGAGAAGACGAATGTCACCGCCGCGCTCTGGCTCGTCATTCTGGTCCTCTGCGCGGGCTTCATCGGCATGCAGTTTTTTCGCACCGGGCAGGCGCCGGACCCCGCCGCCAGCACTTCCTCTTCGCCGCAGCAGGAGCAAAATCGCCCGTAGTTTGCCGAGCGTGGATCGGCAACCGCAGAGAAGCGGTGATATACGGCAGCCGGCTCTTCCGATCGCTGCATCGGCAGCGGCACCCGTGCTCCCGCGGCGCAGCCGCATGAGCGTCGAGCGCCCGACTTCACCCCACTTGACTCCACCCCAGACGCTGCACGGGCTTCACCAACCGCCGATACGTCTCGCTCGGCAGCCGTCGATATAATCCGACCGCGGAAACGCTCGCGAAATACCCATCCCGGCACGGTTGGCTTAGACTATACAGATGGCCATCGACGGTTGCCGTACACGAGAGATATCGGGATGACTGACCTCCCTGCGACCAGGACGACCGGCGCTTCCGCTCCGCGCCTGCCCGGCGTCCCGCCGGCAAAACGCACGGGCCTCCTGAAAATTCTCGGACCTGGCTTGGTCACCGGGGCGGCTGACGACGATCCGAGCGGCATCGCGACCTACAGTCAGGTCGGGGCTCAGTTCGGCTACGGCCTCGCCTGGACGATGCTGTTCAGTTTCCCTCTCATGGCGGTCATCCAGGAGGTGAGCGCACGGATCGGCTGCGTCACCGGCCGAGGCATAGCCCAGAACCTTCGCCGCCATTACCCGCGCTGGCTCCTGCGCACGGTCGTGATCCTGCTGCTCGTCGCCAACGTGTTCAATCTCGGCGCCGACCTCGGAGCGATGGGCGCCGCGCTGGGCTTGCTGATCGGCGGCCCCGAGCAGGCCTATACCGTGCTGTTCGGGGTCGTCTGCATCCTGCTCGAAATCTTCATTTCCTACAGCCGCTACGCCCCCCTTCTGAAATGGACGACGCTTTCGCTGTTCGCGTACGTCGCGGTCGTCTTCAGCGTGCATGTGCCCTGGGGAGCGGCCCTTTACGGCACGCTGGTTCCGCACGTGGTGTTCGACGGACCGCATGCGATGGCGATGATCGCCGTCCTCGGCACCACCATCAGCCCCTACCTGTTTTTCTGGCAGGCCAGCCAGGAGGTGGAGGAGCAGCATTGGCGCCGCGCCAAGGCTCTCTGCATCACGCCTCGCGAGGCCGGACCGGAACTTGCGCGCATCCGGACCGACACCATGGTCGGGATGGGGTTCTCCAACCTGATCGCCCTGTTCATCATCGTCGCGACCGCGGCGACTTTGCACGCCAGCGGCGTGACCGACATCCAGACGTCCGCTCAAGCGGCCGAGGCGCTGAGACCCGTCGCGGGGGAGTTCACCTTCGCCCTCTTCGCCGCGGGCATTCTCGGAACCGGCATGCTGGCCGTCCCGGTGCTGGCCGGTTCCGCAGCATACGCGGTAAGCGAAGTCTTCCGCTGGACGGAAGGGTTGGACCACCGATTTCGAGAGGCTAAAGGATTCTACGCGGTGATCGCGACGACGACGCTGGGCGGCGCCGTCCTGAATTTCACCTCGCTCGACCCGATCAAGGCGCTCTACTGGAGCGCGGTCCTGAACGGGGTGCTCGCCGCTCCGCTGATGGCGGTGATGATGGTGATCTCGATGAACCCGCGCATCATGGGCCGGCTGACGCTGCCGCGACCGATGTTCGTCATCGGATGGCTCGCGACGTTCGTCATGGGGATCGTCACGGTCGGGTTCTTCTTCCTCTGAACGGTCGTCGACCGGAAATTTACCGTCCGAACACTACGGCTTGATTTGAGAGAGGCGCTTCAGGAAAGCCATGAGCTGTTCCCGCTCCTGCGGCGCGAAGCCCTCCATCATCCGCCGCTCGTGGTCGAGGAGCAGCGTCGCAAGCTCGACGGCGAAACGCTCGCCAAGCGCGGTGAGGTGCAGCGCCCGCGAGCGCCGGTCGTTCGGAAAAGGCCGCCGCTCGATGAAACCGACCCGGTCGAGCTTGTCGACCACCTCAAGCATCGTCGGCTTCTCGATGCCCATCGCGCGGGCCAGCGCAGCCTGGGTAAGGCCGGGGTTGCGCGAGATCACGATCAGCACGCCGGCTTGGCCCGGCGTGATGTTGATGGCCCGGATCGCCGCCGACCAATGGTGGAAGACCGCGACCTGCGCCCGCCGCAAGTGATAGCCGAAAAGGCTCGGCAGAACGCCGAAATCGATCTCGCCCGCCGGTTGCGGCGGTCCCGACGGGCTGTCCGGGCCGGCGTCCGAGGAGGATTCCGTCTGCATGGTTCGTCAGTCCCTAAAGGCAGACAGGCCGGGAGCGTTGCATGGCGGCCGGGAGCACCACCGGCAACGTAGCGCCGGCATTCCTCGCTTTCTTTCGGGTTCCGGTCGAGTTACTTGGAAAGCGGCACGCAATGATTTCACATTGCGGATCAGTCTTGTGGCTCAGACGCTTCCGCTGCTCAGGCCGCACGCCGATACCCCCAATCGTCCTTATCAGACCTTATTCGGTGCGAGCGGAACCGCATAAGGTCATTCTCGCCTTTCGGCTGGTCTATAACGATCGATTGTTACGCCTTCAAACCTATGTTGCAACCCTTATGATTATCACTAGACCATAAATGATCGGATTTAGGCAAAAATACAACGGTACGGGGCGTCGGCAGCGCCGCTTCCGCGAGAAGCAACGGCCGGTTGTCTTGCATGAGAACCGGAAACGGCGGCGCGGAACCGTGAATCGACGCCGGGCACGCCCCCGCTTACAGCGGCGTGGTGGCCACCACCGCAGGGTCGCGCGGTTCGGCATAGAGGCGCTCGACCCATGGGGCGCGGCGGGTCAGGGCGGCGCGCTGATTGATGTAGCCCTTGTCGGTGATCTCGTTGGCGTCGATCGAGGGTGGTTCGGTCAGAAACAGCGCGCGCGGGATGCGCATCGAGCTGGCCCCGCCGCAGGCCGCGTTGTGCCGGGCAAGGCCGGCGGCGAGCGCGGCGCGCACGGCAGGCGCGGCGACGAGATCGGCGACCGGCGCGTCCGCCGGCAAGTCGGGACAGAGCGAGCGGCAGCCGGCGAGGTTCGGGAACACGAGGAGGCCGATCTCGTCGCGGTCATGCCCGGCGACGACGGCATCCTCGATCACCGGCGCGGCGGCGGCGATCGCGGCGACGCGCAGCGCCCCGACATTGACCCAGGTGCCGGACAGCAGCTTGAAATTCTCGCCGATGCGGCCGTCGAAGACGATTCCGCGGCGCGGATCGGCAGGGTCGGCGAAGAGCGCGGCGTCGCCGGTGCGGTAGAACCCCTCCTCGTCGAAGCAGGCGGCGGTGAGGTCGGGCCGCTTCCAATAGCCGGGCGTCACGTTGGGGCCGCGGACGCGCATCTCCAACTTATCGTCGGCCGGCACCAGCTTCAGTTCAATGCCGGGCCCCGGGAGGCCGATGATCCCGGCGCGGTCGATCGGGAAATGCACCGAGGTCGCCATCGGCGCAGTCTCGGTAAGGCCCCATGACGAGACCATCGGCACGATCTCGCCGCGCGCCGCGAACGACAGCGCCTCCAGCCGCGTCCAGAGGCTCTGCGGCAGCGCCGCGCCGGCATAGAAGATCAGTTCCAGCTCGCGGAAGAACCGGTCGCGCAACTCCGCGTCGGCTTCCAGCCGGTCGATCAGCATCGCGTAGCCGCGCGGTACGTTGAAGTACAGCGTCGGCGAGACCTCGCGTAGGTTCGCGACGGTGCGGTCGACGAGGCCCGGCGCCGGCTTGCCGCCGTCGATATACATCGTGCCGCCGTGCCGCAGCACGAGGTTGAAATTGTGGTTGGCGCCGAACGTGTGATTCCACGGCAGCCAGTCGACGAGCACGGGCGGCCGCCGCGTGCCGAGGAACGGCCAGAGCTGCGCAATCATCTGCTGGTTCGAGCAGAGCATGCGGTGCGTGTTGACGACGCCCTTCGGCAGGTCGGTCGAGCCGGACGTGAAGAGGATCTTCGCGACCGTGTCCGGCCCGACCGACGCGAAGGCAGCATCGACAGCGCCGCCCGCGCGCGGCGACGTCGCCGCGAGATCGGCGAACGGCGTGCAGCGGCGTCCGCCCGCGGCGGGCGCCGTGCCGGCGACCAGTTCGGCGCCGCCGAAATCGACCGCGTCCAGCGCCGCCGGCCAGCGCGCCGGATCGTCGACGAACACCAGTCCCGGCCGCACCAGATCGGCGATGTAGCGGAGCTTCGCGAAATCCTTCGACGGCCGCGCATAGGCGGTCGAGACCGGCGCGACCGGGATGCCGACATGCATCGCCCCCAGCACCATCAGCGCGTGATCGATGCCGTTCTCCGCGAGGATCAGCACCGGGCGCTCGGCGGAGAGGCTGCGGTCGAGCAGCGCCTGACCGACGGCGCGGACGGCGCGGCGCGCCTCTTCGTAGGTGACGCTGCGCCAGCCCTCGCCGCCGTGCGCGGGCCGCTCCGCCAGGAAGACGCGGTCGGGAGCCGCAGCGGCCCAGGCTTCGAGCATCGCACCGACGCTCGGCGCATGATCGCCGAGCGGCATCGGCGAGCGCAGGACCATCGCGCCGTCGGCGCGGCGCTCGATCTCGACCCGCGGCGGGGCGAATTTATCTTCCGAAGCCGCGCGCCGCCCGTCCGGCATCGACAGCCCGACCGTCGTCGCGCTCATGTCTCCTCCCCCGTCTTGTTCTGCGCGCGTCGTCACGTCGCCGGATTATGCACCTAACCGGGACGGACGCGCTCGCTCCGGCGATCGAGGAAAGCCTGGAGCCGCTCGCGGGCCTCGGGGCCGGTCTGCACCAGCGCCGCCATCAGCGATTCCGTGAAGAGTCCTTCGGCTGGCCCCATCTCGGCGATGCGGCCGATCGCGTGCAGCACGGCGTAGTTGGACGCCTGGGCG
The DNA here is from genome assembly GCA_036403035.1 of Allostellaceae bacterium. Classification (GTDB taxonomy): domain Bacteria; phylum Pseudomonadota; class Alphaproteobacteria; order ATCC43930; family CGMCC-115725; genus DASWRT01. The sequence goes on along the minus strand of DASWRT010000512.1, from coordinate 10,500 downwards.
TTGCCGGCGATCTTCTCGGCCAGCTCGATCGCCTTCGGCAGCGCCTCCCCGTCGCCGACGAGATAGTGCGACAGCCCGAGGCGCTGCCCCTCCTCCGCGTCGTAGACGTGCCCGGTAAGCATCATCTCGACCATGCGGCCGGCGCCGATCAGCCGGGCGACGCGCACCGTCGCGCCGCCGCCGACGAAGATGCCGCGCTGCCCCTCGGGGAGCGCGTAGAAGCAGGAGCGCTCGGCGATGCGGACATGGGTCGCGGCGGCCAGTTCGAGCCCACCGCCGATCACCCCGCCCCGCATCGCGACGACGACGGGGACGCGGCCGTACTGGATGCGCTCGAAGACCGCGTGCCACCAGCGCGAGTGCTCCATCACCTCGAAGGCATCGCGGTCGCGATGCTCGGAGAGATCGAGCCCGGCGCAGAAATGATCGCCGGCGCCGCACAGCACCACGGCGCGCGCCTCGTCGGGAGGCTGCCGGAAGAAGGCTTCCAGCGAGCGCAGCAGGTCGTCGTTGACGGCGTTCCGCTTCGCCGGCCGGTCGAGCCGGACGACGACGACCGCGCCGCGGCGCTCGATCGCGAGATGCGGCAGTTCGGGCTGCGTGGGAGACGGTGGTTGCGGCATCGTGTCGGTTCCGATCTTCTCCGCTGCGGCAACGATGTCGCCACCGCAGCGGGGGTGAACGCGGCGCGGGTTCGCGTGCTCTATACCGCCTCGCGCTACGTGCGCACCATCGGGCAGTGGCCGGCGGCCAGCGGGCGGTAGGCCTGCTCGCCCGGCGTGGTGCGGACGAGGCGGAAATAGTCCCAAGGCTGCTTCGATTCCGACGGCGCCTTCACCTGGAACAGGTGCATGTCGTGGATCTTGCGCCCGTCCTCCCGCACCCGGCCGCGGCCGAAGACGCTATCCTCGGTCGGGATCTCCTTCATCTTCGCGACGGCGGCGGCGCCGTCGGCTCGGGCGGCGTCGACGCCCATCGCCGAGACCGCCTTGAGATAGTGCAGGACGCCGGAGTAGCAGCCGACCTGGATCGTGCAGGGCATGTTGCCGTGGAACTGCGGCGAGAAGCGGGCCGAGAAGGCGCGCGTCGCATCGTTCATGTCCCAATAGAACGCTTCGGTGAGCATCAGGCCCTGCGCGCCCGCGAGGCCGATCGCATGCACCTGCGGGATGAAGCAGAGCAGCGCGGCGAGCCGGGTGCCGCCGCTCGCGACGCCGAACTCGCGCGCCTGCTTCACGAGGTTCGCGGTGTCGGCCCCGGCGCTGGCGAAGGCGATGACCTTGGCGCCGCTCGACTGCGCCTGGAGCAGGAAGGACGAGAAGTCCGTCGTTTCAGGGAACGGATACTTGACGGTGCCGACGATCTTGCCGCCGCCGTCCTTGACGACGCCCGTCGCATCCTCGACCAGCGAGGCGCCGAAGGCGTAGTTGGCCTGGACGAAATACCAGCTGTCGCCGCCCTCGGCGACGACCGCGCGGCCGGTGGAGGCGGCGAGCGAATAGGTGTCGAAGGCCCATTGGATATGGTTCGGGCTGCACGCCTTGCCGCTGAGATCGGACGTGCCGGCGTTGAGGATCGCGACCTTGTTCTTCTCCCTGGCGATCGAGGCGACGGCGAGCGCGGCCGACGACACCGGCAGGTCGACGATCACGTCGATCCCGTCGCGGTCGTACCAGGCGGAGGCGATCGCTGCGGCGACGTCGGGCTTGCCCTGCATGTCGGCGGAGATCAGATCGACCTTCAGCTCCGGATGCTCCTTCGCGAAATCCTCGATCGCGAGCTGCGCCGAGACGACCGAGCCCTGGCCGCTGTCCTCCGCGTAGGGGCCGGACATATCGGTGAGGACGCCGATGCGGACGGGCGGCGTGGCGCCGCGGGCGCGGCGCGGATGCAGCACCGGGAGCACGGATGCCGTTGCGGCAGCGGCCGTGCCGCTCGCCAGGAATTTGCGCCGGGTCAGGCCGGCAGTTGTGGTCGTCTTCATCAGCGTCCCCTCCTCGTTCTTGAATGTACGTCGTTACGGCGCAGCATCCGCCGCCGCGCCCGGATCGGCCAGCAGATCTTCCAGACCGGCGGCGTCCGGATCGTCCGGCGCCAGCGGGTCGCGCGGCAGCACGCGATGGCGCAGCACCATGCGCGCGAGCGCGAGCCGGCGCTGATCGTCGAGCCGCTCCGCCTCCCAGGCCATCGCGGCGGCCGACGTCACGTGATAGAGCGCGGAGGCGGACTGCCGCGCCAGCACCTCGCCGCCCTGTTCCGCCTGGGCCGCCTTCGCCAGCGCGACGGCGCGGTCGAGCGCCACGTGACCGTCCCGCAGGCCCGGCGCGCCTTGCAACAGTCCACTGACATGCTCGCGCAGCACGTCGAGCGAGCCCTCGCGGATGGCGGCGCGGCGCACGTCGAGCGCGACGATGTTGCTCGTCCCCTCCCAGATCGAGCCGAGATGGGCGTCGCGCAGCACGCGGGCGTCCGGCCATTCCTCGATGTAGCCGCAGCCGCCGCGGACCTCCATCGCGTCGCCCGCCACCACGCGGGCGTCGCGGCAGGCGCGGAACTTGATAAGCGGCGTCAGGATGCGCAGCAGCGCATAGGCGCCGGGTTCGCCCGCGTCGGCGCGGCGCAGCGCGTCGGCGGTCTGGAACATCATCGAGCGGGCCTGCTCCGCCCTGACCAGCATCTTCGCGAGCTGCCGGCGCATCAGCGGCAGCTCGACGAGCCGGCGGCCGAAGGCGACGCGGCGATGCGCGACGAACAGCGCCTCGGTCACGGCGCGGCGCATCAGCGCGGCGGCGCGCACGCCGTTCGAGAGCCGCGAGTTGTTGATCATGTCGGCCATCTGCCGGAACCCGGCGCCGCGGTCGCCGACGAGATACGCGACCGCGCCCTCAAGACGGATCTCGCCGCTCGCCATCGAGCGGGTGCCGAGCTTGTCCTTCAGGCGCATGATCCGGTAGGCGTTGCGAGAGCCGTCCGGCAGGGTGCGCGGCAGCAGGAACAGGCCGACGCCCTTGACGCCGGGCGGCGCGTCGACGGGGCGGGCCAGCACCATCGCGAGGTCGGCGTCGGCGTTCGAGCAGAACCATTTGTCGCCGAAGAGACGCCACGTCTCGCCGTCCTCCGCCGGCTCCGCCCTGACCGCCGTCGCGCCGACATCGGAACCGGCGCCCTGCTCGGTCATGAACATCGCGCCCTGGTGCAGCGCATCGAGATCCTGGCTGACGAGCGCCGGCAGGTAGCGCGCGACCAGCGCCGGATCGCCGAACTTGCGCAGCGTTCGCGTCAGGCTGTCGGTCATGCTGACCGGGCACATCAGCCCGAACTCGGCCTGCACGAACAGGTAGGCCAGCAGGTACTTGGCGATCGGCGGCATCGGCTCCGGCCAGCCGAGCACGCCGCCGCGGTGCGACAGGGCGGCGAGGCCGTACTCGCCGAAGGCGACGCGCTCCATCTCCCGGTAGGCCGGGTGCTTCTCGATCGTCTGGTCGTCCTCGCCGGTGCGGGTCCGGGGACGCAGAACCGGGGGGTTGCGGTCGGCGGTCCCGGCCAGCTCGTCCAGCCGGCCGCCGGCCAGCGCGCCGAGGCGGTCGAAATGCGGATGGAGGTGCGCCGCGAGATCCGGCGGGAGATACAGCCCTGCCAGCCGGCGCAGCGCCGGGTCGGCGCGGTAGAGGTTCAGGCCGCAGCTGTCGGGGACGGCGGACGCGCCGGCCGGCGGCAGCGCCGCCGCGGCGGCGGGATGGAGATCCATGGCTCGTTTCCTCCGGGCGTTTGCACGATCGCGGCGACCGATCGGCTTTCATGGAACATGCCGGGCCGGATTGTCCGGAACAAACGATTTCGATGATCGGTCGCGTCCTCGCCGCAGCGCCTATAGACGCAGGACGGACAGGATCAACTCGCTGTGCCGGTTGCCGGGCCAGCGGAGACGGGAGCGTCGGCGCTGGCGCGCGGGCGCTCCAGGGCAACGATGTCGGCGGAGGCGTCGAGCATCGCCGCGACAGTGCGGAACTTGCGGCGCGGCCGTCCTGCGGTTGCGCTCGAAGCCGCCGACGCCTGTTCGACCTCGCGGGCGTCGATCCGCTCCCAGCGCGCCCAACTCACCACGTCGACGCTGCGCTCGCGCAGCAGGGCTTCCAGCCCGGCGCGCCCGGCCTTGCCGCTCCCGCCAGCGCCGACCTCGCGCAGCAGGCGTTGCGCGACGGCGTGCGCCTCGGCGCGGTTGGTTGCAATCGTGCCCGACGGACCGCGCTTTGCCCAGCCGACGACGTAGAGCCCGTCGCCGATCCGGCCTTCCTCGTTGACGAAGACGCCGCTGCCCGCCGGGGCGAGCGTGCAGCACGGCACCGCGCCGTAGCCGATGCAGGAGACGACGAGATCAGCCGGCAACTCCTCGACCTCGCCGGTCGGGACGTAGCCACCGCCGTCCGGCGAGGGCCGCATCCGCTCAGCACGGACCGCGGCGACACCGGTTTCTGGTGAGCCGACGATCCCGACCGTGCGGCGGCCGAACAGGAAGCGGATCGCGACCAGCTTTTCGTCCGGCGACGGCTGGCCTGCCGCCGCGAATTCGCGCAGCACCTTGAGCGTCGGCGTGTCGGCGGCAGGATCGGGCGGCAGATCCGCGGCTCTCACCACCGGCACCGCGCGGGCGAGACGGCCCAGCTCGGACAGCTCAGCAGGCGAGAAATGGGCGTCGGCGGCGCCGCGCCGGCCGACGATCGAGATCGTCGTCAGCGGCGCGCGGCCGATATGCGAGCCGATTTCCGGATCGAGATCGGAGCGCGCCATCTCGTCAGCCGTCTTGGCCAGCACGCGCGCGACGTCTATCGCGACGTTGCCGTTGCCGATCACGACGGCGGAGCGCACATGCTCCAGATCAGGCGCAAGTTCGGTCCAGTCCGGCTGGCCGTTGTACCAGCCGACGAAGGCGCCGGAGCCGACGACGCCCGGCAGATCCTCGCCGGGAACCCTGAGACGGCGGTCGAGCGGCGCGCCGGTCGCGATCACGACGGCGTCGTAGAGCGACCGCAGTTCGGTCAGCGTCACGTCCCTGCCCGCCTCGACATGCCCCCAGAACGCGATGGCCTGATCGCCGCGGCGGAACATCCGGTCGAAGATCCGCGTTACCGCCTTGGTGCCCTGATGGTCCGGCGCGACGCCGGCCCGCACGAGCCCGAAGGGAGTGGGCAGCTTCTCGATGACGTCGATGCGCGCATCCGCGGGCGCGTCGCGGAGCAGCTTCTCCGCACAGTAGAGACCCGCCGGGCCGCTGCCGACGACCGCGATGTGGAAGGGCATGATCACTCCCGCATCCGCTCACCGCCTCTGCGTTCCCTCTCCCGTTCACGGGAGAGGGTCAGGGTGAGGGGAGTTTTCTTCTTTCTATTTCCAATGGTGCCCGGCCGCTGCTGCCTGCCCTCACCCCTACCCTCTCCCGCAAGCGGGAGAGGGTAGGGGTGAGGGCAGGCGGCGTCCGCGCCCTCAATGCATATGCACGTACTCGTAATCGACCGGCAGGTTGTTGATGCCGCGGTCGGGCGGGGCGATCCAGGCAGCCATCTTGCCGGGCTCGATCACGCGCTTCTGCATCAGGCTCTTGACGAACGCCTTGTCGGCCTCGGAGGGAAGCCACTCGTCGCGCCTGGCGTTCCACGCCTCCGCCGTCACCGGCTTCCCCGACGGCTCGACATGCACGCCGGCCCAGGCGCCGATCGAACGGCGGAAATGCGGGCTCGGCAGCCGAAGCTGGAAGTCGACGCCGGCCTTGGCGATCGCGCGGTTCCAGCGGGTGACGCCGATCTCGCAGTCCTTGACGTAGGCGTTGCGCATCACCTCGTTCATCGCATTGCGCATCGGCACCTGTTCGGTAATCAGGCCGCCCTTGCCGTCCGGCACGTCGAGCGCATAGGTCGTGCCGAGCGCGATATGGTCCTCGTACCTCGCCTCGTCGGGCCGGCCCTTGATGCCGTTCGCGAAGTACGAGGCGGCGTTCGACGAGACCTCCGCGCCGAACAAATCGAGCGACGAGGTGAACCAGAAAGTCAGGTAGCGCTGGATCGTCGGCAGGTCGATGGCACCCGCCCGGCGCACCGCGGCCGGATCGTCGGAGCCGATCTCCTTCATCACCTCCAGCGTGCGCTTGATGACGCGCCCAACGCCCGTCTCGCCGACGAACATGTGGTGCGCCTCCTCGGTCAGCATGAACTGGCAGGTGCGGGCCAGCGGGTCGAAACCGCTCTCGGCGAGGCTCTTCAGCTGGAACTTGCCGTCGCGGTCGGTGAAGTAGGTGAACATGAAGAAACTGAGCCAATTCTCCATCGGCTCGTTGAAGGTACCGAGGATGCGCGGCTTGTCGGCGTCGCCGGAATGGCGGGCCAGCAGCTCCTCAGCCTCCTCGCGGCCGTCGCGGCCGAAATAGGCGTGCAGCAGGTAGACCATCGCCCAGAGGTGCCGCCCCTCCTCGACGTTGACCTGGAAGAGGTTGCGCAGATCGTAGAGCGACGGCGCGGTGTGGCCGAGCAGGCGCTGCTGCTCGACCGAGGCGGGTTCCGTATCGCCCTGCGTCACGATCAGGCGGCGCAGCGTCGAGCGATGCTCGCCGGGGACCTGCTGCCACGCCGGCTTGCCGTATTCGTCGCCAAAGCCGATCGTGCGGTCCGGCGTCGGATCGGCGAGGAAGATGCCCCAGCGGTAATCCGGCATCTTCACCGCGCCATAGGTCGCCCAGCCCTTGGCGTCGACAGAGGTCGCCGTGCGGAGATACACGTCGGCCGCGTTGAAGTCGGTCGGCCCCATCTCCTTCCACCAGTCGAGGAAGCGCGGCTGCCAGTGCTCCAGCGCGCGCTGCAAGATCCGGTTGCCGGACAGGTCCACGTTGTTCGGGATCCGGCTCTGATAGTCGATCGCCATGGAAGCTCCCTATTCTCTCGTGCGGAGGGCGGGGTCAGACCCGCTCCCAATTGAATTGCGCCTTGCTGCCGGTGCCGAAGAGCTTCAGCGCGCCGTGCTCGCCCACCGCGTTCGGCCGGTTGAAGATCCAGTTCTGCCACGCCGTGAGGCGGCCGAAGACCTTGGTCGTCATGGTCTCGCGGCCGCCGAAGCGGAGGCTCGCCTCCATCCCGGTCAGCGCGTCCGGCGACAGGCTCGTACGCTCCTCGATCGCGAGGCGGACCTCGTCCTCCCAGTCCAGCTCGTCGGGCGCGAAGGTGACGAGGCCGAGCGACAGGGCTTCCTCGGCGTCGAGCGACCGGCCGGCGCGCTCCTTGAGCGCGGCGACCTCCGCCGCCTCCGCCCCGCCGCCGAAGCGGGTGACAAGGCGCGACAGGCCGTTGGGCATCGTGAAGACGCCGAAATTCGCCTCGCCGAGGGCGAGGCGGGGCCTGGCGTCGGCGCCGTCTTCGAGCTGGAGCATGTAGCTGCGGTCGGCGGCGAGGGCGAGTTCGAACAGCGTCCCCGCGAAGCACGAGCCTTCGTCGACGATCGCGAAAAGGCTGCGCGACGACACGTCGAGGCGGCCAAGCGTCCGACGCAGCATGTTGACCGTCTCGCGGACGAACCAGTGCTTGCGGTTCGCCAGCATCAGGGCGTCGCTCGCCAGCACGGCCTCCGCATCGCCGCGCGTCTTCAGGACGAGCGTGCCGATCTCCAGATCGTTCGTGCGCAGCAGCAGGATCGCGTCGTCGAGTTCGCGCGCGACGGCGAGCGGCCACCAGCGGACGCCCGCGGCGACGATCGCGTCGAGGTCGCGGGGCTGCTCCCCTTCCGGCCCCTTCACGGTGAGCGTGGCGACACGCGACGGCCGGTCGATCTCGACGTCGACGTTGGGGTAGTGATAGCCGCGCTCGTCGATCGTCCGGTCCAGCGGCGTCAGCGCGACGCCCTTCGCGTTGGCCGGACGGTCGCTCAGCGCGGCCAGCTCCTGCGCGCGGCGCTGCACGAGATCCTTGAACTTCGCGGGCGGGGCATACTCGTCGACGAGCTTCCACGCCTTGGCGCGGTCGGCGCGCACGCCCTCGGCGGTGGTGCAGAACACATCGGCGAGGTCGCGGCGCACCCTGCGCTTGTCGACGAGCCGCGTCAGGCCGCCGGTGCCGGGCAGCACGCCGAGCAGCGGCACCTCGGGAAGGCTCACCGTGCTCGACCGGTCGTCGACCATGACGATCTCGTCGCAGGCGAGCGCCAGCTCGTAGCCGCCGCCGGCGCAGGCGCCGTTGACCGCGGCGATGAACTTGAGGCCGGAAGTCTCGCTCGACTCCTCGATGCTGTTCCGCGTCTCGTTGGTGAACTTGCAGAAATTGACCTTCCAGGCGTGGCTGGAGAGGCCGAGCATGTAGATGTTGGCGCCGGAGCAGAACATCCGCTCCTTGGCGCTGGTGACCACCACGCTACGGACCTCCGGGTGCTCGAAGCGGATCCGCTGCAAGGCGTCGTGCAGCTCGATGTCGACGCCGAGATCGTAGGAATTGAGCTTCAGCTTGTAGCCCGGCTGGATCCCGCCATCCTCCTGCACGTCGAGCGCCAGCGTCGCGACCGGACCGTCGAACGAGAGCTTCCAATGGCGGTAGCGGCTCGGATCGGTGTCGAACGTGATCATCGGGCGTTTCCTCAGCGGCATATAGGAATTTTAATGCATAATACGCTTTAAATTTCGACCGTCAAGGCACGAACATGCACAATGATGCAGTTTTCTTCGCGCCCCGTCGCCGGCTCGCGGACGGCGCTATCGGCCGGCGGCGTTTGTACCGATGTGCGTGCGGACGTCGCGCGGCAGGGCGTCGAGCAGGCTCGCGAAGCTGGCGTCCGCCGCGCGTCCCCCGGTATCGACGGTCGCGTCGGCTTTCGCGTAGAGCGGGCCGCGCACCGTGAGGATGCGCTTGAGGTCGGCCATCGCCTCCCTGTTGTCGGCCATCGGCCGGAAGTCGCCCTGGGCCATGACGCGGGTCATGTGCTCCTCGGGCACGGCCTTGATCCAGACGGTGTAGCAGGACGACAGCAGATGCTCGTAGGTCGCCGGCTCGGCGACGATGCTGCCGCCGGTCGCCAGCACGACGCGCGGGTGCCGCTCCAGCACGCCGTCGAGCGCGCGCCGCTCGAAACGACGATAGGCGGACTGACCGTAGAGCGCGAAGATCTCGGCGAGCGAGAGGCCGGATTCGCGCTCGATCTCGGCGTCAAGCTCGACGAAGGGCACGCCGAGATGATCGGCGAGGCGGAGACCGAGCGTCGATTTCCCGGCGCCGCGCAGCCCGATCAGCGCGATCCGCTGATGCCGCTGCGTCAGGTTCGGGACGCCGAACCGCTCGCCGAGCATTGCCCGCGCCTCGGCAAGCTCGTCCGGCGTGAGGCGGCGCAGTAGCTCCAGGACCAGCCGCATGTCGACCGGCAGGTCCGGCTCGTCGCCGACGAGCACGGTCAGCGGCATGTTGAGCGCATCGGCGACCTGCCGCAGCAAATTGATCGAAATGTTCCCCTTGCCGGTTTCGAGCTGCGCCAGATAGCGCTCCGACAGGCCGGAATCGCGGGCGAGAATCCGGCGCGTCATGCCGCGCCGCGTGCGCTCCTCGCGGACGCGCTCGCCGAGGCGGTGCAGATAATCGTCGCGATCCGCCGCAAGCGGCACGCCTTCCTCGACCGCCACCCGCTCCGTGCTTTGCGCATCCTGCTTCATGAACTGCTCCGACGATCCCTTGACAGCAGCATATAGGAATTATAGTTCTTATCGAAAGTGCAATTTAACGCATGCCGGGAGTCGACCATCGCATGGCGGAAGCCGCACTCACGATCCTCGTCGGCACGATGACGGGCACGGCCGAGATGGTCGCGCAGGAGTTGCAGGACGCGTTCGGCGGACGCGGCATCGCGGCCGAGATCCTGCCGATGGATGGCCTGGACGAGACGGTGTTCGAGCGCGAGGGACCGTTCCTCCTCTGCGTCTCGACCTACGGCCAGGGCGACGTGCCGGACAATGCGCGAGACCTGTTCGAGCGGCTCGAGTCGGCGCGGCCTGACCTCTCGGCGGTGAGCTACGGCCTCGTCGCCCTGGGCGACCGCACCTACACCCAGACCTATTGCCACGGCGGGCAGAGGTTCGACGCGTTGCTGACCGAGCTGGGGGCGACGCGCATCGGCGACGCGCTGCTGCACGACGCCAGCGCCGGCACGATCCCGGAGGAGGTCGCGGTCGAGTGGTCGGGACCATGGGCGGAGGCGTGCCTCGACCATCTGCGCCGGGCCGCGTGAGAGAAGGGCGTCGCCCGACGATGCCGTGATATCGTATCGACATCCAGACGGCAGGCGGTGCGGCACGAATGATGTCCGCCCGGCCCCGGCAAGAACGGACGTAAACCCGGCCGCAAGCTCGGGGCGTATAGGGAGGGGTGACAAGGATGACCGTGACCGCGGCGTCGGGGGCGTACAACGCCGCTGCCGACCTCATCGACCGCAACCTCAAGGCCCGGCGTGGCGAGAAGATCGCCGTCATCGACGATCGCGGGCGGTACA
>DASWRT010000511.1:0-3434 GCA_036403035.1 Allostellaceae bacterium | reverse complement strand
GACGGTGGCGCGGCTCCTCGACCTCCTGACACGCCGCCGCGTGGCGGATGCGGTCGCGCCGGTTGCCGTCCCCGCGGAGATCGCGCGCTGACGAGCGACCAGATCCTGGAGCGGCTGAAGTCGCTCCATGTCCGCCTCATCGATCTCTCGCTCGACCGCGTGAAGCGGCTCCTCGCGACGCTCGGCGACCCGCAAGACCATCTGCCACCGGTGATCCACGTCGCCGGCACCAACGGCAAGGGTTCGACCGTCGCGACGATGCGCGCGATCCTGGAGGCGGCGGGATATCGGGTGCACGTCTATACCTCGCCGCACCTCGTCCGCTTCAACGAGCGGATCCGCCTCGCCGGGCGCCTGATCGAGGACCCGCCGCTGGCGGCGCTGCTCGCCGAGGTCGAGCGCGTCAATGCCGGCCGGCCGATCACCTTCTTCGAGGTCACGACGGCGGCGGCGTTCCTCGCCTTCGCGCGGACGCCGGCCGAAATCGTGCTGCTGGAGACCGGGCTCGGCGGGCGGCTCGACGCGACCAACCTCGTCGCGCGGCCCGCGGCCTGCGCGCTGACGCCGGTGTCGATCGACCATGTCGACTTCCTCGGCGACACGGTCGAGAAGATCGCCGGGGAGAAGGCCGGCATATTGAAGCCGGGCGTGGTCGCCGCCATCGGGCCGCAGCCGCCGGAGGCGCAGCGCGTGTTCGAGCGCGCCGCCGAAACCGTCGGGGCGACGCTGTTCCGTCATGGCCGCGACTGGATCGCGGTGCCGACCGCCGGAGGCGGGTTCCGCTATGCCGGACGGCGCACGCTGCCGCTGCCGCCGCCGTCATTGCCCGGCGTCCACCAGATCGACAATGCCGGCCTCGCGATCGCCGTGCTGGAGAATTTGGACGGGTTCGCGATCGACGAGGCGCATATCCGGGCGGGCCTTGCCTCCGTCGAGTGGCCGGCCCGCCTGCAACGGCTGACGCACGGGCCGCTCGTCGGGCTGTTGCCCGCCGGGATCGAACTGTTTTTAGACGGCGGCCACAACGAGAGCGCAGGTGCGGCGCTGGCGGAATGGGCTCGCGGTGCGCCGGGGCCGGTAGATCTCGTCTTCGCGATGCGGGCGAATAAGGCGGCGGACCGCTTCTTCGCGCATGTCGCGCCGAGGGTGCGGCGGCTACGTGCGGTCGCGATCGAGCGCGATCCGCTGTCGCTGCCGCCGGACGCGGTGGCCGGGCTCGCCCGCGCGGCGGGGATCGACGCAGCGCCCGCCCGGTCGGTCGATGCGGCGGTCGCCGATCTGGCGACGGCGTACCACGGCGGCCCGCCGCCCCCGGCGCGCATCCTGATCTGCGGCTCGCTCTACCTCGCCGGCCACGTCCTCGCCGAGAACGGCTGAGCCGCTCCGATCTCAGGAGAAGAGGCCGGCCTCGGTGATGATGTGGTCCATCGGCAGATCGAAATCGTGCGGTTGGACCGAGGGCAGCCGCGCCAGCTCGTAGCCGACGCCGATCGTCACCGGCTTCGGCGCCAGCGCCGCCAGCGTCCGGTCGAAATAGCCGCCGCCGTAGCCGAGCCGGAACTTCTGCGGGTCGAAGCCGACCAGCGGCGCCAGCACAACATCCGGCTTCACCATCGTCATATCCTGCGGCACCGGGATGCCGTAGACCCCCGGCACCATCGGCGCATCCGGCGCCCAGGGCCGGAAATGCATCGGCGCACGCGGCTGGATGACCGCCGGGAGCGCGGCGCGCCAGCCCTCGGCGTGCAGGCGCAGCACCAGCGGGCGCGGGTCGAACTCGGCGCGCAGCGGCCAGTAGAAGCCGAGCAGCGCCGGATGGAGATTGCGCAGCAGCGTCTCGAGCGTCGCTTCGATCGCAGTGTCCCAGGCCTCGCGCTCGTCGGCGCCCGCGGCCATGCGGCGGTCGATCAGCTCGCTCCGGCGGGCACGCCGCCAGGCCGTCAGATCGGAGGACGTAATGCTCATCGGATCGTCACTGCGTATCCCTGTGCGTTTTTCGCGCGGCGGTTGTCTCGGGGATGCCGCGTCCCGGACATAGCGCTAGCTTACCGCGACAGGACGCGATCAATCCATCGTAGGAATGTACTGGTTCCACCATTCGGACCGGCCGAAGCCGGTTCGAGCCGTTCGCCGGCGCCGGCCGTGGCCGGGCGCTTCGCGGGGCGCGGCGGCAGGTACTTGTTGACCGGCTTATAGCCCGTCTCCGGCATCAGATCGAACCCGCCGCGCTCGGCGACGAGCTTCGATACCGCGGAGCCCGGGTCGCCGAGATCGCCGAAATGCCGCGCCGACGCTGGACAGGTGGCGACGCAGGCGGGGACGCGTTCGGCTTCCGGCAGGTTCTCGTTGTAGATCCGGTCGATGCAGAGCGTGCATTTCCGCATCACGCCGATATCGTCGTCGAACTCGCGGGCGCCGTAGGGGCAGGCCCACGAGCAGAGCTTGCAGCCGATGCAGGTCTCCGCGTTGACGAGCACGATCCCGTCCTCGGCGCGCTTGTAGGACGCCCCGGTCGGGCAGACCGTGACGCAGGCCGGCTCCTCGCAATGCAGGCAGGATTTCGGGAAGTGCGTCGTCCGGCAGCCGGCGCCCTCGCCGGCCTCGAAGGTGTGGATGCGGTTGAGCCAGACGCCGCTCGGCTCGGCGCCGTAGGGCGAGAAGTCGGTCAGCGGGCCGGGATAGCCGCCGGTGTTCCATTCCTTGCAGTTGACCGCGCAGGCGTGGCAGCCGACGCAGGTGTCGAGGTCGATCACGAGCCCGAGCTTGCGCCCCTCGGGCGAGGGCGGGGGCACGCTGGTCACCGCGGCGTCTTCCGAAAGCCGGCGCCGTAGCGCAGGATGTCGGGCGGATCGGACAGCGGCCCGGACTGCGACGCGAACCGCGGCGCGCTCTCCCCGGCCTCGGCGGGCGCCGCCTTCTCCAGCCGGACGCGGAGGTCGTACCAGGCGGCCTGCCCGGTGACGGGATCGAAATTCCCGTGGCGGAACCCGTCCTCGCTACCGTCGCGCGCCGGCAGCAGCTCCGAGATCGCGTGGTTGAGCAGGAAGCCGCGGGTCGATTCCGGCGCATCGGACGGGAGGTTCCAGGCGCCGGCCCGCTTGCCGATCGCGTTCCAGGTCCAGACCGTATCGGGGTTGACCGCTTCCATCAGCCGGATCTGGCACTTCACCCGGCCGTGGTGGCTGGTCACCCAGACCCAGTCGTCGTCGGCAAGGCCCAGTCCTTCGGCGGTGCGCCGGTTGACGTAGAGCCGGTTGTGGCTGGCGATCTGACGCAGCCACGCGTTCTGCGAGTGCCAGGAGTGGTACATCGGCATCGGCCGCTGCGTGATCGCGTGGAGCGGGAAGGCGGCTGCCGGAACGGCGTCCTCCTCGAACGGCACGTACCAGATCGGCAGCGGATCGAAATAGGTCTCGATGCGCTCGCGGAAGCGA
>DASWRT010000510.1:0-5548 GCA_036403035.1 Allostellaceae bacterium | reverse complement strand
CGGGGGAGCCCAGCACCTCCTCCAGAAAGTTGTCCGTCGCGATCACGGAGCGGCGGTGCGCCGCCTCGTTGTAGACGATGCCGCGCTCGGGCGCGTTCGCGCCGACGGCGGTGAACCCGTGCTTGGAGCAGGCTCACTCCTCGCGCCGGGCCGGATCGATCAGCGAGGCGGGATACCCGGCGAAGCGCCGCACCGGGCGCAGCGCGATCGTGCTGACGATGCGCGACAGTCCGAGCATCTCGTCCTCCAGAAGCTCCGACGTCAGCGCGTGATAGGCGTCGAGGTCGCGGCAGACGAAGCGGACGAGGTAGTCGAAACTGCCGCTGACCTCCCAGCACTCGACCGCCTCCTCGATCGTCGCGATGCGGCGCTCGAACGCGTCCTGGCGGCGGCGGTCGTGGCGTTCCAGCGCGACCTCGGCGAAGACGGTGACCGGCTGCGTCAGACGCTCGATCGCCACTTCGGCGCGGTAGCCGGCGATGATGCCGGCCGATTCCAGCCGCCGCACGCGCTCCAGGCAAGGGCGCGCCGACAGCCCGACCCGCTCGGCGAGCCGGACGATCGTGATCCGCCCCTCGCGCTGCAACGCCGCGAGGATGCGCACGTCGATCGCGTCGAGCCCGCGGACGCTGCCCGCCGGGGCGCCCGCCCCCGCGCCCGTCCCTGCCCCCGCTTTCGCACCGCCCGGTGTGTTGCGCGCCATCCCCGATCCGCCCTGCCCGTTTCCCGCCTCTGCATCGATCCGATGATGACACGGCCGGCGGCGGCGGCGGCAAGCGGCACGTTCGGCACGCCGGACGGATACGGCGCGGCCGCCCCGGCTGCACCCGCCGTCCGATGCCGTCGACGTCGCGTTGCGCTATCCCGCGCATCCGCATTGCCGATCCCGCCGCCCGGTGGCAGCTTAATGCCTCGGCGGCGGCGGCGAGGGACGCCGGCGGCGGATCAACCGGAGAGACGCAGGATGATCGAGCTTTACACGTTCGGCACCCCGAACGGCCGCAAGGCCGCGATCATGGTCGAGGAGGTCGGCATACCGTACGAGCTGCACCTCGTCGACCTGTTCAAGGGCGAGCACAAGTCGCCCGCCTTCCTGGCGATCAATCCGAACGGCAAGATCCCGGCGATCGTCGACCGCGACGGCCCCGGCGGGAAGCCCCTCCCCGTCTTCGAATCCGGCGCGATCCTGATGTACCTCGCCGAGAAGACCGGAAAGCTGCTGCCCGCCGGTCCGCGCGGCCGGATCTCGGCGATCGAGTGGCTGATGTTCCAGATGGGCGGCGTCGGGCCGTTCTTCGGGCAGGCCGAGCACTTCGCCTATTTCGCGAAGGAGCGCGTGCCCTACGCGATCGACCGGTACGTCAAGGAGACCGAGCGGCTGCTCGCCGTCATGGAGCACCGCCTCGGCGAGACCGAGTACCTCGCGGGCGGCGAGTATTCGATCGCCGACATCGCGACGTTCCCGTGGGTAAGCTCGGTCGCCCGCATCGGCATGACGCTCGACGGGCGCCCCAACCTGCGCCGCTGGCGCGACGCGATCGCCGCCCGTCCGGCCGTGCAGCGTGCGCTGGAGCGGGTCGCGACGCCGCCGGCCCCGCCCTCGCCGATCTTCGCCAACCGTCCCGGCGGCGGCGGCAGCGCAGCCGGAAAGTCCTGAACGCGCCAGGCCTCCGCCCCAGCCCTCCCCCACACGTTAACGCAACGGTTTTGGGACGCTTGCTGTTGATCGGTACAGAGTCGAAAGTTGCCATGGTGGCCGGTGAGTTGAACGGCGGACGGCGGCTGCGAGGGCGTCCATGAGCCTGCTGGTACGGCTCGTCTTCCTCGTTGCGCTCGCCGTCCTGCCGGCGATCGGCATCCAGGCCTACAACGAAGTGGACCTGCGCCGCGCGCGAGAGGCCGAGGCGCGGGAACAGACGCTTCGGCTGGCGCGGCAGACGGCGGCCGAACTGGAACGCACCGTCGAGGGCATCCGCGAGCTGATGGTGACGCTGGCGGCGCTGCCGGTCGTGCATGCGAAGGACGGCGCGGCCTGCACCGCGTTCTTCTCCGATCTGCGCCAGCACTACGCCGACTATCTCGTCATCGGCGCCGTGGACGCGAACGGCGTCGCCTTCTGCAACAGCACGCGCCCCGACCGCGCGCCCGACGTGTCCGATCGCGATTACTACCGGCGCGTCATGGCGACCGGCGCCTTCGCGGTCGGCAACTTCACCCCGAGCCGCATCACGGACCGGAAGCTCGTCACCTTCGCCTACCCGGTCCGCGACGGGAACGGCCGGATGGCCGGCGCCGTCATCGCCAGCGTCGACCTCGAATGGCTCGGCGCGCACATTTCGCGCAAGTCGTTCCCGCCCGATACCGCCCTTGCCATCACCGACCGGGACGGCACCATTCTCGTACGCCACCCGGACTCCGAAAGCTGGATCGGCCGCAAGGTGCCGCCCCGGCTGCAGCCGCTGCTGAAGCTGCCGCAGGAGAACGTCACCGAGGAGACCGACCTCGACGGCGTCAGGCGGATCGGGGCGATCGTCCCCGTGTCCTTCGGGAGCGGCCCCGCCGATTTCGTCGTCGCGGTCGGGTTCTCCAAGGCGGCCGTCTTCGCCGGGATCAACGAGGCGACTCGGCGCGGCGCCGTCCTGATCGCCGTCGCCGGGCTGCTCGCGCTGCTGGCCGCCCTGGCCGGCGGCCGGTTCTTCATCCGGCAGCCGGTCGACCGGTTGCTCGGCGCGGCGCGGCGCTGGCAGCGCGGCGACTATTCGGCGCGCGCCGGCCTGCGCGACCGCAGCTCGGAGATCGGCCGGCTGGGCGAGGCGTTCGACGCCATGGCCGGCGCGGTCGCCGAACGCGATGCGGCGCTGCGCGCGGCGGCCGAGACCCTCGAGCATCGGGTCGCGCAGCGGACCCAGGAGCTGCGCGAGGCGAACGAGGAGTTGCAGCGCAGCCGGGCGCGGTACACCGCCCTGTTCGAGCAGTCGCCCGTCCTGTTGTATCTCCTGCGCCGCCGCCCCTCCGACGGCGCCTTCGTGTACGAAGAGGTCAACCCGACCTGCATCGAGGCGACCGGCTTTCCGGTCGATGCCTTCATCGGCCGGTCGCCGCGCGAATTCTTTCCCGAGCCGGGCGCCTCGCTGATGGAGGCGAAGTACCGGGAATGCGCCGAAACGGGCAAGCGCGTCGAGTACGAAGTCTCCGGGGAGCTGCCCGTCGGCCATGTCGTCCGCCGCACCTTTCTCGTCCCGCTCTTCGGGGCGGACGGCGCGGTCGCCAAGATCTTCGGCACCTCGCTCGACATCAGCGCGATGCGTCGGATCGAGGAGGAGCTGCGCCAGTCGCAGAAGATGGAGGCGGTCGGCCAGCTCACCGGCGGCGTCGCGCACGACTTCAACAATCTCCTCAGCGCCGTTCTCGGCAATCTGGAGCTGACGAGAAACGACGGGCTGAGCGAGAACGCGGCACGGCACGTGGCGAACGCGGTCCGGGCGGCCGAACGCGGCGCCAAGCTGACGCAGCAGCTTCTCGCCTTCTCGCGCAAGCAGCGTCTCCAACTCCAGCCGGTGGACGTCGATGCGCTGCTCGCCCGGATGCAGGACATGCTTGCCAGCACGATGGGCGCGATCATCCGCATCGCCGTCGCACCCGTCGAGGACGCATGGCCGGCGCTCGTCGACGCCAACCAGCTTGAACTCGCGATACTCAACCTGGCCATCAACGCGCGCGACGCCATGCCGCTCGGCGGCACGCTCGCCATCCTGACGCGCAATATGGCCGCCCACGACGCCGGCTCGGCCGCCGCCTCCTGGCCGGCAGACCTCGAACGCGGCGACTATTTGTGCATCTCGGTCGTGGACAACGGGACCGGGATCCCGTCCGAGGTGTTGGCGCGGGTCTTCGAACCGTTCTACACGACCAAGGAAGTCGGCAGGGGATCGGGGCTGGGCCTCAGTCAGGTATACGGCTTCGCCAAGCAGGCCGGCGGCACCGTGCGGATCGAGAGCGAGCCCGGGAAAGGCACGTCCGTCCACCTTTATCTGCCGCGGGCCGTGGGCGCCGCTCGGGCCGACGGCGGCGGCGGCCGAAGCGCCGCCGCGGCGCCGAACGCGGCGGCGAGCGGGCGCGTCCTCGTCGTCGACGACGACAACGACGTGCGCGAACTGCTGACGACGGCCCTGCGCGGCCTCGGCTACGACGTCGCCGAGGCGAAAAGCGGGTTCGAGGCGCTGGACCGGCTGGACCGGGAGCGATCCTCGTTCGACCTGCTGCTCGCCGACTTCGCCATGCCGGGCATGACCGGGGCCGCCCTCGTGGCCGAAGCGCTCCGCAAGTATCCCGGCGTCGCCGTCCTGCTCGTCACGGGATTTGCCGATCTCTCGGGCCGGGCGGATGAGGCGCTGGGCGGCGTCCCGACGGTCGCGAAGCCGTTCAAGCTCGCCGAACTGGACGCGAAGGTGCGGGAGGCGCTGGCGAAGTCCCGCCGTCAGCGCAGCGGCGAAGGCGGCGGCGGCAGCGTCGTCCCGTTCCGTCCGCCGCAGCGAAGCTGACGCGGATTGCGGCCGAGCCTGGAACGGGGGTTTCGGCATCACGCCGGGCGTGTCGTTTCGAGCTCGATCGAAAACCGATCCAGTGTCTTGGTGGTTCAAACCTTGTCGGTTCTCGACCGCAGCGAAACGACGGCGCCTGGAGTAGGACCGCGCGTTCTTCCCAGCGCCTGCCGCACCGCATCGGCAAGATCGTTGAGCCTGAACGGCTTGCGGATCAGCGGATCGCCGCCCGTCTGCTCGGCGAATTCCGTGGTGTCGGCGTACCCGGTCATGAAGAGCGCCCGCTGTCCCGGCCACCTCTCCCGTATGTGGCGGACCGTGTCGATGCCGTTGAGATCCGGCATCGCGATGTCGATCACGATCAGATCGTACGTCTCGCCGCGCGCCAGGGCGTCGAGCGTTGCTCGCCCGCTGTCCGCCTCCGTCACGCCGTACCCCGCCTCCCGGAGCATCCGAACCGTGATGTCCCGCACGTCCGGCTCGTCGTCGACCACCAGGATGCGCCCGCTCGAATCGGCGACGCTTGACGGGCGCGTCTCCGGGCCGGCGGCAGCCGCCGCCGCGTGCTGCGCCGCGGCCCTCGGCAGGTACAGCAGCACCGTCGTGCCCTGACCCACGCGGCTCTTCAGGCGAACGGCGCCTCCCGATTGCCGCATCCCCCCGTAGACCTGGCTGAGGCCGAGCCCGCTGCCCTTGCCGAACTCCTTCGTCGTGAAGAACGGCTCGAACGCTTTCGCCAGGACCTCTTCCGTCATGCCGCAGCCGACGTCGGCGACGGCGATGCGGACGCAGTCCCGGCCGGCGACTTCCGCCGGAAGCTCACGGCTGGCCGCGGCGACGTTCGCGGTCTCGATCGTGATCGTCCCGCCGAGCGGCATCGCGTCGCGCGCGTTGATCGCAAGGTTGAGGATCGCGATCTCGATCTGCGTCGGATCGACCAACATCGGCCAGAGGTCCGCGGAAAGGTGGGTTCGGACCTGGACCGTGCCCCCCATCGTGCGCTCCAG
>DASWRT010000509.1:0-1931 GCA_036403035.1 Allostellaceae bacterium | reverse complement strand
ACACCTCGCCCTGATAGACGGGCGCCGCCGTGACCACGCCCGGAATGCCCCGGATAGTCCCGGCCATCTGGTCGTATTCCACGATCTGCGTGCCGTTCGCGCCGTAGACGCCGAGATGGCCGTTGAGGCCGAGGATGCGGCCCAGCAGCTCGGCGCGGAACCCGTTCATCACCGACATCACGATGATCAGCGTCGCAACGCCCAGGGCTATGCCGAGCAGCGAGAAAACCGCGATGACCGAGATGAACCCTTCCTGCCGGCGGGCGCGGAGGTAGCGGAACGCCACCATCCGCTCGAACGGGGCAAAGATCACGACGGAACCGCCGCCGCCGCCGTGCCGGCCGCGACCGCCGCCGCGAGCTTCGCGATCGCGGCGTCCGGGGACAGTTCCTCCCGCGCTCCGCTCGCGCGGTCCTTCAGCTCGACGACCCCGGCGGCGAGACCACGCGGACCGACGACGAGCTGATACGGCAGGCCGATCAGGTCCATCGTCGCGAACTTGGCGCCCGCGGACTCGTCCCGGTCGTCGTAGAGCACGTCGATTCCGGCCTTGCGCAGCTTGCCGTAGAGATCGTTGCAAGCGGCGGTGCAGGCGGTGTCGGAGGCGCGCAGATTGACCAATCCGGCATGGAAAGGCGCCACGCTCATGGGCCAGATGATGCCCTTGTCGTCATGGCTCGCCTCGATGATCGCGCCGACCAGGCGCGACACGCCGATGCCGTAGGAGCCCCCTTCGACCGCGACCGTGTCGCCGTTCGGTCCGACCACCTTCGCTCCCATCGGCTCGGAATATTTCGTGCCGAAATAGAAGATGTGGCCGACCTCGATACCACGCGCATTGACCAGCCGGTCCGCCGGCACCGGGCAGCTCGCCGCGTCATGCTTCTCCACGGTCGCGGCGTAGATGTTCGTGTAGCGGTCGACGGTCTGCTGAAGGCCGGCGACGTCGTTGTAATCGACGTCGAACTTCCGCCAGTCGACGGTCAGGAACTCGCGGTCGACGAAGACCTCGCTCTCGCCGGTCTCCGCGAGGATGTTGAACTCGTGGCTCAGGTCGCCGCCGATCGGCCCGGTGTCGGCCCGCATCGGGATCGCCTTCACGCCCATCCGCGCGAAGGTCCGCAGATAGGCGACGAACATCTTGTTGTAGGAATGGCGGGAGCCGGCGGCGTCGAGGTCGAACGAGTAGGCGTCCTTCATCAGGAACTCGCGCCCGCGCATCACGCCGAAGCGAGGTCGGACCTCGTCCCGGAACTTCCACTGGATGTGATAGAGGTTCTTCGGCAGGTCGCGATAGCTCTTGATCGCATCGCGGAACAGCGCGGTGATCATCTCCTCGTTGGTCGGCCCGTAGAGCATCTCGCGCTCGTGCCGGTCGGTGATGCGCAGCATCTCCTTGCCGTAATCCTCGTACCGCCCGCTCTCGCGCCACAGCTCGGCGGGCTGGATCGTCGGCATCAGCACTTCTTGGGCGCCGGTCGCGTCCTGTTCCTCGCGCACGATCTGCTCGACTTTCTGCAGCACACGGAAACCGAGCGGCAGCCACGCGTAGATGCCGGCGCTGGACTGCCGGACCATGCCGGCGCGCAGCATCAGCCGGTGCGAGACGATCTGCGCCTCGCTGGGATTTTCCTTGAGGACGGGGAGAAAGAAGGCGGACAGTCGCATGACGGCGCTCGGGACCTCGGTGCGGGGAGCGCGGACTTTAGGTAAACCGCGGATCGATGTCCATGAGGGCTGGGTCTCTCACAACGCGACGCGTCATGCGGGCGGCCGCCGCTCAGTGCGCCGGCTTGGCTCCCTCGGCGCAAGCGGCGCGGCGGACCGCCTCGGCGTCGGCCGGATCCGGGGCGACCAGCGTGCCGTTCACGATCACCCGGTTGCCCCGCGCCGCGAGCGTTGCCGGATGGCCGAGCGTGTCGAACCGCGGA
>DASWRT010000508.1:0-22989 GCA_036403035.1 Allostellaceae bacterium | reverse complement strand
GATCTGCCGGCGCTTGATGACTTCCTGGATCTTGTATTGGCGCATCGGGCGCGAACGGTGCCGCGAGACCTCCTCGGTCTCGTCGCCGCCGAGAGTTTCCACCGAATCGCTCTCCAGCTCGCCGGAGGAATAGTCGCGGCTGTCGCTGCGTTCGATTTCATCGTGGTCGGCGCCGTATCGCGACCGCTCGTGCTCGTGCCCCTCGTGCTCGTGCCCCTCGTGCTCGTCGTGCTCGTGCTCGTCGAACTCGTTCGAGGTGGCGGGCCGGTCGGAGACGTCCTCGTCGGAAATCAGCACGTCCGCCGCGCTTTCGAGCGCCCGCGGCGCGGCCGCGAAACGCTCCACCGGCGCGGGCTCCGACGCATCACCGCCGCTTTCGGCCGCGTCCGCCGCAACCGGTGCGCCGTCGAAGACGGAGTCGTGGTCGTGGCTCGCCGGCCCGGCATCGGCCGCCGCCGCTAAGTCGTGGTGCTCTTCGCCGTTTCCGGCGGCCGGAACCGGCTCGTGATCGATGACCGGCGGCGCTGCGTCCGGATCGTAGTCGTGCCGATGATGCTCGTGGTGCTCGCCGTCTCCGGCGGCTGCCGGGAAGCCGGCGCTGCCGGGCTCGCCGCGTTCCGCAGCCGCCGCGACCTGCTGCTGGGCGCCGCCGCGCTCCGTCCTGCGGCGCCGGCGGTCCTTGTCGGGCCGCGGGCGGCGCATCGACTCGGACTCCTCCCGCTTCAGCCGCTCGCGGTCGCCGATCGGGATGCGGTAGTAGTCGGGATGGATCTCGCTGAAGGCGAGGAAGCCGTGGCGGTTTCCGCCGAACTCGACGAAGGCTGCCTGAAGCGAGGGTTCGACGCGGGTTACCTTGGCGAGGTAGATGTTTCCCTTGATCTGTTTCTTCGTAGAGGTTTCGAAATCGAATTCTTCGAGACGGTTACCGTTGAGAACGACGACCCGGGTCTCCTCCGGGTGCGCCGAATCGATAAGCATGCGTTTTGCCATTTCGGCTCAACTCCGGGATGCGCCGGTCCGTCCGCGCGAAAACGGGCGGCAGCGCATTCCTGTTTGCAGCGAAGCCGGCGGCGCCTCGGGTCAATCCGTCGATCGGCGCATATCGGTGGGCCATCGGGAGCTTTCTGGGCAGTCCTGACCCGGAACGGACCCGGATCTGGCTTCGGGGTTTCATCCAAGCCGCGAGGTCGTGAGCGTCGCGGTGCTGGAGAAGCGGCGCCCGAGAGCGCCGAGCCTTGTCATCCGTCGCGACGCCGCCGCGCCGCCCGCTCGAAGGCGGCGGCGGCGCGGCAGACTGCGGTGTTTCGCAGGTCAACCATACAGAGCGGTTGCCGAAACCACAACTCGTTCTTGCGTCGCTCCGCCGCAGGTTGCGGAACCCCGTGCGGACGCCGATGTTGGTCGGCGGAGAGCGCCCCGTTGCCGCCACAAAGTGGTGCTAAGGCACTGCCGCAAGTTGCGGTAGGATCGCGCCCGCGCCGCGGTCCGGCCGCGGCGGGTTGCGCCGGTCTGGTCCGTCGCGGGACCGCCCATCAGGATCGCCATGAGAATACTCAAGTACTTTGTCGCGCTTGCGGTCGTCGTCGCGCTGCTCGGCGCCGGCGTCGTGGCGCTTGCCGTCTGGCATTTCGGGCGCGGCCTGCCTGACTATCAGCAGCTTGCCGACTACCAGCCCGCCGTCGTGACGCGCGTGCACGCAGGCGACGGACGGCTTCTCGCCGAATACGCGACCGAGCGCCGGATCTTCGTGCCGGTGAGCGCGATGCCGCCGCTGGTCATCCGCGCCTTCATCTCGGCCGAGGACAAGAATTTCTACAGCCACATGGGGATCGACCCGGTATCGATCCTGCGCGCGGCGGCGACCGACGCCCTGCATCTCGGGATGGGCGCCGGGCGGCGTCCGATCGGCGCCTCGACGATCACGCAGCAGGTCGCGAAGAACTTCCTGCTGAGCAGCGAAGTGTCGATGGCGCGCAAGGTCAAGGAGGCGCTGCTCGCGGTCAAGATCGAGCGGGCGCTGTCCAAGGACCGCATCCTGGAGTTGTATCTCAACGAGATCTATCTCGGATCGGGCGCCTATGGCGTCGGCGCGGCGGCGTTGCAGTACTTCAACAAGTCGCTCGACGATCTGACCGTCGCCGAGGCGGCGTATCTCGCTGCGCTGCCGAAGGCGCCGAACAACTATAATCTGCAGCGCTTCCCCGAGGCGGCGAAGGCGCGGCGCGATTGGGTCATCGACCGGATGGCGGAGGAGGGCTACGTCACCGCGGCCGAGGCCGCCGCGGCGAAGGCCGAGCCGCTCGCCAGCCGCCGCCGCGACGAGACCGAGACGGTGCAGGCCGGCTATTTCGCCGAGGAGGTGCGGCGCGAACTGCTGGCCCGCTACGGCGACAAGGGCCTTTACCAATCCGGCCTGTCGGTGCGGACCAGCCTCGATCCGCAGCTTCAGGCGGTCGCCGAAAAGGCGTTCCGCGACGGGTTGATCGCCTATGACAGGCGGCACGGCTGGCGCGGCCCGGTCACGCACCTCGACGTCTCGGGCGACGGCTGGGCGCGCGCCCTCGCCGCGGTGCCGCGCCCGGCGGGCGCCGGCGACTGGATGCTCGCGATCGTGCTCGGCGGCGAGCCGGACGGCGGCGCCGCGATCGGTTTCGCCGACGGCACGCGCGGCCGCATCCCGCTGGATGATCTGAAATGGGCGCGGCCGACGCTGGAGGATCAGCGGGTCGGGCCGCCGCCGCGCTCCGCCGCCGACGTGGTCAAGCCGGGCGACGTGGTGCTCGTCGACGGGCCGCTTCATTCCGCCGCTTCCCCGCCGCCGGCCGGGCGGACCGCGGCGGCGGCGGCTTCGCCGGCCGGCGCCGCCGCCGTGCCGGCGTTCGCGCTGAAGCAGGTTCCGAACGTCTCCGGCGGGTTCGTCGCGATGGACCCGCACACCGGGCGCATCCTCGCGCTGGTCGGCGGCTACAGCTACGACATGAGCCAGTTCGACCGCGCCTTTCAGGCAAAGCGTCAGCCCGGCTCGTCCTTCAAACCCTTCGTCTATCTCGCTGCGCTCGACCATGCCGGCTTCAATCCGTCGAGCCTGATCCTCGACGCGCCCTTCGTCGTCGATCAGGGGCCGGGCCTGCCGAAGTGGAAGCCGACCAACTACAACACGACGCGTTTCTCCGGTCCGACGCCGCTCCGCGTCGGCATCGAACAGTCGAAGAACATGATGACCGCGCGGCTCGGGCAGGTCGTCGGTCTCGACACCGTCGCCGACTACGTCGAGCGGTTCGGCGTCATGGACCAGATGCCGCGTCAATACGCCATGCTGCTCGGCGCCGGCGAGACGACCGTGATGCGGATGACGACCGCGTATTCGATGCTGGTGAACGGCGGCAAGCGGATCAAGCCGACGCTGATCGACCGCATCCAGGACCGCAACGGCGCCACGGTCTTCCGGGCCGACGACCGGCCTTGCGACGGGTGCAGGGACGTCGAGTGGCAGGGTCAGGCGCCGCCTGACGTACCCGACACGCGCGAGACGGTCGTCGATCCGCGCTCCGCCTACCAGATCGTCTCGATCATGCAGGGAGTGGTCGAGCGCGGCACCGGCTCCGTGGTGAAGGCGGTCGGCAAGCCGCTCGCCGGCAAGACCGGCACGACCAACGACAATTTCGACAACTGGTTCGTCGGCTTCTCGCCCGACCTTGCGGCCGGCGTCTATATCGGCTTCGACGCGCCGCGCACGCTCGGCGACCATGAGACGGGCGGCAGCGCGGCGGCGCCGGTGTTCCGCGACTTCATGATGGGCGCGCTCAAGGACAAGCCGGGCACCGCCTTCCGCATTCCGCCGGGGATCCGGCTGGTCCGCGTCAACCCGGCGACCGGCAAGCCGGCAGGTCCCGGCGACCGTCAGGTGATCTACGAGGCGTTCAAGGGCGACGACAACCCCTGGGGCAACGGCGACGACATCGTGCGCGGAAACGGCGACGAGAACGACCCCGGCCTCGACGACGGCAACGATGCGATGACGGTCGCCGAGCCGGGCT
Organism: Allostellaceae bacterium; assembly: GCA_036403035.1. Taxonomy (GTDB): domain Bacteria; phylum Pseudomonadota; class Alphaproteobacteria; order ATCC43930; family CGMCC-115725; genus DASWRT01. The sequence goes on along the minus strand of DASWRT010000508.1, from coordinate 18,952 downwards.
CGCCGGCAGGTGCGGCGGCCGGCGGCGGCCTGGGCGTGCCGAATTCCGCGCCCGCAGCCCTTCCCGCGAGCGGGACCGGCGGACTATATTGAGCCGGACCGGTCATCCACTCACCACCACCACCGGATCACAGGCAAGCCCATGCGCGCTGAAATTCAGGCGGTGGCCGACGAGATTCGAGCCTCGTTGGCCCTGCTGAGGAGGCATCTTTGACTGGGATCAGGCGAATCGGCGGCTCGACGAGCTGAACGCCGCGGCCGAGAATCCCAATCTCTGGAACGACGCGGAGGCGGCGCAGAAGCTGCTGCGCGAACGCAACCGGCTCGACCGCTCGATCAACGGCTACAAACAGATCGAGCGGGAGCTTGACGACACGCTCGGCCTGATCGATCTGGCCGACGCCGAGGGCGACCAGGAGATGGTCGCCGACGCCGAGACGACGTTGGAAAAGCTGCGCGCCGACGTGGCGAAGCGCGAGCTGGAAAGCCTTCTCTCGGGCGAGGCCGACGCCAACGACTGCTATCTCCAGGTCCAGGCCGGCGAGGGCGGCACGGAGGCCCAGGACTGGGCCGAGATGCTGCTGCGCATGTACATCCGCTGGGCCGAGCAGCACGGCTACAAGGTCGAGTGGCTCGAAGAGAGCGGCGGCGAGCAGGCCGGCATCAAGTCGGCGACGGTCAAGGTCATCGGCGAGAACGCCTATGGCTGGCTGAAGACCGAGAGTGGCGTGCACCGCCTCGTCCGCATCTCGCCCTTCGACGCCAACGCGCGGCGGCAGACCAGCTTCGCCGCGGCCTGGGTGTCGCCGGTCATCGACGACAAGATCGAGATCGATATCCTCGACAAGGACGTGCGGACGGACACGTACCGCGCGTCCGGCGCGGGCGGCCAGCACGTCAACAAGACCGACAGCGCCGTCCGCCTGACGCACATCCCGACCGGCATCGCCGTCGCGGTGCAGAGCGAGCGCTCGCAGCACCAGAACCGCGCCGCGGCGTGGTCGATGCTGCGCGCCAAGCTCTACGAGATGGAGCTGAAGAAGCGCGAGGCGGCGGCCGACGCGCTGAACGCGACGAAGACCGACATCGGCTTCGGCCACCAGATCCGCTCCTACGTCCTGCACCCGTACCAGATGGTGAAGGACCTGCGGACGGGCGTGGAGACCGGCAACACCGGCGCCGTCCTCGACGGCGACCTCGACCGCTTCCTCGAAGCCTCGCTCGCCGCGAAGCTGAAGGGCGCCGAAGCCGCGGCGGGCAACGGCGCGGAGGCGGGGGCGTAATCAATCCCTCTCCCTCGGACGCGGGAGAGGGAGGGACCCGCGCGGCAGCGCGGGAGGGTGAGGGCCGGCAACGCCGGTAGAGCTGAACGCAGCCCGCACCCCGACCCTCTCCCGCAAGCGGGAGAGGGAGCTTCCGCTCGCGTCCTCAGCTCCCGTACCACATCGTGCACGACGCTCGCCCAGTCACCCGGCGTCCTCTGCCGGAACAGGCGCATCGTCGGATACCAGGGCGAGTCCGCCCGGTCCCGCATCCAGCGCCAGTCCGCGGCGTCGTGGAGCAGCGTCCAGACCGGGGCGCCGAGCGCGCCGGCCAGATGCGCCACCATCGTGTCGACGCTGACGACGAGGTCGAGACGGCGGATCAGCGAAGCAGTGTCGAGCACGTCGTCCGAGTCGTCGTCCGGATTCTCGACGGTCGGTGCGCCGGGAAGGAAGATCTGGGCGCGCTCGGGGCCGCGTTGCAGCGCGTAGAGCGCCACGCCGGGGATGTCAGCGAGCGGGGCCAGCGCGGCGAACGGCAGCGAGCGCGCCGGATGCCACGCGCCCGCGGCCCAGACGATTCCGACCTTCAGCGCGGGTTGCGATCGGTGGAAAGGCTCTGCGTGAGCCGGATCGACTTTGAGATAGGGCACCGCCGCCGGAACCGTGTCGAGCGTCGTGCGGAGCGCATGCGGCAGCTCGGTCGACTCGATCTCGACGTCGAACCGCGGTTCCTCCGAGGCCGCCTCGCCGAGCGGGACCAGCGCGTCGATCTCCGGCATCGAGCGGGCGAGGAGCGGGATCAGCGCCGGCTGCGCCTGCACGACGACGCGTTCGACGCCCCGTTCCTTGAGGACCGCCACGTAGCGGATGAATTGTATCGTGTCGCCGAGTCCGTGATGGCAGCGCACGAGCACCGTCCCGCGGAGCGGCCGTCCGTCCCATACCCAGCGCAGATGCAGCGGCCGGTCGGCGCAGGAGAGGCCGAGCCGTCGCCGCCGCTCGATCACCAGATCGCTCAGCCGCCACGCCGCCTCGAAGTCGCCGGTGAGCATCGCCTGCATCCAGCCCTGATGGATCTCGGCGTCGGTCGGACCGGAATCCGTCACCACCGCATCCGCCTCCGTGCGCATCGTCGAATGTCGGCGCAGGCGGCGGTCGGACATCCTGTTCTCTCCCCGGCAGGTTGCGAAGGCGCTCGGTGTTAGCGCTAACAGCGAGTCAGGGCGAAGCTCCCGCCGCCGATGCCAGGGGTTCGTAGAAGGACGCGGCGAACCCTGCCTGCTCGCGCGCCCGCGTGTTGAAGGGCGGCTTCAACTGGCCGCGGAAGTGGCGCCTGACCAAGGCGTGGTAGGTCTCGACCGGCGGCAGTCCGCCACGCGCCGCGCAGACGTGCTCGAACCAGCGCCGCCCGGTCGCGACATGGCCGATCTCGTCCTCGTAGATCATGCGCAGCACCGCCGCACTCTCCGGATCGCCGAGCCGGGCCAGCCGCTCGATCATGTCGGGCGTCACGTCGAGCCCGCGCGCTTCCAGCACCAGCGGCACGACGGCGAGCCGCGCCAGCAAATCGTGCGCGGTCTCCTCGGACGCTTGCCACAGCCCGTCATGCGCCGGCAGGTCGCCATAAGCGGCGCCGAGCGCGGCAAGCCGACTCGCGAGCGCAGCGTGGTGCTTCGCCTCCTCGTCGGCGACGCGCACCCAGTCGTCGAAGAAGGCGCGCGGCAACTCGTCGGGGCTGTCGGCGAAGCGCGCGACGATGTCCCAGGCGAGGTCGATCGCGTTCAGCTCGATATGCGCCAAGGCGTGGAGCAGGGCGATCCGCCCCGCGGCCGAGCCGCCGGCTCGTCGCCGCGGCATGTCCCGCGGCGGCAGGAGCACGGGGCGTTCGGGACGGGCGGGGCGGGCAGGCGGCGTCGCGGCGCCGATCTCCGCGATCGTGCCGGCGCGCCAGTCGGCGGCGGCCCGGCGGCTCAGCGCGACCTTGTCCGCCGGATCGGCGGCGGTGAGGACGCGGACCGCCGCAGCGGCGAGGGTATCGGAGACGGAAGGAAGCAAAAGGGATGCCGCAACAACGTTGTAACGTTGGGGGCGACCCTTGGGTCGCCGCACCGGCGAACGTTACGCGGCGAAGCGGGCGGGGCAAGCGCCGCCCCTACAATTATCGGCTTCGCTGATCACGCCGCCTTCGCCGCGCCGAGCACTTCCTCGACATGGCCGGGGATCTTGACCTTGCTCCAGATCTGGCGGACGACACCCTTCTCGTCGATCAGGAAGGTCGAGCGCTCGATGCCCATATACTTGCGGCCGTACATGCTCTTCTCGACCCAGACGCCGTAGCGCTCGCACATGTCGGACTTCTCGTCCGAGGCGAGGATGAAGGGCAGGTCGTACTTCTTCTTGAACTTGTCGTGCGAGGCGACGCTGTCCCTAGAAACGCCGATCACGACGGCGCCGCTGCCCGTGAAGTCCGGCAGCGCGTCGCGGAACCCGCACGCCTCCTTGGTGCAGCCGGACGTGTCATCCTTCGGGTAGAAATAAAGGATCACCTTCTTGCCGCGCAGCGCGGACAGCGACACCGTGCCGCCGCCGTCGGTCGGCAGCGTGAAATCCGGCGCCTGGTCGCCGATCTTGAGGCTCATCGCCCAGTCTCCTGCTGATGTGTTCGGTTGCCGTCGCCGGTCGACGGAAGGTCGGCCGCTGGATGCTCGACCAGCGCCTGGAAGTGCGCGAGCACCCGGTCGGCGGTCGCAGAGATTTTCGTTTTGAGCGAGGGGAAGTCAACGCATTGTGCGCTTTGCGCAAGGAGCGCCTTGAGTGCCGGCGCCGCCGTGTCCTCGTCGAACGGCCCGTCGAGCAGCAGCGTGAGCATGCCGCGGACGCGCCGCCACAGCAGCAGCGCGTCGATCAGGTCCGCGGCGACCGGCGGCGGCAGAGCGCCCTCGTCGCGCAGCGCGCTCAGCGCCTCGACCGTGTTCGCCCGCACGACTCCGGGGCGGCCGGGCGCCTCGCGCAGCTCCAGGTACTGCGCGATGAACTCGACATCGATGAGGCCGCCGCGGCGGTGCTTGACGTCCCAGAAGCCGGGCTTGGCATGCTCCGCGGCGATGCGCCGTCGCATGTCGGCGATGTCGGCGAGAAGCCGCGCCGGGTCGCGCGGCCGGCCGAACGTTGCCGCTTCTATCGCCTCGATTCGGGCGCGCAGCGTCTCCGGGCCGGCGGCGACGCGGGCGCGGGTCAGCGCCATGTGCTCCCACGTCCAGGCCGATTCCCGCTGGTAGCGCTCGAACGCCTCCAGCGAGGAGGCAAGGGGACCGGAATTGCCCGACGGGCGCAGCCGCATGTCGACCTCGTAGAGGCGTCCCTCGCCGGTCAGTGCGGTCAGTGCGTTGATGATGCGCTGGCCGAGCCGGGCATAGTAGGTCGTGACCGGCAGCGGCCGTTCGCCGTCCGAGCCGGGGCAGTCCGGCGGCGCTTCGTAGACGAAGAGCATGTCGAGGTCCGAGGTGGCGGTCATCGCGCGGCCGCCCCACGCGCCAAGGGCGACCACGCACAGGCTGCCGCCGGGCACCGTGCCGTGCGTGCGCGCCATATCGTCAGCGACGCGCGGCGCCAGCGCACGCACGACGGCGTCGGCGATCGTGGCGAAGCATGCGCCCGCCGCTTCTCCGCCGACGAGGCCGCGCAGCATCTGCACGCCGACCTGGAACTTGCGGTCGCCGCACCAGCGCCGCATGATGTCCAGCACGTCCTGAAAGTCGCGCGCCGTCGCGAGCGCGTTCTCCAGGTCGACTTCGAGTTCCATCGGACCCGGCAGCGTATCGAAGAATCCGGCGGTCAGCACGCCGTCGAGCAGGATCGGCCGCTCGGCGAGTTGCTGCGCGAGCCGCGGCGCGCTGCCCATCACCTCGGCGACGAAGGCGAGCAACCCGGGATTGGCCTGGAACAGCGACAGGATCGGCACGCCGGCCGGCAGCCGCCCGAGGAACTGGTCGAAGTGGCGGAAAGCGCCGTCCGGTTCGCCGCTGCGGCCGAGCGACGTGAGCAGCCCTGGAACCAGCTCGGTCATGATTTCGCGGGCGCGCTGGCTGCGCATCGCGCGATAGCGCCCGTGATGCCAGCCGCGCACCGTCGCGGAGACGAAGGCCGGTTCGGCGAAGCCGAGCGTCGCCAGCGTGTCGAGCGTCGCCGGGTCGTCCTCGATGCCGGTGAAGACGAGGTTGCCGCCGTCGTCTCCCTGCCCGCTGAGCGAGGGCGCTTCCTCGAACAGCTCGCCGTAGCGGCGTTCGACCGTCGCGAGGCAATCGCACAGCGCGCCGGAGAACGCATCGACGGACGGAAAGCCGAGGAACGTCGCGACGTGCGCGAGGCCGGCGGGATCGGCCGGAATCGCATGCGTCTGCGCGTCGTCGATCATCTGCAGCCGGTGCTCGACGCGGCGCAGGAACCCGTACGCCTCGATCAGCTCGTCGGCGACGTCGTCGGCGATGCGCCCGGTCTCGGCGAGCCGGCGCAGCGTGTCGCAGGTCGCCGAGCTGCGCAGCTCCGGCATCCGGCCGCCCCAGATGAGCTGCTGCGTCTGGACGAAGAACTCGATCTCGCGGATGCCGCCCCGGCCCAGCTTGACGTTATGTCCGGCGACGGCGATGCGGTCGCCGCCGCGATGCGCCGCGATCTGCCGCTTGATCGAGTGGATGTCCTGGATCGCCGCGAAGTCGAGATGCTTGCGCCAGAGAAACGGGCGCAGCTCGCGCAGGAACGATTCGCCGGCCGAAATGTCGCCGGCGATCGGCCGCGCCTTGATCATCGCCGCGCGCTCCCAGTTCTGCCCGGTGCTCTCGTAGTAGGTGAGGGCGGCCTGGACCGAGAGCGCGGGCGGCGTCGAGGCCGGGTCCGGCCGCAGCCGGAGGTCGGTGCGGAATACGTATCCGTCGGCGGTGCGCTCCTCCAGCATCCGCACGAGGTCGCGGGCGAGGCGCGCGAAGAACTGCTGAACGCTGCCCCGGCCGGTGAAGCGGATCGCCTCGGGGTCGTAGAACAGGATCAGGTCGATGTCGCTCGAATAGTTCAGCTCGCGCGCGCCGAGCTTGCCCATGCCGAGCACGAAGAAGCCGGAGGACCGCTCCGGCGCCGCTTCGTGCGCCGGCTCTATCTGCCCGGCGCGCGTGCCGGCCGCGAGGAGGCGCCGCACGACGGCCCCGACCGCCGCCTCGGCGAATGCGCTGAGCGCGCCGGTGATCCGGTCGAGCGGCCACGTGCCGGCAATGTCGGCGATTCCGACGGCGAGCGCGGCGCGCTGCTTCGCACGGCGCAGGCGCCGCATCAGGGCCGCCGCCGCTTCGTCCTCCGAGGCGGGCGCCGCGATGCCGTCTCCGGTGAGTTGGCCATTGAGACCGTCGAGCAATTCGGCAAGAATCCGCTCGGGTCCATCCCGCACGATGCCGAGCAGGCACGCCGGGTCGTGCAGGCTGCATTGCGTCAGGAAGGGGCTGTTGCCGAAGATCGCGCCGAGAAGGCGTCCACCCGTCGGGTCGTCGGCGAGCGCCCGCGCTGCTGCCCCCCGCTCCGCATCCAGTTCCGCGGCACGCTCGCGCCATCTCTCGAAACCGATAGCGGCTTGGTGCGCGTCGAACGGGAGCGGCAACTGAGTGCAATCGGAAATCGACGATAAAAAAGACATCACAGGCCCGGGCGACGTTTCCGGAGCGGGCGAGACTGCTCGCCGGGCCAGTGCGGGTCAAGGGTCCGCCGGGATCATCGCGGCTCCCGCGGGCGCGCCGCCGCCAGCGCGCCGCCGCCGCCGCGGGCCGCTCCGCCTCTGCGCATCCGCCGCGATGCGGTTTCTCGCCGCGGCGCTCATCGTCCCCGCGCTGGTGCTGGGGGTGGTTGCATGGCGATTGTCGAAGGCGCCGCTCGACATCGATTTCCTGATCCCGCGGATCGACCACTTTCTCTCCGGACCCGACGGCAGCCGGACCGTCCATATCGGCGCGGCCTCGCTGTTCTGGTCGCGCGAGGCAATGACGCTGGAGATCGTCGCGCGCGACGTGCGGGCGACCGACCGCGAGGGCGGGTTCCTTGCCGCGCTGCCGACCGCCGCGCTCGACATCGACCTGCCGCGAAGCCTGCGCGGACGGCGGCTCGTGCTGAAGCGGCTTGTGCTCGACGAGCCGAAACTGCGGCTCGTGCGCGAGTCGGACGGCTCGTTCCGCTACGGCATCGGCGAGGACCAGACGACCGCCGCGACCGCTTCGCCGACCCGGCAGCACGATCTCGCGACCGTGCTGTTGCAGCAGATCCGCGGCACCGACGATGAGCTGTTCGCGCCGGAGAGCACCATCGTGGTCCGCCATGCCGGTGTCACGCTGGTCGACCGCGGCAGCGGCACGATCTGGGACGCGCCGGACGCCGCGCTGCTGCTGCGGCGCGATGCGACGGGGCTGTCCGCCGCCGCCGATCTCGCGATCCAGCGGCCGGGCCGGGCCGCCGCGACGGTACGTGCCGAGCTGCGTCACGACAGCGCCGCCGACACCGTGGCGGGCGCACTCACTTTCGCCAACGTCCGGGTCGACGGCTTCGCCGCGCTCGGCGGCGATCTTGCGATGCTCGCCGGTTTTCAGGTGCCGGTCGACGGCCGCGTCCGGCTGGCGATGGAGGCGGCGTCGCTGCACGTCACCGACGGCGAGCTGGAACTTGCGGTCGGCGGCGGACGGATCGTCCATCCCGAACTGCCCGACGGCGCCGTCGCGGTCGCCGGCGGCAAGCTCCGGGCGCGGTACGAGCCGGCGGACGAACGCCTCACCGTCGTCGGACTGGACCTCGATCTCAACGGGCCGACCGTCGCGGCGAGCGCGACGGTCGACGGCGTCTCGGCCGACCGGCTGTTGCGCGGCGTGCTGCCCGACGAAGTCGCCATCGCCGCCGACGCGGTGCTCCGCGACGTGCCGACCAATTCTCTGCCGCATCTCTGGCCGGCAAAGGTCGGCGTCAACGCTCGCGAGTGGGTGCTGGAGAACATCCGCGACGGCGTCACCGAAGAGACGAAGGTGGCGACGAGACTGCGCGTTCGCCGGTCGTCCGCTGGTCCGGCGCCCGCTCCCGCTACCGGTTTCGCGGTCGTGCTCGACGCCTTCAACGGCACGATCCGCTATCGCAACCTGACGGTGACTTACCTGAAGCCGCTGCCGCCGGTGCGGGGCGTCTCGGGAACCGGCAGCTTCACCCGCTCGCGCGTCGATCTCGTGCCGATGAGCGGCGCCATCGCCGGCATCCGTATCACCGACGCGACCGTCTCGATGACGCAGCTCGACACCAACGACGAGCAGTTCGCGATCGATTTCGGCATCACCGGCCCGGTTCGCGACGTGCTGGAGACGATCAACGTCAAGCCGTTCGAATATGCGCGCGAGATCGGCATCGATCCGGCGAAAGCGGCCGGCTCGGCCGACGCGCGCCTGTCCTTCCGTTTCCCCCTGGAGAAGACGCTGACGTTCGAGAAGGTCGACCTGTCGGTGCGGGCGCAGCTCTCCGCGGTCGGGATCGGCAAGTACCTGTTCAAGCAGGACCTGACGGACGGCAACTTCGATCTGCTGATCGACCGTTCGTCGCTGCGGCTCGCCGGTGGCGCCAAGCTCGGCGGCATGCTCGGCGCGGTCACCGCGACGCACCAGTTCAAGGCCGGCAAGGACGGCGTGACGACCCGCGCGACGGTGCGGATGAGCGTCGACGACGCGGCGCGCCGACGGTTCGATCTCGATTGGCTCAACCCGTATGTCGGCGGGCCGGTCGGCATGGAAACGACGTTCACCGGCACGGCGTCGAAGCGCAACGAGGCGCTGATCGTCATCGACCTCAAGGACGCGACGCTGAGCGTGCCTCAGCTCAACTGGTCCAAGCCGGCGGCCAGCCCGACGGCGGGGCGGATCGAGCTGGAGTTGAACGACGATCGGCCGACCCGGCTGCGCGACGTGCTGCTGCATGGCAGCGGGCTCGACGTCCAGGGCGCGGTCGCCTTCGCGCCGGACGGGCTGTCGGTGCAGCGCGCCGAGATGCGCCGCCTCGTGACCGGCTCCACATCGGTGTCCGGCACCGCGACGCACCGCGCCGACGGAACGTGGCTGGCCGACGTCGACGGCGCGTCGCTCGACGCGTCCGGGCTTCTCAAGGGAGGCGGCGACAAGGAGCCGTCGACCTCGCCGCCGCTGATCGTCAACGCGCATCTCGGACGCGTGCTGCTCGGGCCGGGCCGCGAAGCGCGCAACGTGACGGCGCGCCTGGAAAGCAACGGCCTGCACTGGCAGTCGGCACGCGTCGAGGCCGGACTCGCCGCCGCGAAGGGAGATGGCCAGCTATCCTTCCGGCTCGGGCAGGCCGGCGGCGACCGCGGGTTCAATTTCTCGACCAACAATTTCGGCGAGGTCGTGCGGCTGCTCGACATCAGCGACAATATCCAGGGCGGGCAGCTCGTGATCAGCGGCCAAGCCGAGGACGACGGGCCGAAACGCCGCTTCCGCGGCCGGGTCGACGGGAGCGACTACCGGCTGATCCATGCGCCGACCTTCGCGCGACTGCTCGGCATCGCCTCGTTCTCCGGCATCGCCGCGCTGCTCTCCGGGGAAGGCATCCCGTTCAGCCGCCTGTACGGCGATTTCGTCTATGGCGACGACGTCGTGACGCTCAGCAAGATCCGCGCCTATGGCGGGGCGATAGGAATCACGGCGAGCGGCGCCGTCGACCTCGGCAAGGAGACGCTGGACCTCGAAGGAACGCTCGTGCCGGCCTATGCCCTCAACACGATTCTCGGCAACATCCCGATCATCGGCAACCTGCTGATGGGCGGCGAAGGGCAGGGGCTGTTCGGCGCCAACTTCCGCGCCGCCGGGCCGTTCAGCGATCCCAAGATCAACGTCAACCCGCTGAGCGCGCTGGCGCCGGGCTTCCTGCGCAATCTGTTCCTGTTCGACGCCGGCACGCCGGGAAGCGGCGGCGGCACGTCCGGCAGCTCTCCGCCGGCGGAAAAGGCACAGCCTTAGCGCGCATTGAAGGAGAGCTTGACGCCGGAGATCCGTATCCGCGCTTTGCCCCCACCCAACCCTCCCCCGCAGGCGGGAGAGGGCCGTCAAGCGTCCGGTTTCATCACCCTCCCCCGCTCGCGGGGGAGGGACGGGGTGGGGCATCGGCGACAGGCGTTCTGAATGCAGGCGCAAGCCGACCTGCTCAAGCCGGCCTCACCAGCGCATGCCGCTTCTTGCCGGCGCTCAGCTTGACGACGCCCTCCGGGTTGAGGTCGGCGAGTGTCACCGGTTGCATCTCGTTCGTCACCGGCGCGTCGTTGAGGCGCGCCCCGCCCTGCTTGATCAGCCGCTTCGCCTCGGCGTTGCTGGCGGCGAGTCCGGTCCGGGCGAGGAGCTGGAAGATTGCGACGCCGGCTTCCAGCTCGCCGCGCGGCAGCGTCTCGACCGGCAGTTCGCCGCCGATCCCGCCCTGCTCGAAGACCTGCCGCGCCGTCTCGGCGGCGGCTTCGGCGGCCTGCCTTCCGTGGCAGAGCACCGTCGCCTCGAAGGCGAGCACCTTCTTCGCCTCGTTGATCCCGCTTCCAGGCAACGATTCGAGGCGGGCGATCTCGTCGAGCGGCAGCTCGGTGAAGAGCCGCAGGAAGCGGCCGACGTCAGCGTCCTCGGTGTTGCGCCAGTACTGGAAGTACTCGTACGGCGACGTCCGGTCGGCATTCAGCCAGACCGCCCCGTCCGCCGTCTTGCCCATCTTCGCGCCGGAGGCCGTGGTGATCAGCGGCGTCGTCAGGCCGAACAGCGCGCGGTCGTCGAGGCGGCGGCCGAGATCGACGCCGCCGACGATGTTGCCCCACTGGTCGGATCCGCCGAGCTGCAACCGGCAGTCGTAGCGCCGCCCCAGCTCGACGAAGTCGTACGCCTGGAGGATCATGTAGTTGAATTCGAGGAAGGAGAGCGGCTGCTCGCGCTCCAGGCGCAGCTTGACGCTCTCCATCGTCAGCATCCGGTTGACCGAGAAATGCCGGCCGACCTCGCGCAGGAACGGGATGTAGCGGAGCCCGTCCAGCCACTCTGCGTTGTCGACCATGAGCGCATCAGACGGGCCGTCGCCGAAGTTCAGGAACTGCGTGAAGACGCGCTTGATGCCGTCCTTGTTGCGCCCGATGTCCTCGTCGCTCAGCAAGCGGCGCGCCTCGTCCTTGCCCGACGGGTCGCCGATCTTGGTCGTGCCGCCGCCCATCAGCACGATCGGCTTCTGCCCGGTCTTCTGGAGCCAGCGCAGCAGCATGATCTGGACGAGCGAGCCGACATGGAGGCTGTCCGCGGTGCAGTCGAACCCGATATAGGCGGCGACCGGCGGGCGCTCGGCCATCAGCGCGTCGAGCCCGTCGAGGTCGGTGCACTGATGCATGTAGCCGCGCGAGACGACGGCATCGATGAGGGACGACCGGTGGTGATTAACCATGTCTTGGTAGTTGTTGTGTGTTGTCCGGTTTGTCCGCCGCAATTACGGACAAACGTCCTCTAGCACACGCACCCGGCGGCAGCCAGAAGCGAGACCGGCATGACAGCAGCAGTGCGCCGCGTGATCGGCTTGATGAGCGGCACGTCGCTCGACGGCATCGACGCGGCCTATGTCGAGACGGACGGACGCGGCCATGTCGTGCCGGGACCGGCGATCACCGTGCCGTACGACGACGCGTTCCGCGCCCGGCTGCGCGGCGTGCTCGGCGGTGTTGGGCCGGTCGCCGCGGTCGAGCGCGAGCTGACCGAACGGCACGCCGAGGTGGTGCGCCTGCTGCGCGAGCGGCACGGCATCGACGCCGTCGACGTGATCGGCTTCCACGGCCACACGATCCTGCACCGGCCCGAGGAGCGGCGGACGTGGCAGATCGGCGACGGGGCGCTGCTCGCGCGGCTCGCCGGTGCGACCGTCGTCTGCGACTTCCGTTCCGCCGACGTGGCGGCGGGCGGCGAGGGCGCGCCGCTCGTGCCGATCTATCACGCGGCGCTCGCGGCAAGGGGCGAGCGGCCGGTCGCGATCCTCAATATCGGCGGCGTCGCCAACGTCACCTGGATCGGTCCGGGCGAGGATGAGCTGCTCGCCTTCGATACCGGTCCCGGCAACGCGCCGATCGACGATTGGGTGATGACGCATGCCGGCGAGCGGTTCGACCGCGGCGGCGCGCTTGCCCGCACCGGCCGCGTCGACCGCGACCGGCTCGACCGCTTCCTCGCGTACCCGTTCTTCGCGGCGCCGCCGCCGAAGTCGCTCGACCGCGACGCCTTCGCCGGGCACCGGCCGGACGGGCTCGCGCCGGCCGACGGCGCCGCGACGCTTACGGCGATGAGCGCCGCGGCGGTCGCGCAGGCCGCGTCATGGTTCCCGCTCCCGGCCCGGCGCTGGCTCGTTGCCGGCGGCGGCCGGCATAACGCCGTTCTGATGGACGCGATCCGCGAGCGGCTGGGCGGGAGCGTGCCGGTCGAGCCGATCGATGCGGCGGGGTGGGACGGCGACGCGCTGGAGGCGCAGGCCTTCGCCTATCTCGCCGTGCGCGTGCTCGACGGGCTGCCGACCAGCTTCCCCACGACGACCCGCGCGCCGCGGCCGACCTGCGGCGGGAAGGTGTTCGAGGCGTAGCCGGCGCGCCCTCTTCCTCCCTCCCCTGCGAAGCGGGGGAGGGTAGGGGTGGGGGCAAACTCTATAAGCGTCAGTGCGCCGGCATGCCCCCATCCCGACCTTCCCCCGCAGGCGGGGGAAGGAGCTAATCGAGGAATGGCAGGGAAATCACGCCAGCTTGCGGTAGAGCCAGCCGTTGAGGCTGCCGAGCACCGTCCAGAACAGGGCGGCGGTCACCAGCGACGCGGCGGCGAAGGCGGCGGCCAGTTCCGGCGGTGCGGTGCCGGCGGCGTGGACCGCCGGGTGCGGCGCGCCGACGATATGCGGTGCCGCGATCAGCACGATTCCGGCAATCCGCCAGCCGAGGTGCTGCGTGAAGACGAGGAGCGCGAGGCCGCCAGCCGTGCCGACAGCGGTGGCCAGCCACCACGCTTGCCGCAGCGGCAGGTCCGCGGCGTGGCTGCCCGGCAGTTCCGGCGGCAGGCCGAACGAGGGGGCGAGCGCGAAAGCGGCGAAGCCGGCCAGTCCCCAGAGCACGCCCTGTCTGGCGTCCGGCGCCCGCCCGCCCGCCGCCTCGCGCATCGCGAACGCGCCGGACAACAGCAGGCCGAAGCCGGCGCCGACGATGATGTTGGCGAGCAGCGTGAATGCCGTCCGCTCCAATCCGTCGGCCGGCTGCCATTCCGTTCCCGCGCCGGTAGCGACGGCGGCGCCGTGTTCGTGCCCGCTATGCCCCGCGCCAGGGGCGGAAGTAGTGGCGGCGTCGGCGGCGGCGTGATTGTGCGGCGCAGCGTCCTCGAAGACTTCGGCGGCGAGGATCAGCGGCGTCAGCTTCACCATCTGCAGCAGCGTGACGACGCAGCCGGCGGCGACGCCCGCGATGATGCCGGCGAACAGCACGCGGCGCATCAGCGCCGAAAGACCGCCCGTCATGATCGGATGCCTTTCCCCGGTGCGCGCGTGTCCTGCGCGCACCGCGTCGTCAATGACAGGGGAAGGCGAAGCCGTGCCGCACGTCGTGGGCGGCGTTATGGATCGCCTGGATTGGGGCGAAGCCCGTACCGAGCACGAGGAAAGCGCCCAGCATCATGGCGAGGACGCCGGGAACGGCGTGGGCGACGCGCTCGGCGGCAATGCGCCCCGGCGCGGCGGCCGGCAATTCCGCGGCGACGGCCTTCGCTTTCTTCATCGGCTTTCTCCGCTCCCTCTGCGAACCCTATACGCGAAGGGTAAGGCCCGGCGCGGTGCCGATCAAGGCCGGAACGCCCGGCGATCCCTCCTGTTGTACCAGCGGCAGGGAATTGTCGGCCGGCACCTGCGCTGCGAGCGTGCCGGCGGCAACCCGGACGGAGACGGATGGAGGCGGGATGAACAGCTTGGCGGAGCGGACGAAGCCGCTCTGGGTGTCCGGCGAGGCGGCGAAGGATCTCGACGCGGCGCCGCTCGGCGAAAACATCGAGGCCGACATCGTCGTGGTCGGCGGCGGCATTGCGGGCATGAGCACGGCCTACGAGCTGGCGCGCGCCGGAAAGCGGGTCGCGGTGCTCGATGCCGGCCCGCTCGGCGGCGGCATGACCGGCCGCACCACGGCGCATCTCGCCAACGCGCTCGACGATCGCTGGTACGAGCTGATCGGTTTGCGCGGCGAGGAAGACGCCCGCCTTGCCGCGGACGCGCACACCACGGCGATCGACCGGATCGAGGCAGTCGCACGCGACGAGGATATCGACTGCGACTTCGTCCGTCTCGACGGCTATCTGTTCCTCGCTCCCGGCGACGGGGCGCAGATCATTGACCGCGAGCTGGTCGCGTCGAAAAAAGTCGGGCTCGCGGATGTCGAAAAGGTCGAGCGCATGCCGCTCGACATCGATTCGAGCCCGGCGCTGCGCTTCCCACGGCAAGGCCGCTTCCATCCGCTGAAATATCTCTCCGGCCTCGCACGGTGCATCCGGCACGACGACGGGCGTCTGTTCGCGAACTCGCCGGTGGTGACGATCCAGGGCGGCGCGGACGCCTATGTCGAGACCGATGCCGGACATCGCGTCCGGGCGCGCGAGGCGGTCGTCGTCGCGACCAACTCGCCGGTCAACGACCGTGTCGTGACGCACACGAAGCAGGCGCCCTACCGCACCTATGCGATCACGGCGCGCGTGCCGAAGGGCAGCGTTCCGGATGCGCTCTACTGGGACACGCCGGACCCGTACCACTATGTCCGCCTGCAACCGGAGGAGGACGGAGCGCATGACCTCCTCATCATCGGCGGCGAGGACCACAAGACCGGGCAGGCGAACGACGGCGCCGAGCGGTTCGCACGGCTGGAGCAGTGGGCGCGCAAGCGGTTCCCCGGCATGCAGGACATCGTCCACCGCTGGTCCGGGCAGGTGATGGAGCCGGTCGACTTCCTCGCCTATATCGGCCGCAACGAGTTCGATTCCGACAATGTCTACATCGCAACCGGCGATTCGGGCATGGGGATGACGCACGGCGCGATCGCCGGGATGCTGCTGCGCGACCTGATCCTCGGAAAGGAGAACCGGTGGGCGCGGCTGTTCGATCCGCGGCGCGTGACGCCGCGGGCGATCACCGATTTCGCGGTGGAGAACCTCAACGTTGCCGCCCAGTACGTCGACTTCGTGACGCCCGGCGACGTGAGTTCGGCGGATCAGCTCAAGCCGGGCGAGGGCGCGGTAATCCGCAGGCGGCTGCGCAAGGTCGCGGCATACCGCGACGAGTCGGGCGCGCTGCACGAGCGTTCGGCGATCTGCCCGCACATGGGCTGCCTCGTCCGGTGGAACTCGACCGAGGGCTGCTTCGACTGCCCCTGCCACGGCTCGCAGTTCGCAGCCGACGGCACCGTCGTCAACGGCCCGTCGCGCGCCGATCTGCCGGAACTGACGAGCGGCGGCCAAGACCAGGGGTAAGGCCCGTCGAAACTTTCGTAAGTAGGGGCGGGGCTTGTCCCGCCCGCGGACTTCAGCCGCAAGGAATTGCGAACCGGTGAGGTCGCCTTGTTCCGCCGAGAGCCGGGCGCCCTACAATTAGCCGGAGATCAGTCAAACGCCTAATCGGACGCGAAGGCGGCTGCACGCTCGCGGATGAAATCCACGAACGCCCGCAGCTTCGGCGGCATGCCGACGCGTCCGGGGTGGTAGAGCTGAAAGCCGGGAAAGCGCGGGCTCCATTCCGCCAGCAGCCGGACGAGCCGGCCGCTCGCGACGTGCGGCGCGACATAGGCGTCGAGCGTGTAGGCGATGCCGATACCGTCGAGCGCCGCCCGCACGAGCAGTGACGAATCGTTGGCGATCAACGGTCCATCCACCGTGACCTGCACCGCCTCGCCGCCGACGTGCTCGAATTCCCAGCGCCAGATCACGCCGCTCGTCACGAACCGGTGCCGGATGCAGTCGTGTGCCGCGAGGTCGCGCGGGTGTTCCGGCCGGCCGCGCCGCGCGAGGTAGTCCGGTGAGCCGACGAGCGCCAGTCCGATATGTTCCGGTCCGAGGCGGATCGCGACCATGTCGCGCTCGACCGTCCCGCCGAGACGGATGCCGGCGTCGAAACCATCCTTGACGATGTCGACAAAGCCGTCGTCGAGCGCGACGTCGAGCCGGATCTCCGGATAGGCATTGAGGAAGTCCGACAGCACCGGCTCCAGCAGCATCGCGCAGGCGATGCGCGACAGGTTGAGGCGGAGCACGCCGGACGGCCGGTCCCGCAGATCGCTGAGGTCATCGACGGCGGCCAGGAGATGACCGACCGCCGGCCCGACGCGTTCGAGGAAACGCGTACCGGCTTCGGTGAGCCCGACGCTGCGAGTCGTGCGGTTGAGCAGCCGCAGCCCGAGCTTCTGCTCGAGTTGGCGCACCGTCTGGCTCACCGCCGAGGGTGACACGCCGAGGCGGGCCGCGGCGGCCGTGAAGCTGCGTTTCTCGGCGACGTAGACGAAGGCGAGAAGCCCGTCGAGCTGATCCCGTTGCATCGGATTGTGAAGCTCCGCTTCAAACCATATCCCGATTATGCCGGGTTATCGCGGTGCGAGCGATGCCTATGCTTGCTGCAACTGACCGGGGAACCTGCCGGCGGATTGCCATGCCTGTGGGCATGCATTCCTCCTGCCTGAAGCCCCGGCGGTATCGAGGAGACTGTTATGGCGATTTCCTTCACGCTCAACGGCAAGCCGGTCGCGCTCGACGTAGACGACCCGGACATGCCGCTGCTCTGGGCGATTCGCGAGGTCGCGGGGTTGACCGGGACCAAGTTCGGCTGCGGCATGGCGCAGTGCGGCGCCTGCACGGTGCATATCGAGGGACAGCCGACCCGCTCCTGCGTCACGTCGGTCTCGGCGGTCGAAGGGCAGGCCGTCACGACGATCGAGGGCATCTCGGGAAAGGCGGCGAGCGCCGTCCAGACCGTCTGGGAACGGCTCGACGTGGTGCAATGCGGCTACTGCCAGTCGGGGCAGATCATGTCGGCCGTGGCCCTGCTGGAGCAGACGCCGAAGCCGACCGACGCCGACATCGATTCGGCGATGAGCGGCAACATCTGCCGCTGCGCCACCTATGTCCGCATCCGCGCCGCCATCCACGAGGCGGCCCGGACGATGGAGGGCTGAGCGATGGACGGCGATTTCACGACTCATGACCGTATCGCGGCGAGCCGCCGCGGCTTCCTGAAGGGCGCGGCGGCGACGGCCGCCGGGCTCGTCGTCGGCTTCCATTGGGCCGCGGGCGCCAAGGTCGCGGCGGCGGCGCAAGGCGCGACCGGCGGCAGCGGCGTCCTCGCGCCGAACGCCTTCGTCCGGGTCGCGCCCGACAACACGGTGACGGTGCTGGCGAAGCATCTGGAGATGGGGCAGGGGAGCTATACCGGGCTCGCGACGATCGTCGCCGAGGAACTCGACGCCGACTGGTCGCAGGTCCGCGTCGACTCGGCGCCGGCCGACGCCAAGCTCTACAACAATCTCGCTTTCGGTCGGGTCCAGGGCACCGGCGGCAGCACCGCGATGGCCAACTCGTGGGACCAGCTCCGCAAGGCGGGCGCGACGGCGCGTGCGATGCTGGTGCAGGCCGCGGCGGCGGAATGGAGCGTGCCGGCCGACCAGATCACGGTGCAGAAGGGCGTGGTCCGCCATGCCGCGTCGAACCGCACCGCGACCTTCGGCGAGCTGGCGACCAAGGCCGCCGCGCTGACTCCTCCGGCGAACGTCGCGCTGAAGGACCCGAAGTCCTTCACGCTGATCGGCGCCCCGCACCTGCCGCGCGTCGATTCGAAGCCGAAGACGAACGGCACCGCGCGCTACGCGCTGGATGTGACGCTGCCGGGCATGGTCACGGCCGTCGTGCAGCGTCCGCCGCTGTTCGGCGCGACGGTGAAATCACTCGACGCGTCGGCGGCGAAGGCCGTGCCGGGCGTCGCCGGCATCGTGCAGATCCCGCGCGGCGTCGCGGTCGTCGGCAAGACCTTCTGGGCCGCGAAGAAGGGCCGCGACGCGCTCAAGGTCGAGTGGGACGAGAGCCGGGCCGAAAAGCGCGGCAGCGACGCCCTGACGGCGGAGTACAAGGCGCTCGCCGAGACGCCGGGCTTGCCGGCCCGCGGCGACGGCGAGGCGGATAAGGCGCTGGCCGGCGCGGCGAAGCGGGTCGCCGCCGGCTTCGAGTTCCCGTACCTCGCCCATGCGCCGATGGAGCCGCTCGACTGCGTCGTCAAGCTGACCGGCGATTCCTGCGAGATCTGGGCGGGCGACCAGTTCCAGACCATCGATCAGGCGAACGCCGCCGCGGTCGCCGGGCTGAAGCCGGAGCAGGTGACGATCAACACGCTCTATGCCGGCGGCAGCTTCGGCCGGCGCGCCAACGTCGCGTCCGACTACATCGTCGAGGCGGTGTCGATCGCCAAGGCGATGGGCGCCGACGGCACGCCGGTCAAGCTGATCTGGACGCGCGAGGACGACATCCGCGGCGGGCGCTACCGCCCGATGTACTACCACGCGCTGGAGGCCGGGCTGGACGGGCAGGGCAACCTCGTCGCGTGGCGGCACCGGATCGTCGGGCAGTCGATCAT
>DASWRT010000507.1:0-6644 GCA_036403035.1 Allostellaceae bacterium | reverse complement strand
GCCGGGTGGGTGAGGGGGCCCGCGACCGCAGGAAGCGTCGACGCGCAGCGTCGGAAACGGGTGCCGGCGCTGCCGCGCGGTCGACGCTCGCTGCGCTCGCGGCACCCCTCACCCTCCCAGCCTGCGGCTGGGCCCCGCCCTCTCCCACAAGGGGGGAGGGGTAATTGCGCTGTCCGCTCATTGCTGCGTGCCGGTGCTCGCCGGTGGGGCCGAGCCGCCTTCGACCGGCACGAGCGCTTGCGTCGAGCTCTCGGGGTTCTTCGCGCTCATGTGGTCCTGGCGGGACGGGGACACGTCCTTGGGGAGCAGGCCGCTCATCGAGCGGACATAGGCCGCGAGTTCCCAGACCTGATCGTCGGGGATCTTGCCGCGGAAGGACGGCATGCCGTTCGGGCGCCCTTCGAGGATCGTCGCGACGACGTTCGCCGGGTCGCTGCCGTAGATCCACTTGTCGTCCATCAGCGGCGGTCCCATCCCGCCGCCGCCATTGGCATGACACCCGTTGCAGTTGTACGATCGGAAGAGGCGCTGCCCCTCGGCGACGGCGTAGGCGCTGTCCTCCTTGTCGTTCTTCGTCTGCGTGGTGTCCTGGGGCTGCCCCGGCTGGATCGGGCTCATCCGGATCGTCTTGTCGAGCGAGGCGGCCGGCGGCATCGGGCGATACTGTCGCTCCTCGCGCTTGCAGCCGGTCAGCGCGACCGTGACGCCGATGGCGCAGATCAGGACGTGAATGGGGCTGTGTCGCGACATCATGGCGATGATGCCTTCGCAGGCAGGAGCGGCACGCCATAGGAGGTCAGGATCGCCTCGATCTCCGACTTGCGCCGCGTCAGGAACGCGTCGATCTCGTCGCGGAGCGCGGTGTCGCCCTTGCGCACGCCCATCGCAATGTCGAACACGAACGGGATGCCCGGCCCATCGCTCTCGGCGGCGATCGGCTCGACCGCCAGCGCCACGCTCTGGCGCGGCGCGAAATAGCCGGCGAACGGACCCCAGACGAGCGCCACGTCGACCTCGCCCGCCGCCACCGCGCCGACGATCCGTCCGGCCGGATTGGGCTGCGCATAGTCGCCGTAGACAGTGTAGCCGACGATGTTGTCGATGATGCCGCGCTTGCTGAGCGCGTGTGCCGGCGGCGTGTTGGCGAAGTCGTCGCCGATCATCTGGACGCCGATCCTGGTCTTGCGCAGCGCCGGATCGTCGAGCGAGGCGAGACGAAGACCGCTGTCGCGGCGGACGACGAAGACGTAGGTGGAGCGGTAATAAGGCTTGCTCGTCAGCGCCAGCTCGTAGCCCTTCGGCACGCCCGGCAGCACGTCGCAGTCTCCGGCGCGCAGCGTGTTGCGCACGAACCCGCGGCGCTGCGCCCACCACGTGTAGTCGAGGCCGGCGCCGAGGTCGCGCGCGAGCAGCGTCGCGATCTTGTTCTCGAACCCCTCACCGCGCGCGTTCGAGAAGGGCAGGTTGTTCGGGTCGGCGCAGACGCGCAGCACGCGCTCCGCGCCGTCCGCGGCGCCGGGTGCCGGTGCGGCGGCGATCGCCGGGACCGCCAGTGTCGCGGCGATGGCCAGAACCGCCGCCGCTGCTACGCGGCGCATCCTATTGCTGCGGAAGCGCGAAGACATAGAGCGTCCCGCCTTTGGCCGTGCGTTCGGGGAGATCCTTCATCGCGTTGACGAAGCCCAGCGCCGCGGTCTGGTCGCGCGGGTCGAGCCCGCCCGCGACGATCGCGCCGGCCCAGCCGCCGACACCGGAGAGGATCGCGACGTACTCCTTGCCGTCCGGGCCGCGATAGACCGTCGGCTGGCCGATGATCCCCGAGCCGGTCTTGAACTGCCAGAGCACCTCGCCGCTCTCGGCGTTCACCGCCTTGAACCAGCCGTCCATCGTTCCGTAGAAGACGAGGTTGCCGGCGGTGACGGCGGCGCCGCTCCAGGCCGGGAAGTCCTCCTTGATGCTCCAGACCGCTTGGCCCTTGACGATGTCCCAGGCGGTGAACTCGCCGCGGTTGCCGCCGGGGCCGGCGTACATCCGCACGTCCATGCCGACGAACGGCGTGCCGGCGATATAGCCGACCTGAGCCGCCTCGACGTCCTCGCAGAGATTGTTGTGCGGGATGTAGAGGAGCTTGGTCTTGGGCGAGAAGGCGGAGGGCTGCCAGTCCTTCGCCCCCGGCGAGGCCGGGCAGATGTTGCGGACGACTTGGCCCGTGTGCGGCTCGCTGTCCCGGTTGTATTGCAGCCGCCCGGTCTTGAGGTCGACGCCGGTCGAGGTCGTGACATGGACGAACGGGTTGGCGTACAGCACCTCGCCCGTCGTCCTGTCCATCAGGTAGACGTAGCCGTTGCGCTCCGGCCGGACGAGCAGCTTGCGGTTGGCCTGCCCGCCGTAATCGAGATCGAGAAGGATGCTCTCGTTGATGCCGTCATAATCATGCAGGTCGTGCGGCGCCCATTGGTAGAACCAGCGCGCCTGTCCGGTGTCGGCGTCGCGTGCGAAGATGCCGGACGTCCATTTGTTGTCGCCGGGGCGCTGTTCGGGATTCCACGGGCCCGGGTTGCCGGTGCCGTAATAGACGAGGTTGCTGTCCGCGTCGTAGGTGATCCAGCCCCAGACCGTGCCGCCGCCGGTCTGCCACGCCTCCGGCGGCCAGCTCTTGACGCCCAAATCCTTGCCGCGGTCCATGTCGTAGAACGGCTTGAACTGGTCGCCGATCAGCACGTCGCTGTCGGGGCCGGTGTTGTAGGCGCGCCACGCGATCTTGCCGGTGTTCGCGTCGAGCGCGGTGATCCAGCCGCGCACGCCCAGCTCGCCGCCGCTGTTGCCGACCAGCACCTTGTCCTTCACCACGAGCGGGGCCATCGTCATGGTCTCGCCGCGGTTGATGTCGCCGAGCTTCGTCCGCCAGACCTCCTTGCCGGACTTGGCGTCGACCGCGACCGTCTGGTCGTCGAGCGTGTTGAAGAACACGCGCCCGTTCGAATAGACCGCGCCGCGGTTGACCACGTCGCAGCACGCCACGCCCTGCGCCGCCGCGGCCGGCTCCGGCTCGTACTTCCATTTGAGCGCCCCGCCGGGCTTGGCGAGGTCGAGCGCGTAGAGGATGTTCGGGTACGGCGTCACGACGTACATCGTGTCGCCCGCGACGATCGCCGGGGCCTCTTGCCCGCGCTGCACGCCGAGCGAGAAGGTCCAGGCGACGGCGAGCCGCTTGACGTTCTCCGTGTTGATCTCGTCGAGGCCGCTGTAGCGGAACCCGGCGTGGTTCTTGCCGGGCATCGTCCACTGGCCGTCTTCCTGCGCCGCGCCAGTCGGCGGGGAATCCGCCGCTCTCCCAGCGCCGGCGCCCGGCAGGGAGAGGATCGCAGCAAGCCCGACGATCGGGCCGAGGCGCCGAAGCACCCCGCTAGGCGAAGAACCTGACACGCTCACCTCGGTTATGGTTCTTGTTGCCCGTGCGGCCGGCTGGCCGGCACGTCCGAAGTGAGTCGGGAACAGGTACTCCCGATTTAAGGTTCCGCTGACATACGTCGTTGCTTCATCGCGGTTTGGCCGGCCGCTCAGCAGCTCCATCGCCGCCGCCGCCTTGGAGAAATCGCCGAAGAACAGCCGCTCGTCGGCAGGGCACGCTTCGGTGAGGAGGGACTGACGTGCCGCTTCACGTTTCCGCTTGACCACCCATAACTGTTTGGTTATGCATAAATCAATAACCAGCAGGTTATCGATTGCAATGCCGAACGCTCAAGACGTGCTCTTCAGAACGCTCGCCGATCCAACTCGGCGGGCTATCTTCGAGCGATTGTGCCGCGAAGGAGAGCAGACGGTCGGGGCGTTGACCGCTCGGGCCGGGGTCTCGCAACCGGCCGTCTCAAAGCATCTCAGCGTCCTGAAGCAGGCCGGGCTGGTGCGCGATCGCCATGAAGGACGACAGACCCATTATTGCGCCCAACTCAGCGCGCTCGCCCCCCTGATCGACTGGACGCGCCAGATGGCCGGCTTCTGGGAGAGCCGGTTCGACGACCTCGAAGACTTGCTGAAAAGGATGGACCAATGACCAATACTGCGACCGAAACGCTCTCCGTCGTCGTCGAACGGGAGTTATCTTTTGCGCCGGAAAAGATCTGGCGCGCGCTCACCCAACCGCACCTGATCGAAGAATGGCTCATGAAGAATGACTTCAAGCCTGTCGTCGACCATCGTTTCCACCTTCGCGCAGACTGGGGCGCTGTCGACTGTCAGGTCCTGACAGTCGAGCCGAACAAAACGCTGTCCTACACCTGGGCGTCATATGGTCTCAAAAGCGTGGTGACCTGGACTCTCACTCCAACGGACACGGGGACCCGCCTGCGCATGGAGCAATCGGGTTTCCGGACGGATCAGCAGCAGGCCTACCAGGGCGCGACGTACGGGTGGCAGCGGTTCTTTGCAAACCTGGAGCAGATCTTGGCGCGGCCGGATTGAGGCTTGCCGGCACAATCAACGCTAGGCCAGAGTGAATGCCGCTCGGGACCAAGAAGGAGAAACGGGCATGAAGAAGGACGGCTTACAGAATAGCAAGGCTCCTTCTCTGATGATAGACGCGAGAATCAACGAGCTAGGCGATTGGCGGGGTCAGATGCTCAGCAAGCTCCGTACCCTAGTCAAGGAAGCCGATCCCGAAGTCGTCGAGGAGTGGAAGTGGAGAGGGGTTCCGGTGTGGTCGCACGACGGATTGATCTGCACAGGCGAGACTTACAAGAACGTCGTGAAGATGACCTTCGCCAAAGGGGCGGCCCTGGAGGATCCTTCGGGCCTCTTCAATTCCAGTCTTGATGGGAACACAAGGCGCGCCATCGATTTCCGCGAGGGCGAGAAGATAGATGAGGAGGCATTGAAGACTCTCATTCGCGCCGCCGTGACCCTGAACACAGCCAAGGCCCAAAGCTGATCCGCGGAATCAAACATGTTCCGTGAGATCCAACCCGTTCACCAAGGGCGGCGGCGGTTCCTTGCAGCCCCGGAGCAAGTACTGACGCGGACGGATTGAAGCGTGCCGCGCTCCGCCTCCGCCGTCTTGTTGTTCCTCAACCCATCAGCTCCGCCAGCGCCAGCGCCACCACTTCCGTCGCCTTGTGGAGATCGTCGAGGAACAGCCGTTCGTCGGCGCGGTGCGCGTTCGCGTCCAGCAGCGAGCGCGGGCCGGCGCCGTAGAGCACGGTCGGCACGCCGGCCGCCGCGTAGTGGCGGGCGTCGGTGTAGAGCGGGACGCCGTGCGCCGCGATGGTCTCGCCGAACACCGTCTCGGCGTTGCGCCGGATCGCGTCGACCAGCCGCTCGTGTCCGGGCAGCGGCGTCAGCGGCTCGGCGAGCAGGATGCGGCGGACTTGGCACCGTATGCCGGGGAAGGCGGCGGCGCGGCGCTCGATCTGCTCGGTGAGCGCCCGCTCGACCTCCGCCGGCCGCTCCTCCGGGATCATCCGGCGGTCGAGCCGGAACGCGATGCGGTCGGGCACGACATTGGTGTTGATGCCGCCGGAGATGAGGCCGACCACCAGCGTCGGATGCTCGATCCCCGGCACCGACGAGCGGATCGCCGCAAACTCGCGCCGCGACTCGTAGAGATCGGCGAGCACCGCGGTCGCCGCTTCCAGCGCGTCGTGTCCGGTATCCGGCCGCGCCGCGTGCGCCGACTTCCCGGTGATCTCGACCTCCAGATGCAGGCAGCCATTGTGCGCCGTGGTGATCCCATAGGAGAAGCCGGCGCCGATCGCGAGGTCAGGCCGGGTCAGTCCTTCCTCGATCAGCCGGCGCGGTCCGATCTCGCCCCCGGCCTCCTCATCGTAGGTGAAGTGCAGCTCGACCGCGCCGTTCGGCGCCGCGCCGGCATCTCCCGCCTGCTTCAGCGCGAGCAGCGCGTAGGCGTAGGTCGCGAAATCCGACTTCGAGACCGCGACGCCGCGTCCGTACATCCAGCCGTCGCGGATCTCGGCGCCGTAGGGATCGGTCGTCCAGCCCTCGCCCGGCGGCACCACGTCGCCGTGGGCGTTCAGCGCGACCGTCGGCCCGGAGGCGGCGCCGAACCGCTCGCGGACGATCAGGTTGGTCGCCGAGACCATCCCGTTGGCCCGCGCCGCCTCCGCCGGGACCGGATGCCGCTCGACCGCGAAGCCGAGCCGTTCGAGCAGTCCGGCCGCGATATCGGCCGCCCCGGCGCAGTCGCCCGGCGGGTTGTCGGAGGGCGTCCGTACCAGCTCGGCGAGGAAGCGCGTCTGCTCGTCGCGGCGCTCGGCAAGGAAGCGCCGGATCGCGTCGCGGCGGGGGCGGCTCGGGTCTGGGGTGCTCATATCGGGCTCCGGTCGGCGGACAGTCGGTCAGGCGGTGAAGGATGCCGCGAAATCGTCGAGTATGGCGATATGCCGGCGCTTCGCCTCCGCGTCGAGGAACGAGCCTTCGAACGAGTTCGCCGCGAGCTGCCGCAAGGCCGCGCGGCCCAGGTCGAGATGGCGCTGCACGGCGAGGTAGTTGTCGGCGACATAGCCGCCGAAATAGGCCGGGTCGTCGGAGTTGACGGTGACGAGCAGCCCGCGCTCCATCATCGTGCGCAGCGGATGCAGCGCCATGTCCCTGACCACGCACAGCTTCAGGTTCGAGAGCGGGCAGACGGT
>DASWRT010000506.1:0-16761 GCA_036403035.1 Allostellaceae bacterium | reverse complement strand
GTGCCGCCGGTCGCGTGACGATGTCGAACAGCCCGACCATCCCGCGTTCCGCGACGGCAAGGCCGTAGGCGACCGGCGCGCCGCCGTCCTCCGCGAGCGTCGCATAGGCGGCCGGCAGGCGGATGCAGGCGAGCATCCGGTCGTGCGTGCGGCGTGCCGCGGCCGGGATCGCGTGTATGTCGGCGAAGCCGGCGTTCCATGCCTCGTCCGGCGCCGCTTGGATCGCCACCGCGCGATCGGGCGCCGCCGTATATCCGTCGAGCGGCGCCGTCATGACCAGCGTCTCGTCCATGCGGCGGAAACCGGCGGCGTCGAGGGCCGTGTCGGTCGCCGAGCCGGCGAGCGGGGAGAGGCGGAAGATGAGGGGCAGCCCATGCGCCGCGTAGAGCGCTGCCGCGGTCTCGCGAACGGAATCGAACGGGGTATCGGCCGGGGCGAGCGCGCTGGCCGAGTTGGCGCGTTTCGTGTAGCCCTCGGCGAAGCGGAACAGCCACCCGCCGCAGAATACGGTCTGCAATGCCGGCCATGCGTTGAAAGCGCGTTCCTCGACCGCGCGGACGGCGGCGAGGTCGCGGATCGGTGCTGATGTCAGGACATTCTCCCGTGGAGGTTGTCGGCCGGCGCACTGTACCGCAAAACGGCCGGACGCAGCCGAGATCCTCCTGCTCTGTCTTACTCGGAATGTCCGATTGACATGGCCTGCCGATCCGCCGAAGATCCGTTCCATGTCGTCCCCGACCCTCACCGCGCTTTCCTCGCTCCAGGCTTGGACCTGGTGGTGGCGCTCGTCACAGGGCAAGCGCGACGGCTGACCATTTCATCCGCTGTTGACCACGCGAAGCCCGCCAAATCTCTGGCGGGCTTTTTTGTTGTTCGATCTTCTCCGCCCCGATCCGACCGGAGCCCAAGATGCCAGACGGAACCGCCCCGACGACCGCCGCCGCCGCGACGGCACAAGACGACCGCCGCCGGATCGGCGTCCGCATCGACGAGCTTCCCGCTCCCGCCGCGGCCGAGCCGCTCGCCGCCTATCTCGCGCTGCGCGACGCATTCGGCGTCGACAACGTCTACCTGCTGGAGTCCCTGTCGGGTCCGGCGAAGGATTCGCAGTCGGCGATGGTCGGGTTCAACCCGCTGCTGACGATCGAGATCCGGCGCGGCGCCGGCGGGGCCTCGATCGAGGGGCACGCGGCGCTGCGCGAGCATGTCGTCGCGGCCGCCGTTGCGGCCGGCGCCCTCACGGCGCGGGACGGCGGCTACGCGATCGACGAGCGCGACGGGCTGTGGCGGCTCCTGCGGGCGGTGCAGGACGGGTTCGCGGTCGACCATCCCGATCCCGGCGGCGCCTACGCCTTCGGCTTCTTCGGCTATTTCGGCTACGACGTGGCGCACTTCGTCGAGGAGCTGCCGTACCGGATCGCCGATACGAGCGGCGTCCCGGACGTCTGCCTCGTCCTGTTCCAGGGCGTCGTCCGCTTCGACGTGGCGCACGGCGACGCGCGGATCGTCTGCGCCGACGCCGGTCTCTGGCCGTCGCTCCCGCCGGAGCGGATCGCCGCGCTGCTGGAGGCGGCGGAACCGGCCGCGCCGCCGCCTCTAGCCGGAAGCGACGTGCCGCCGGTGCCGGCGCCGCGCGCGGTCCGCGACACGATCGAGCGCGAGCGGTACCTGAAGAACGTCCGCCGCGCCCTCCATCACATCTCGATCGGCGACATCTATCAGGTGCAGCTCGGCCACGACCTCGTGGTCGAGACCGATGCCGCGCCCTTCGACGTGTACCGGCGGCTCAGGGCGCGCAACCCGTCGCCGTACATGTATCTCGCGCGGCTCGGCGAGACGGCGGTGGTCGGTGCAAGCCCGGAGCTGTTCCTGCGCATCGAGCGCGGCGTCCTGACGATGCGGCCGCTCGCCGGCACGATCCGGCGCGGCCGCGACGAGGCCGAGGACGCGGCGGCGCAGGCCAAGCTGCGCTCGGACGAGAAGGAGGTCGCGGAGCACGTGATGCTGGTCGATCTCTGCCGCAACGACATCGGCCGCGTCTGCGAGCCGAAGACGCTGGACGTCGACGAGCTGCTCGTCACCGAGCGATACTCGCATGTCTTCCACCTCGTCTCGAACGTGACCGGGCGCGCCGCCGCCGGCACCGACGCCTACGACGCGATCGCCGCGTCCTTCCCCGCTGGCACGATGACCGGCGCGCCGAAGATCCGCGCGATGGAGATCATCGAGGATCTGGAGACGACGCGCCGCGGCATCTACTCCGGGGCGATCGGCGTCATCGACTTCTCCGGCTACGTCAACCTCGCGCTCTGCATCCGCACCGCCGTGCGGCACGGCGGGCGCTACTTCATCCGCGCCTCGGCCGGGGCGGTCGCGGATTCGATCCCCGAGCAGGAATGGAAGGAGACCATGGCGAAGATGGGCGCAACCTACTGGGCCGTCGCGGGCGAGGAGCTGGCGCCATGAAAGCCCTGCTGATCGACGCCTACGACAGCTTCGTCTTCATCATCCGGCAGTACCTGCTCGCGCTCGACATCGAGCCGGTCGTCGTCCGCAACGACAAGCTGTCGCTGCGGCAGATCGAGGATCTGTCGCCCGACTTCATCCTGCTCGGTCCCGGTCCCGGCCATCCGGCCGACGCGCATTACGTCGAGGTGATCGACGCCTATGGCGGGCGTCTCCCGATCCTCGGCGTCTGCCTCGGCCATCAGGCGATCGGGCTCGCCTTCGGCGGGACGGTGCTGAAGGCCGATCACCTGATGCACGGCAAGACGAGCCGGATCGAGCATGACGGGCGCGGCTGCTTCGCCGGCAAGGACAACCCGTTCCGCGCGACCCGCTACCACTCGCTGATCGTCGACGAGGCGACGCTGCCCGCCTGCCTTGAGGTCTCAGCGCGGTCGCTCGACGACGGCTACGTGATGGGGCTCCGCCACCGGACACTGCCGATCGAATCGGTCCAATTCCATCCCGAGAGCATCTATACGGAGTCGGGACTGCGCCTCTTCGAGAACTTCGTGACGGCGCATGTCGGGTCGCGCGCTGTCGAGGCCGCCGAGTGAGCATGGTGCGGGGCGAGGGCTGACGGTGACCGGATCTCCAGCATCGGCGACCGGCGTCTCGCGTCTCCCCCCGCCCAACCCTCCCCCGCAAGGGGGGAGGGCTTCTAACGGCATTGTCTGGCCTGTTCTCCCACCCCCCTTGCAGGGGAGGGTTGGGGTGGAGAGACGCGCGTGACAGGCACGCACTCCGTCCTCACTGCCGATCTCGTGCTCGACGATCCATCGCCGGTTGCCGCCTACCGGCGCTTGTCGGCGGAGTTCCCCGGTCCCGGCATCATCGCGGAACCGGGCGGCAATGCCGGGGAGGGGCAGGGCGGAGGCGTCGCCTTCGTCGGCCTCGCGCCGGACCTCGTCTGGCGCTGCCGCGGCGGGCACGCCGAGCTGAGCCTCGGTTCGCCCGGCGCCTTTGCTCCCTGCCCGGACGGTACGATCGAGTCGCTCCGCCGCATCGCTGCCGAGTCCCGTCTTGCCGGCCTGCCGCCGGGGCTCGATCCGGCCGCCGCCGGGCTGTGGGGGTATCTCGGCTACGATGCCGTGCGGCTTCTCTACTCGCTCCCTGGCGACGGTCCGCCCGATCCGATCGGCATTCCCGACGGCATGTTCATGCGGTCGTCGGTCGTTCTCGTGCTCGACACGGCAAGCGGCCGGGCGACCGTCGCCGCGCCGATCCGGCCCGGCTCGTCCGCGGCGGCTGCCGCCGGCCGGCTCGCCCGCGCGGCAACGGCGCTGCGCAGCCCGGTTCCTGCCGTCGCCCGCCGCACCGCTCGCGCGGATGCCGCGCCGGCGGCGGCTCTCCAGCCGACGATGACGCGCGAGGCGTTCGGCGCGATGGCGGCACGGGCGCAGCAGGCGGTGCGGGCCGGTGCGCTGCGGCAGGCCGGCGTCTCGCAGCGTTTCGCCGCGCCGTTCCTGCCGGCGGCCTCCGACCTTTACGACGCGTTGCGCCGGGGCGGCCCGGCGGCGCTGCTGTTCTGTCTGGAGTTCGGCGATTTTGCACTGGTCGGCGCCAGTCCGTGCCTGCTCGCCGAGGTGACGGCGGGGCGGGACGGCAGCGCGGATCGCCGGATGCGCGTCCGGCCGATCGGCGGCACCCGGCCGCGCGGCGCGTCGCCCGACGAGGACGAGCGGCTCGCGGTGGATCTCCTGGCCTCGGCGAAAGAGACGGGCGAGCATCTGATGCTCCTCGACGCCGGGCGCGAGGAGGTCGCAAGCGTCGCCCGGCCGGATACCGTGGAAGTCACGGAGAGGCTTGCGGTCCGGCGCTTCCCGGCGGTGATGCATCTCCGCTCGGCGGTCGAGGGGGCGCTGCGGGCGGATCGCGACGCGCTCGACGCGCTGCTCGCCGCGTTTCCCGCCGCGACGGTCGTCGGCGTGCCGAAGCGCCCGGCGCTTGAGCTGGTCGACGCGGTCGAGCCGGTGCGCCGCAGCTTCTACGGCGGCGCCGTCGTCTGCTTCGCGGCGGACGGCGGGATGGCGAGCCACATCGCGATTCGCACCGCACTGCTCAAGGACGGCGTCCTCCATGCGCAGGCCGGCGCGGGAATCGTCGCCGGCAGCGACGCGGATGCCGAATACCAGGAGACGATGCGCAAGGCGCAGGGGCTGATGCGCGCCGCCGCCGATGCCGTGCTCGCAGCGCAGCGCCGGTAGGTAGCCGGAAGTAGAGGCGAAGCCGGGCCGCTCCGGCGCGCGGCCCGGCACGGCGATGCGCTGTTGCTACACATTGTGATTAATCGGTGGCCGAAAGGATTTCTTAGAGCCTTCCGGTTTAATCGGTACGAACGAATCGCGTACAATCGATCCGCTTCGACCGCACGTTTCGGGACTGCCAATGCCTCGTCGCTTCGGGATCTTCGTCGCCGCTCTGTGTGCGGCCGGTATGCCAGCCGCCTATGCCGCTCCGACCCCGGCGGCGATGAAGCACGACATGGCGGCAGCGGCGGCGGCGGTCGCCGCCCCCGAGCCGCTGCCGCAACGCCTGCGCGACGCCCTTGAGGCGGGAACGGCGCTCACCGTCGCCGGTCAGGCGCTCGACGCGTCGGCGCTCGCCCGCTTCTACGCCTTGCAGAAATTCGATCTGGTCTGGGCCGGCCATACCGAGCGGGTCGCCGCGCTTTCCGCCGCGATCGCCGCGGCGGCCGAGCACGGCTTCGAGTTCAACGTCCCGGCGACGGCCTTCGCAGCGCCCGGCGCCCGTTCCGGCGGCAGCGGCCTCTCCGCCGGGGAACGCGACCTGCTGCTGACGCAAGTCGCGCTCCGCTACGCCTCCGTGCTCGCCGTGGGACGGGTGCGGCCGAGCGACTTCGAGACCGACTGGGCGATCGGCGCGCCGGCCTTCGACGCCGTCGCCGGGCTCAGCCGCGCCATCGGGAACGGCACGCTGGCGGCGTGGTATGCCGGCCTGCCGCCGACCGACATCAGCTATCAGCGACTCAGGGCGGCGCTCGCGCACTATAACGAATTGGCGCAGCAAGGCGGCTGGGGACGCATCAAGAACGGCGCGTCCCTGAAGCCGGGCATGGTCGACGAGCGGGTTCCCGCGATTCGCGCGCGGCTCGTCGTCGAAGGCGACCTCCCGGCATCGGAGCTGGAACGGGTTGCGGCCGCCGCCGCCGCCGCGCCCGCGGCGCAGCCCGCTGTGCCCGCGGCGCAGCCCGTCGAGACGGCGGCGCCCGTGGTGACCGTGGCGGCGCAGCCGCCCGCCGGTGCCGATTCAGGCTCGCAGGGTGCGCAATCGGCGACGGCCGCCGTCGACGCGCCGGTCGTCGCCGCCGTCGATCCGAACGATCCTTCCTTCTACGACGATGCGCTCGCGGCGGGCGTTAAGCGCTTCCAGGCTCGCCACGGCATCGTGCCGGACGGGGCGATCGGTCCGCGCACGCTCGCCTCGATGAACGTCCCGGTCAAGGCGCGCATCGATCAGATCGCCGCGAACCTCGAACGCTGGCGGTCGCTGCCGCGCGACCTGCTGCGCACCGGCATCGTCGTCAACGTGCCGGCGGCGACGCTCGACGTCGTCGAGAGCGGCACGCCGGTCATGAGCATGAAGGTGGTGGTCGGCGATCCGCAGCACCCGACGCCGGTGCTGCGCACTGCGGTCGCTGCGGTCGTGTTCAACCCGGCCTGGACGATCCCGGCCTCGATCATCGCCAACGAGATCAGCCTGAAGGTGAAGAAGGACCCGCATTATCTGGCGAAGAACCAGATGGCCTATGTCAGCGGGAAGGGACTTCAGCAGCTGCCGGGACCGAAGAACCCGCTCGGGCAGATCAAGTTCGACACGCCGAACAAGTTCGACGTGTACCTCCATGACACGAACTCGCGCGGCACCTTCGAGCGTTTCGTGCGGGCGCAGAGCCACGGCTGCGTGCGCACCGAGCGGGCGAAGGACTTGGCCGCCTATGTCCTCCAGGATCTGAAGATCGGCCCCGAGGATATCGATCGCGCCATTGCGAGCAGCGAGACCTCGCGGGTCGAACTGGTGCATCGGCTGCGGGTCCAGATTCTCTACGCGACTGCTTTCGTCGATCCCGACGGCACCGTCGAGTTCCGCGACGACGTTTACGGCCGCGACAAGCGGCTGATGGCGGTCCTTGGCGGCAGCGCTCCCGCCCTGGTCAGCAACGCCGCACCGCCGTCGCCTCCGCTGGTCCCGAAGGCCAAGCCGGCTGTCGCCGTCGCGGCGGTCCGGTAATACCGGCCGCGCCCGCCGGACGGTCGCCGCTTTTGCGAGTCGCCCCATCCAATCGGAGGTTGGAGACGCCGCCCGGATCGTGCTAAAGGGGTGGTCCGCTAACCATACGGGGAGGGTGGGGGATGCAGGAACGGAGGCTGCTCGATCGGCGGTCCTTTCTCGGGATGGCGGCCGGCACGGCGGCGCTCGCGGCAGCCGCTCCGGTCCAGGCGGCCCACCGTATCGGCATTGCCCGTTCCCTCGCCTTCGAGAACCTGCATACCGGCGAGACGCTCAAGACCGTCTACTGGGCCGACGGGCATTACGACCCGGCCGGCATGCGGCGGATCAACCACCTGCTCCGCGACTTCCGGACCGAACAGATCCACCAGATCGACCCGCGCCTGCTCGACCTCCTGAGCGCGCTGCAATCCAGGCTGCGGACGCGGGCGCCCTATCAGGTGATCTCCGGCTACCGCTCGCCTGCGACCAACGCGATGCTCGCGTCGTTCACCGACGGCGTAGTGCCGAACAGCCTGCATACGCAGGGAATGGCGATCGACATCCGCGTGCCCGGCCGCTCGCTGCGCGACGTGCGCCGCGCCGCCGCATCGCTCAGGGCGGGCGGCGTCGGCTACTACCCGCAATCCGACTTCGTCCACGTCGACGTCGGCCGCGTCCGCTACTGGTGAGGTCCGGCGGCGGTCTCATACCGTCGGCCTCGGTCGTTGACCGATGCCGAGCGGGTTTTGCTCAAACGCCGCACGGGATCAACCAACGGCCGATGAGTCAAGCTCAACGGCCGTTGGTATCATATCGTCGGCCGCGGTCGTTGACCAATGCCGAGCGGGTGCCGCTCACGCGCCGCGCGGGCTTAACCGACGGCCGATGAGGTAAGCTCGACGGCCGTCGGTATCAGTGCAGGCGGGGCGTCTTGAGGAACGTCGCGCGGTCGCCCGAGCGCACCCGCATCGCCCGCTGCTCGCCGTCGCGGGACACGACGAACGGGATCTCGATACCCGCCGCGCCGCTTGCCCATACAAGGCGGTAAAGGCCGGCAAGGTCGCTCACCCGTTCGTTCGAGACGGCCAGGATCGCGTCGCCGACTTGCACGCCGCCGCGATGCGCCGGTCCGCCCTTGGCGAGCCCGGCGACGACGATGCCGCCGCCGTCGGCCTCGGCGAAATAGGCGCCGAGCCATGGCCGCGGCGGCCGGTTCGGGCGGCCGTAGATCGTCAGGTCGTCGAGGATCGGCCCCAGCGCGTCGATCGGCACGGCCATGTTGACGTCGAGCGCGCCGCTGCCGCCGCGCTGGTTCCGATCCGCGTGCTGCACGTGCAGCGACCCGGTCCCGAGCAGCTTGCCGTCGGCGCCGATCACCGCCGCTCCGCCCCACAGCGGATGCGCCGGCGCGGTGAAGATCGCATCCTCGATCAGGTATTCCCAGTAGCCGGCGAACTCCTGCCGCGCCACGACCTCGGCCGCGAGCGCATGCCGGCGGCCCCCGGCCGCGGCGAAGATCACGGGGTCGCCGCTCTGCACGCCGGCCGATCGGCCGAACTCCAGCGCCGGCAGATCGAGCCGGCCGAGCGCCTGGATCAGCCCGAAGCCGGTTTCCTGGTCGTACGCGAGCACATGCCCGGGCGTCGCCCGCCCATCGATCGAGGTGAGCCAGATCGTCTCCGCCTCGGTCACGAGATAGCCGATCGTCAGCACCAGCCCGTTGTCGCGGATCACGACGCCGCTTCCCGACCGCTCGGTGCCGAGGATCGAGGCGGTGAACGCATCCTCCGGGATGCTTGCCCGCACCGCGACCACCGCGGCGAGCGTCCGGCCGAGATCGAACGTCAGGTCGCTCTGCTTCGGCTGGAGCGCGGCCGGGATTGCATCGTCGTCCTTCTTCGGCATCGTGCCCGCTCCCCTTTGTCGGCTTGGCTGGTGGGCTCCGTCGCTTCCCTCGGCATGACGTGCCGCGAGTGAACGCCGGCAGCGGCCGGGCGGAGCCATCGCGACCTTCGCCCCGCTCCGCTCCGTGCCGGCAGGCGCCAGGCGCGTTACCGCCCGTGAACTACCTGCGCCGTCCCGGTCGACGGCCCGCCGCCTCTCATCCGCCGCGCTTCCGGCCGCTGCGCTGCTGCGGCGCAACGGCCGCCGGGGCTGTGCTCGGGGCGGCGCGCTCGCGCATCGCGGCCTTTCCGGCGCTTGTTATCTGGCTTGTTGCGGCTGCGCCCGCAAGCCGGCTGCGTCGGTGCGGCCTCCGTAACTCGGATTTCTCACAAGGAGCAGCATCGCGGCACGGCTCCTTGTGAGAAATCCGGGATAAAAATAGCCCAGGAACATTCGGTTCCGCGACCGTCTCGGCCGACAACTTTAGTTTCGCCGATATTTGTTTCTTCCGGGCGTGCCCTTGCTCCGGCGGCAGAGAGCCGTGGCCGTCCCGCACGGCCGTTCGCCGGTGCGATAGTTCTGGCGTCGGAGTCCATTGGTCACTATTTGTTCTTCTTCTCCGACAGTTTCCGGTAACACGATGGCCGCCCCCGAGACTCCGACTCTATCCACGATCTGGCATGCGCGGCGCCGGTCCGGTTTCCTGCTCGACGGCGGGCGCGTGCGGGCCTTGACCGGGCACGATTCCTGGCCGGACGGGCGCCGGGTCGCCGTCCATGCCGACCCATGGCAGTTCGGAATCCGCCATGTGCGGCGCGAGATCGCCGCGGCGCGTCTGGCATCAGGCGAATCAGGACGGCCTGACCCGCTCGATCAGCTTGACCGGCTGATGCGCCTCGACGGCGGGCAATTCGAGAGTACGACGCTGACGCTCGGCGAGGCCGGCAGCGCCGGCGGGGAACGGTTTCTCGGCTTCGCGACGCTCGCGCGCCGTCTCCGCCGGGCAGCGGCGGCGGCCGGGACGCCGCGGCGGCACGAGCGGACGGTCTACGAAATCGACCTGATGTTCCTTTGGGTGCAGCCGGAATGGCGGCGGCAAGGCCTCGGCGCGGCGCTGGCGTCCGCGATCGGGATCACCGCGCTGGAAGATTACCGGTCGATCGCCGGCGGCCGGGATTGCAAGACGTTGCCGGTATCGACGCTGCTGTTCGCGGATTTCCTGACGGCAGGCGGGGCCGCGGTCGGGCGGCTGACGATGCACGCGCTGGTCGAGGCCGGCCTCGCCTTCGTCGCCGAGACAGACGGCGCGGACGTGACGCTCCGCCTGAAGCCGCCCCGCCTCGTCACCGCCGACGGGGACGAGGCAGGACGGCGCGACGGCATCGGCGCATAGCGTCATATCCGGCTCAGAGCCTGGAAGGAACATCGTCCGCCGGCGGCCGTTGCCCCAGTCATGGGAAACGGCGCTGCGAGGATGGCCGGGATGGACGGGGAGCGGGATGGATTGACGCGGCGGGCGCTGCTCCAGGCCGGTGGCGCCGCCACTGCCGCCGGTCTGGCGGTTGCCGCCGGCGGAACGGCGCATGCTGCGCCGGTCGATGTCGGCCGGGTCGGAGAGGGCGGCAAAGTGGAGTTCCCGCCCTGGACCGCTCCGACCGAGCGTCCGTCCGGCGGCCCTGAGAACCCGGATGCGCCCGCCCGGCGCGTCGGCGTCGCGGTTGTCGGTCTCGGCCGGCTCGCCGTCGAGGAGATCATCCCGGCATTCGGGCAGGCGAAGCATGCGAAGCTGGCGGGGCTCGTCAGCGGCACGCCGGACAAGGCGGCGGCGCTCGCCCGTCAGTACGGCGTCAGGCCGGAAAGCGTCTATGCCTATCAGGACTTCGACCGGCTCCGGGACAATCCCGAGATCGACATCGTCTACATCGTCCTGCCGAACAGCATGCATCGCGAGTACGTCGTCCGTGCGGCGCGGGCCGGCAAGCACGTGCTCTGCGAAAAGCCGATGGCGACGTCATCGGCGGAATGCCGGGAGATGATCGATGCCTGCCGGCAGGCAGGCCGCAAGCTGATGATCGCCTATCGCTGCCAATACGAACCGCACCACCGCATGCTGATCCGCATGGCGCGGGAGCGGCAGCTTGGCGCCGTCAAGCTGATCGAGGCGACCAACACGCAGAACATGGGCGACCCCGAGCAATGGCGGCTGAAGCGCGCGATGGCCGGCGGCGGCTCGATGCCGGACATCGGCATCTATTGTCTCAGCCTCGCGCGTTACGTTACCGGCGAGGAGCCGGTCGAGGTGTTCGCGTCGATCAGCAGCACGCCGAACGATGCGCGCTTTCGCGAGGTCGAGGAGACGGTCGAGTTCCTTCTGCGCTTCCCGAGCGGCGTACTGGCGAAGCTCGGTGCGAGCTACGGTCTGCACGAGGCGAGACGCGCCCGCGTCTACGCCGAGCAGGGCTGGATCGACCTCGATCCGGCCTTCGCGTATGAGGGGCTGCGGATGCGGGTCGGGCGGCGCGAGGGCAGGGCGGAGAGTATCGCCGAACTCCGCTTGGCGGAGGCGAACCAGTTCGCGCTCGAATTGGACCACATGGCTGAATGCGTCCGCGGCAACCGCGAGCCGCACACGGCCGGCGAGGAAGGGCTACAGGATCACCTGCTGATGGAGGCGATCTACCAGTCCGCCCGCACCGGGGCGCCGGTCAGCCTGCCGCGTCTCGACGGACGGGACGTGACGCGCGGCCCCGCACCGCCCGAGGAAGGGCAGGGAGCGTAGCGCGGGGCGGCTGCAACCGTCCTGTGCTCAGCGGATGTGCTGCCGTTCCTAGCGTTCCTATCGGCTGGACCGGCCGCTGTGCCGCTATCGTAGCGACCGCTATCGCCGCCGCCCGACCCGCACCGACGACGCTCGCGAGGACAGCGGCCACGGTCATCAGGGCGGGCGAGCGGCGGCGTGTTGCCGTTGCTCCCCCATGCGGCCGATCCGCACGTCCGCAGACGGCCGGTCGTCGGCTGCCCGCCATCGTGGACGTGCGGATCCGCGCTCAGATGCGGCCGGTCAGCACGAGGATGAGGACGATGATCAGCAGGAGCCCCAGTCCGCCGCTGGGGTAGTAGCCCCAGCCGCCGCTGTACGGCCATGTCGGCAGGGCGCCGACCAGCAGGAGAATCAGGATGATAAGTAGGATTGTGCTCATCGTAGCGGCTCCCTCCGTCCGTTTCATCTGCCAACAGGACAGCGTCCTTCTAAGTTCCTTTCACGCGAAATAACGGGTTGCGGAACTCCATTGGCGCGAGTTCCCGGCGGCACTCCCGAACCGGTCGATAGAGTCGCCGACCGGGCAGCAAAAGGAGTGCCTCACAGCAGCCGCCGGAACCGGCGTGCCTGTACTGGGCAGGACAGGAAATCGCGCGATGGGTTGTACGCCGCGCCGTCGGCGGTAATGCGGCCCGCCGGGCGCCGTTACACGCCGCCGGCGGTGAGCGTCCGCCAGATGTCGCGGACGAGGCGGTCCTGCCGGAAAGGCTTGCGCACGACGTCGCCGTATTTCGGTCCGCGATCCGTCTCTTCGGCTTCGGCGAAGGCGGTGATGTACATCACCTTAAGGTGCGGCCGCATCAGCTTCGCCTGCCGGGCGAGGTCGAAGCCGTTCGTGCTGTGCGGCATGACGAGGTCCGTCAGCAGCAGGTCGATTTCCGGGTGCTCGGTCAGCACGCGGATCGCGTCGTAGGAATCCTCCGCCGTCAGCACGACGAAGCCGCCGTCGGCAAGCGAACTGGCAAGGGTTGCGCGAACGGTGGGCTCGTCGTCCACAACCAGGACAGTCGCTCGATCGATCGTAGCCATGGTTGATGTACACCTCGATGCGCTTCACCGTTCCGCGTCGTTGCCCGCCGGCACTGGCGCGGTGCGCGGCCGATCCCCATAGTGCTGCGCGCCATGTCATCAGCCGTTTCCGTTGCGTCTGCCGAGCTTCCGATCGAGCCCGTCCTGCCCGAGCTGCGCCGTGCGCTCGGCGCGGCGGGAAGCGCCGTGCTTCAGGCGCCGCCCGGCGCCGGCAAGACGACCCGCGTGCCGCTCGCCCTGCTCGACGAGCCCTGGCTCGGCGGGGAGCATCGCCGCGTCGTGATGCTGGAGCCGCGCCGGCTGGCGGCGCGCGCGGCGGCGATGCGCATGGCGGCGGCGCGGCGCGAGGGCGTCGGCGAGACCGTCGGCTACCGCATGCGGCTCGACAGCCGCGTCGGCCCGCGCACGCGGATCGAGGTCGTCACCGAGGGCGTCCTGATCCGGATGCTCCACGACGACATGGCGCTGGACGGCGTCGGCCTCGTGATCTTCGACGAGTTCCACGAGCGCAGCCTTGATGCCGATCTCGGCCTCGCCCTTTGCCTGGAGGTGCAGCGCAGCCTCCGCGAGGACCTCAAGCTTCTCGTGATGTCGGCGACGCTCGACGGCGCGGCGGTCGCGCGCCTCCTCGGCGACGCGCCGATCGTCACCAGCGAGGGGCGGAGCTATCCGGTCGAGACTCGCTATCGCGAGCGGCCGGCCGGCGAGCCGGTCGAGACCGGCGTCGCCGCGATCGTGCGCGATGCGCTCGACGCCGGCCCCGACGGCGGCGACGTGCTCGCCTTCCTGCCCGGCGGGCGGGAGATCCGCCGGGCCGCGCGCCTGATCGGGGATGCCGGCCTGCCGCCCGCGGTCGACGTGCATCCGCTCTACGGCGACCTTCCGCCCGCGATGCAGGACGCGGCGCTGCGGCCGGCGCCGCCGGGACGGCGCAAGATCGTGCTGGCGACGACGATCGCGGAGACCAGCCTGACGATCGAGGGCGTGCGCGTCGTCGTCGACGGCGGCTATGCGCGCGCGCCGCGCTTCGATCCGCGGACCGGCATGACGCGGCTGGAGACGGTGCGCGTCTCGCAGGCGGCGTCCGACCAGCGCCGCGGCCGCGCCGGCCGCACCGCGCCGGGTGTCTGTTACCGGCTGTGGAGCGAGGCCGGGCAGCGCGCTCTCGTTCCGCAGAGCCGGCCGGAGATCCTCGACGCCGACCTCGCTCCGCTCGCCCTCGACCTCGCGGCGTGGGGCGCCGACCCGGCGGCGCTGCCCTGGCTCGATCGGCCGCCGGAGGGCGCCTACGCCCAGGCCGCCGATCTGCTGATCCGCCTCGGCGCGCTCGACCCGGACGGACGGCGGCTGACGCCGCGCGGTCGCCGCATGGTCGCGCTCGGCATCCATCCGCGGCTCGCCGCGATGCTGGTCCGCGCGCGGGAGGAGGGACAGGGCGCCGCCGTGCTTGCCTGCGACATCGCTGCGCTGTTCGGCGAGCGGGATGTCGTGAGCGGCGACGGCGACCTCCGCTCACGTCTCGCGCTGCTGCGCGGCGGCGGGAGCGGTCGGGGCGGAGCTGCCGCCGAAGGCGCCGTGCGCCGGATCCGGCAGGGCGCCGTGGCGCTGCGCCGGCGGCTCGGGCTCGCGGCGGCACGGGCCGAGGACGGCGACGCCGTAGCCGTGCCGCCGCTCGGCGAAGCCGGACGGCTGCTCGCCTATGCCTATGCCGACCGCATCGCGCAGCGCCGCGCCGACATGCCCGGCGAGTTCCGGCTGAGCAACGGCAGCGGCGCGTGGCTCCCGACGACCGACCCGCTCGCCGCCGCGGACTTCCTCGTCGCCGCCGACCTCGACGGCGACCGCCGCCGCGCCCGCATCTTCCTCGCCGCGCCGGTCGACCGCGCGGCGATCGAGGAAGCGTTCGCCGACGCGATCGTCGCGGAGGACGTCGTCCGCTGGGACCGGCGCGACGGAGCGGTCGCGGCGCGGCGGCAGCGCCGGCTCGGCGCGCTGGTGCTGGATGACGCGCCGCTGCCCGCGCCGCCGCCGGCTCGGGTCGTACCGGCGATGCTCGACGGCATCCGCGACCTCGGCCTCGCCGCGCTTCCTTGGACGCCGGAGATCGAGAACTGGCGCGCCCGTGTCGCGTTCCTGCGCCGCGTCGAGGGGGAAGAGGAGGCTGGTTGGCCGGACCTCTCCGACGCGGCGCTCCTCGCCTCCCTGGAGGCGTGGCTGGCGCCGTTTCTCGACGGCGTGACCCGCCGCGCGCACCTCGCCAGGGTCGATCTCGGCGCGGCGCTGCGGGCGCAGCTCGACTGGGCGCGGCAGCAGCGGCTCGACACGCTCGCGCCGACGCACGCCGCCGTGCCGAGTGGCCGGCGCATCCCGCTCGACTATACGACCGGCGAGACGCCGGTGCTCGCGGTGAAGCTCCAGGAGATGTTCGGCGCGATGGCGACGCCGTCGATCGCCGGCGGCCGGGTGCCGCTGGTCGTGCACCTGCTCTCGCCGGCGGGGCGGCCGATCCAGGTCACGCAGGACCTCGCCGGCTTTTGGGCGAGCAGCTATCGCGCGGTCCGCGCCGAGATGCGCGGCCGCTACCCGAAGCACGACTGGCCGGAGGACCCGCTCCGCGCCGTGCCGACGCACCGCGCCAAGCCGCGAAGTTAAGCTGTGCCCTGCCGCCGCGAGCGGTGGCCGCCGCTGATCGCGCCAAGGCAGAACAGCAGCCCGATCGCCTCGAAGGCCGCGCCGGCCACGTAAAGCGGCAGATAGGCGCCGGTGCGGACGAGCGCGAACGACATGCCGTAGGCGCTCGCCGCCTGGAACGAGGCGAGGCTCAGCGTCGCGACGCTCCAGGCCTTGGCGAGCCGGGCCGGCGCGACGAGTTCGGTGAGGCGGGCGCCGACGAGAGTGGTGATGCCGGGCGAGAGCGCGCCGACCACCACCGAGGACAGGGCGAGCGCCGCTGGCGCGTCGGTCAGGACCGGCAGCAGCACCGCGAGCGCCTTGCAGGCGAAGGCGAGCGTCACGGTGCGGGCGAGGCCGATCCGGTCGCCGAGAGCCCCCGCCAGGAACGGCCCGGCCAGCGCGCCCGCGCCGAACAGGGCCCAGTTAAACGCGCCGGCTCCGGCGCCGCGGCCCAGCACGCGGGCGATATAATCGACCCAGAAGATCGTATGGGGGACGAAGCCCGCGCCGTCCATCCCGTTCGCGGCGATCGTCAGCAGCGCGGCCAGCGGCAGGCCGAAGCCGCCGCCGCTACGTTCGGGCGGAGGCGAGGTCTCCGCATCCCTCAGCTTCCGTTCGAGAGTGCCCCAGCGTCGCCATGACAGGGCGGCTGCGACGATTGCGGCGGCGGTCAGGACCGCCCATGCGGCGGCCGGACCCGCGGCGGCGGCGAGGGGTGCGACGCTGCCGCTCGCCAGCAGCGTGCCGAGCCCGATGCCGGTATAGACGAGGCCGCCCGCACGTCCGCGCTGCGACGGGGCGGCGAGCCCGACCACGAGGCTGGGCGCCAGCGTCAGCAGCAGCGCGCCGGTCACCCCGATCACGAAGCGCCACGCCAGCAGCCAGACGAACCCGAGCGGCGCCGCGCAGGCCGCGAGGCTCGCGATGCTGCCGCCGAGCGCGATCCTGATGGCCATGGCGGGGCCGAGACGCTGGCCGACCGCCGGGGCGATCAGCGCGCCCGCGAGATAGCCGGCGAGGTTGCCGGCGCCGGCATAAGCCGCCTCGGCGGCGGTCGCCGCGCCGGCGGCGACGAGGAACGGGATCAGCGCCGTGTAGGCGAAACGGCCGAGCCCGACGCCGGTCAGCGTCGCGCAGAGCCCCGGCCATGCGCTCCGCCAGCCGAGGGCTGGCGCCGCCGGCGCCGCCCAGCGCCCGCCGGCCCTCATGGTCGCGTTCTCCTCCTCCGGACGAGGAACGAAAAGGCCGCGTCCCAACAAGGGAGACGCGGCCTCCATGCATGGTGCCGCCGGCCGGTTTCGCCGGTCGGCGGCGACGCGCCGGTCAGACGTCGATCGGCCTGTCCTTCGTCTCGCGCACGAACAGCAGGCCGACGACGAAGGTCATCGCGGCGATCACGACCGGATACCACAGGCCGTCGTAGATGTTGCCCGTGGCGGCGACGATCGCGAAGGACGTAGTCGGCAGGAAGCCGCCGAACCAGCCGTTGCCGATATGGTACGGCAGCGACATCGACGTGTAGCGGATCCGCGTCGGGAACAGCTCGACCAACATCGCCGCGATCGGGCCGTACACCATCGTGACGAAGATCACCAGCACCAGCAGAACCACCGTGA